>JAWKXG010000010.1:0-86236 GCA_041397065.1 Paracoccaceae bacterium | reverse complement strand
TCTGGGCGAGACCTCGATCCAGTTTTCCGTGGTCGGACGTCAGGGCGAGGACACCTGCTTCGAGGGCCGCTTCGTGTGCGTCTTCGTCACAGCCGGAAGCCTGAAAAAGACGCCGCCACCCCCCGAAGTCCGCGCAACGCTTCAGAAACTGATCGACACGGCGGCAGGATAGTGCAGCGGGTCCGGAAACCGGGTCCGACCCTATTGTTAGGCCCGATCCCTTGCCCTAGGATTGTGCACTATGTTTCCAACCCGAGCCTCGCATGTCCGAGATTACCAACTTTCGCGGTGAGACGGTCGTGGCCGATGACGACCGCGCCGGTGACGCGGCCGTCCGGGCATTGATCGCACGCGTCGGCGAGAGGGTGCGCAAGGCCCGCGAACTCAAGGGCATCCCCCGCCGCGTGCTTTCCGAAGTTTCCGGGGTTTCGCCGCGCTACCTGGCACTGCTCGAAGCCGGCGATGGCAATATCTCCATCGGCCTGCTTCAACGCGTGGCCGAGGCCTTGGGTCACCGTATCGAATGGTTGGTGGGCGAGGACGACCCCTGGACATCGGACACACTGCGCGCCGCCGAACTGTTCCGTGCCGCCACGGCGGACACCCGGACGCGCGTGCTCGAGATGCTGGCACCCGTGCCCAGCCGCGACGCGCGGCGCCGCCGCGTTGCCCTGATCGGTCTGCGCGGGGCGGGGAAATCGACGTTGGGCGCCTTGGCGGGCGAAGCCCTCGATGTGCCGTTCCTCGAACTCAACCGCGAGATCGAAGAACAGTCAGGCATGCCGGTCAATGAACTCATGGCGTTTTATGGTCAGGAAGGCTATCGCCGCCTCGAAGCTCAGGCCCTCAGCCGCGTTGTTGCCACGCATGACACCGTCATCCTGGCCGTCGCGGGTGGTATCGTCGCCGAGCCCGAGGTGTTCAACGCGCTGCTGACGAACTTCCATACGATCTGGATCAAGGCGAGCCCCGGCGAGCACATGGCCCGCGTTCGTGGTCAAGGCGACACCCGCCCGATGGCTGGCAACCCCGAAGCGATGGATCAGCTCAGGTTCATCCTGACCAGCCGCGAGACGCTCTATGATCAGGCGAGCGCCCGGCTGGATACCTCGGGGCAGACCCCGGAACAATCGCTGGACGCCCTGCTCTCGCTGATCCGCGAGCGCGGTTTTCTGGAATGACCGAACAGCACGATCGGTTGCTGGACCACCCTGTTCTGTGCGGCGGGAGTCCGCAGGCGCTGGGGCTTGCCGTTGCCATCGCCCGCACCGGGGCCCGGGTCACCTTGCTGGAAGAAAACCCCTCGGACGTGCAGCGCGCGCGTGACTTGCTGGTGCGTGCCGGCGCCGAAACAGGGATCGTGGTGACCAACGACCCCGGCGCCGCGCGTGGCGCAACCGTGCTGATCGCTGCCAGCGATTCCGCCGGCCCCTGCCCGCTGGCCCCGCTGCGGCCAATCGCATCCCCCGATGCGCTCGTGGCCCGCATGGGCGGTGACGTCAGCGTCGCAGACGATGTCCTGACCATGGAAACCATCGCCCCGCCACCGGATCCGGGGCTGATCGAACTGCACGCCACTGCATCGACCGATCGCGCCACCCTCGACCGCGCGCGCCACTTCGCCAAGGTTCTGGGGGTGCCCTCCATCACGACACCCCGCCCCATCGCCGCCGCGTTGATCGCGACGATTGAAGATTGCGCCGAGGACCTGATCTTCGACGGCAGCACGCCCTGGGATGTCGACACCGCGCTTGAATCGGTGGGGTTCGGGCTGGGTCCCTGTGCGGCACAGGATCTGCGCGGCCTCGACAGGGCCTATGCCCGGCACCGCGCCGAAGACGCGCGAGGCCACCGCGCGCTGCCCCTGCCCGTGCTGGACCGCATGGTTCCCGAAGGCCGCCTGGGTCGCAAGGGGGGCGTGGGGTGGTATCGCTATCCCGGCGGCGGGGGGCGCGTGATCGATCCGCTGGTCGAGGACCTCGCCCGCGAAGAGGCCCATTTTGCACGGCACCCGACGCGCGACATCTTGCCTGCCGAAATCATCGCCCGCGTCCGAGAGGCGCTGCGCCGCGCCGCGCTGGACCTGTCCCGCGACGTGCCCCGCCCGACCATCATCCAAATCGCGGCCATCGCCCTTGACTGTGCGACCATCGGCCCGCTCCTGTTCCCCGAGGACCCCGCATGACCCTGACCAATGCCGACCGCGTCGAACTCGTCGCCTTTCGCCACGCCCTGCACCGCCGCCCCGAGGTATCGGGGCAAGAGGTCGAGACCGCGCGCACCATCGCGCAAGCGCTGGCGGCGCTGAACCCCGAAACGGTGGTCACCGGTCTGGGCGGGCATGGCGTCGCGGCCGTGTTTTCGGGCGCCCAGCCGGGGCCAACGGTCATGATCCGCGCCGAACTCGACGCACTGCCGATCCTCGAACGGGGCGACATCCCCCACGCCAGCGAGATCCCCGGAAAGGGGCACCTGTGCGGTCATGACGGGCATTCGACGATCCTCTTGGGGCTTGGGCGGCTGCTGTCGCGCAAACGGCCTGCCAAGGGCCGCGTGGTCTTGATGTTCCAACCCGCCGAGGAAGACGGTTCCGGCGCGGCGGCTGTGCTGGCCGATCCCGAGTTTGCGCCGCTTGCCCCCGATTGGGCGCTGTCGCTGCACAACATGCCCGGTGTCGCGCTGGGCGACGCGTGGCTGGCGCCGGGCCCGGCCAACTGCGCCTCGGCCGGATTGCGGATCGTGCTGCGCGGATCCACGGCGCATGCCTCGCTGCCCGAGACCGGACGTGCCCCGACCCCGGTTCTGGCGCGCCTCATCGACGGGCTGCGCGCGATGGGGCCGGGCGGTGCCATGGGGCCCGGGTTCCGCTTGGCAACGATCACGCATCTGCGGATGGGTGAACCCGCCTTCGGCATCGCCCCCGGCGACGCCGAACTCTGGGTCACGCTGCGGGGCTTGGCCGATGACGACCTCGCCGCGCTCGTCGATCAGGCGCAATCCCTGGCCCGCAGTGAAGCCGAGGCCGCTGGGTTGAGTATCGACTTCTCGCTGCACGATCACTTCGGTGCCTGCGTCAACGATCCCCAAGCCACCGCCGTTCTGGCGCGCGCGCTCGAGGCGAACGGGATCACCCATCACGCCGGCGACATGCCGATGCGCGGGTCCGAAGACTTTGGCCGTTTCGGAAGCGCGGGCGCAAAGTCGGCGATGATCTTTCTGGGCGCGGGGCGCGATCATCCCGCCCTGCACACGCAAACTTATGACTTCCCCGACGACCTGATCCCGGTCGGTGTGGCGATCTTCCGGCACGCAATCGACGAGATCCTCGGCTGATCCATCATCTGTCCGGAAATATCCCGGGGGTGAGGCCGCAAGGCCGAGGGGGCAGCGCCCCCTTTCCCTGTCTTTCCCCATGCGCTAGGCAAGCGGCATCAGCGGGAAGGGTGCGACATGGCAACGGTGATGATCCAGGGCGCGGGCTCGAATGTCGGCAAGTCGATGCTGGTTGCGGGTTTCTGCCGAGTCTTCACCCGCATGGGCCTTGCCGTGCGGCCGTTCAAGCCGCAGAACATGTCGAACAACGCCGCCGTCACGCCCGACGGGGCCGAGATCGGGCGGGCGCAGGCGATGCAGGCGATGGCGTGCAAGGTGCCGCCGTCGGTGCACATGAACCCGATCCTGCTCAAGCCAGAGTCCGAAACCGGCGCGCAGGTGATCGTCCAGGGGCAACGTTTCGCGACGGCGCGCGCGCGGGACTATGCCGCGTTGAAACCCCGCCTGATGGCCCCCGTCCTCGACAGTTTCCAGCGTCTGCGCGCCGAGGCCGATCTGGTCATCGTCGAAGGGGCGGGCAGCCCGGCCGAGGTGAACCTTCGGGCAAACGACATCGCCAACATGGGTTTCGCGCAGGCTGCGCGGGTGCCCGTGGTGCTGACTGGCGACATCGACCGGGGCGGCGTCATCGCGCAGCTTGTCGGCACGCAGGCGGTGCTGGATCCCGGTGACGAGGCCTTGATCAAGGGTTTCCTGATCAACAAGTTCCGGGGCGATCCCAGCCTGTTCGATGACGGCTATCATCTGATCGCCCAGCGCACCGGTTGGCAGGGGTTGGGCGTCATCCCGTGGTTTGCGCAGGCCCATCGCTTGCCCGCCGAAGATGCCGCCGACCTGCGACGCAACGGCGCGGGCGGCGCTTTTCGCATCGTCGTGCCACAGCTGAACCGTATCGCGAATTTCGACGACCTCGACCCACTGATGCAGGAACCGGGCGTTCAGGTCGACATCATTCCCCCGGGCCTGCCCTTGCCGGTCGAGGCGGATCTGATCCTGATCCCCGGCTCGAAATCCACCATCGCCGACCTCGCCGACTTCAGGGCACAGGGTTGGGATATCGACCTTGCCGCCGCGCGTCGGCGCGGCGCAAGGGTGCTGGGCCTGTGCGGCGGATATCAGATGCTGGGCCGCACCATCGCGGACCCCGACGGGATCGAAGGCGCCCCCGGCACGGTGCCCGGTCTGGGCCTGTTGAACGTCGATACGGTCATGAGCCCCGACAAGCGCGTCACCTTGACCCGCGCGCGCCATGTCGCCAGCGGCACACAGGCCGACGGCTACGAAATCCATCTCGGGCGGACAGAAGGTGCCGACCGCGCCCGCCCTTTGTTCGAGGTCGAGGGTTCGCCAGAAGGCGCGACCAACGCGGATGGGACGGTGATGGGCAGTTACCTGCACGGGATGTTTTCCGCCGATGCGTTTCGCGCGGCATTCCTGCGCGGCCTTGGGGCCGATCCTTCGGACATGCGCTATGACGACGGGGTCGAAGCGGCGCTCGATGCGCTGGCCGATCACCTGGAAGAACACGCCGATTGCGATGCCCTTTTGCGGATCGCCCGCGCCGGGGTCTAAAGCCCCAGCGCTGCCAGCAGCCCGTCCCTTTCGTCGATCTGCAACCGCACCGGCAGGTTGAGCACCCGACCGCGCAATTCGGGTGGCAATCGCACGAGGTCCTTCTCGGTCGTCACCAATTGCGCCCGCGCGGCCTTCGCCTCGCGTTCGAGCCGGGCAAAAAGTGCCGACGTCAGGGGTTGGTGATCCTCCAACGCCTTGGTGCCCACCACCTCAGCCCCTGTGGCGCGCAACGTGTCAAAGAATTTCCCGGGCCGCCCGATCCCGGCAAAGCCGAAAACCCGCAAGCCTTGCCAGCTCATCCCGGTGTCCAGTGGCTCCAGCCGGGCACCGAATACCGGGATCGCCGACAGGGCGTCAGACCAATCCTCGATGAACCGCTGCCGCTGATCCGGGCTTCCGATCGTCAGCACGGCCTGCGCCCGGGCCAGCCCCGCCCGCACCGGTTCGCGCAGCGGACCCGCGGGAAGGCATCGCCCGTTGCCAAAGCCGACTCCGGCATCGACAACAACCAGCGATGCCGATTTGGCGACCGACGGATTCTGGAAACCATCATCCAGCAGGACAAGTGCCGCACCGGCGGCTTCGGCCGCCTGAACACCTTGTGCGCGGTCCCGCGCGATCCAGACCGGGCCGAATGCCGCCATCATCAGTGGCTCGTCACCAACCTGCGAAGCGCGATGCTTGCGCTCGTCAACGCGCAGGGGTCCGGCCTCGGTTCCGCCATAGCCGCGCGACACGACATGGGCGACCACACCCCGCGCCTGAAGCGCCTGCATCAGCGCGATCACCGTGGGGGTCTTGCCGGTTCCGCCCGCGTTGATGTTCCCGATGCAGATCACCGGAACCGAGGCGCGGTAACCCGGCTGGCGCAATCTCCGGCGCGTGGCCGCGGCATAGGCCCAGCCCAAGGGGGACAGCAGCCGCGCGCGCCAGCCCGGTCGCGAAGGATGCGCATTCCAGAAGCCCGGTGGGGTCATGGCCGAACCTCGTGCGCCGCGAACCAACGGCACAGCGCGGTTGCAACGGCATGGGTGGCGTCGCTGCCCTCGGTCGCCAGAGTCCAGGCCCGCAGCGCGGCGATGGCCCCTGCCTCGGGCACCAACAGGCTGGTTACGGCTTCACCCAGTTCCGCGGGGCCCTGAACACCAACAGCACCGCCTGCGCGTTGCAGATCGGCGAGGAACGCCGTTTCCGAAGGCGAGAGTCTGGGCCCGAACACGATCGCCGAGCCCAGCGCGGCAGCGTCCTCGGCCCGGCAGACGTGCCCGGCCCCGGACAAGGTGCCCCCCAGCACCGTAACTTGCGACAGGCGCATGAACAGGCCGGGTTCGTCGCCCGCATCGGCCACATAGACCTGGGTCGTATCGTCGATCTCGTCCTCGAGGGTGCGTTGCGCGCAGGTCAAGCCGATGTCCCGGGCGCGGGTACAAGCAAGCCGCCCCAACCCTTCGTCGGCAACCGACAAGATCAACAACAGGCGGTGCGCCTGACGCAAGGCATGGGCATGGGCCAGCAGGATCGGGTCAATCTCGGGGGCGGTCGCGTCACAGGCCAGCCAGACCGGGCGCGGGCCGATGGTCCCGCGCAGGAATTCCAGTTCGGGCCGGTTCGTCGGCTGCGCTGGTTTGCGTCGCGCCAGAGGGCCGGTGGCGATCACCTCGACCCCTTTGGAAACCTGCCGTGCCAGCGTCGCGGCGGCTTGCGCGCTGCGGGCATGGATCGCCGTGACATGGGACAAGACACCCCGCAATTGCCCGGGGATCAGCGTCCAGCGGCCCGTGCGGATGGCGTCAGGCGTGTCCACCAGAAATACGGCGACCCCCGCCTTGTGGACCCGTTCGACCAGATCGGCGGGGACGGCCGCGCCGGGAAGAACCAATGCGGAAATCCGATGCTCGCGGATGAACCCCTCCAACCCGTCGGCTTCGAAGGCTCTGGCCGAGGTCACGATACGCGGCGGGGCATCGGGCAGATCGGCCAGATGTTCGTCCAGCACCTGCAGCACGGCAAGCTCGGTATCCGAGGTCGCGTGAAGCCACAAGGAAGGGGACAGCGCACGCGCCATCGGTCAATCTCGCAAGGACGGCAACGGATGATGGACGCGCGGCGTGGCAAGCGACCGGATGAACTGGGCCTGAAGGGACGGCCCCGCCGCGATCACCCCTGCGCTGCGCGCTGCTGCACCGTTGAACCGCAGTTCGGCCCCGGTGCGGTCGGTCACGACGCCGCCTGCCTCGGTCGTGATCAGCGCGGCGGCGGCGATGTCCCAATCCCATGCATCGCGCAAGGTCAGCATGGCGTCAAAGCGCCCTTCAGCCACCAGCGCAAGGCGCCATGCCAGCGAGGGGCGGAAATGCCGTTTGACTGGTGGCACCCCGCCCGCCCAATGCACCGGGTCAAGCGCCAGCCGGTTCGCCAGAACCTGCGCCCCATCCATGGCCGAACAAGCAGTAACATGGATCGGGGCACCGTTGAGTGTGGCCCCACCGCCCAATGTCGCCGCGTAGGTCAGGCCAAGGCGCGGCAGATGGACGACACCGGCAACCGGCAGCCCGTTTCGTACGACCGCCAGCGAATGCGCAAATCCATCCTGCCGGTCGATAAAGGCGCGTGTGCCGTCGATCGGATCGATGACAAAGACGGTCTCGGCCCCGATCCGCGCGAGGTCCCCGAGGGGGTCGCTTTCCTCGGACAGCCAGCCATAGTCGGGTCGGGCACCCCGCAAGAAATCGTGAAGATACGCGTTCACGGCCAGATCGGCTTCGGTCACGGGGCCCTGACCGTCGCCTTTGTCCCAGGCCTTTGCCCCCTTGTCGAAATGGTGCAGGGCAATCGCACCAGCCCCTTCGGCCGCGCGAAGCAGCAACGCCAGATCGGCGGCAACCGGGGTTTCGGCCTCAACCGGCAATGGTCAGCCCCTCGACCAGCAACGACGGGACCTGCATGCCGTCATGCGGCTTGATATCGTTCGCCGCCTGCATCCGCAGCAGGAAATCGCGGAGGTTTCCTGCGATCGTGCATTTGCGCACCGCGTGGGTGATCTGCCCGTTTTCGACCCAGAAACCCGATGCCCCGCGCGAATAGTCCCCGGTGTTGGGGTTGATCGTCGACCCGATCATCGATGTCACCAACAAGCCCGTGCCCATGTCGCGGATCAGGTCGGCGCGGGTGCGCGTTCCGGGCGTCAACGCAAGGTTCGACAGGCTGGGCGACGGCGGTGCGCTGGGGCCGCGCGCGGCATTCGCCGTGCTTTCAAGCCCCAGCTTGCGCGCGGTGGCAAGGTCAAGGACCCAGCCCGTCAGAATCCCGTCCTCGACCAGCAACCGGCGGCGGGTGGGCAGGCCTTCGGCATCGAAGGGGCGCGAACCCGAGATCCGCACGCGGTGCGGATCCTCGATCAAATCGACGCCTTGGGGGAGCACTCGCTGGCCCAGCGCATCGCGCAGCCAGCTCTGCCCGCGGGCGATCGCCGAACCATTGATCGCGCCGCAAAGATGCCCGATCAACGATCCCGCGACGCGTTCATCGAACAGGACCGGGAACGCGCCGCTGGGCGACGCCATGCTGTTCATGCGGGCCACCGCGCGTTCTGCCGCCTCGCGGCCGATGCCGGCCGCAGAAGGAAGGTCAGCGCCAAAGATCCGCGATTCGGCAGACCAGTCACGTTCCATGCCCGTGCCCTGCCCCGTGATGGCGAGGCACGAAACATGGTGCGACGTTCGTTCGTATCCGCCCGAAAAACCGTTGCTGGCGGCCAACCAGACCTGACGGCGGCTGTAGCTGGCCGATGACTGGTCGACCTGAGTCACACCTGCGACAGCACGAGCGGCTTCCTCGGCCTCGAGGGCGCGAGCCTGTAGATCGGCGGGGTCGGGCTCGGGCGCGGTGTCGCACAGTTCGAAACCCTGCGCATCGCGTCGGTCGGACAACTGCGCGGGGTCGGCAAGCCCGGCGAAAGGGTCCTCGGGCGCTTCGCGTGCCATGGCGACGGCGCGTTCGGCAACAAGGGCAATCGTTTCGGGACGCGCATCCGATCCCGACACACAGGCCTGACGACGCCCGACAAGCACCCGCAGCCCAAGGTCAAGCGCCTCGGCGCGTTCGGCGTGTTCAAGCCGGCCATCTCGCACGTCGATCGACACCGACGTGCCTTCGATCACGATGGCGTCGGCACTGTCGGCGCCCGCCTTGCGGGCGGCATCGAGAAGAGCATGGGCGAGATCGGTGGTCATGCGGGACCCTGTGACAATGAAAGCTCCCCGAGGCTTAGCGCCTCGGAGAGCCGAAGGAAACCCGGATCCCCGTCATGCCCCGCGATCCGTTGCCCCCTGATACGTCAGATCACGATGGTGGCAGGGTCGTCATCGGCATACAGCCGGTCGACCAGCGCCGCACGCTGTGACAGCAGCTTGCGGAAGTTGATGTTGCCCTTGGCGGTCATCTCGCCATCGCCCATCGACGGCGGTTCGGTCAGAACCATGGCGCGGCGGATCGCCTGCGCCGAACCTTCGTCTGCGCGCGGGGCAAGACGGCGCGCAATCTCGGCGGCCTGCGGGGTCACCAAGCCACCCGCCTGATCGACGGCATCGGCGCGCAGTGCGTCGGTCGGCACGATCAAGACGCCGACCTGCTGCCGGTCGGCCCCGGTGATGACGACATCTGCCGCCAGCCCCTTGAGCTTGCCCAGAACCTCCAGCCGCAGCCCGGCGGCACGAACCCAAGTGCCGGTGGACAGCTTGAATTCCTCAGCAATGCGGCCGTCGAACGTCATGCCCTTGTTCACATCGCCCGGGTCGACAAAACGCATGGCGTCGCCGGTGATGAAGAAGCCTTCCTCGTCGAAGGCCTCTGACGTCTTGTCGGGATCGTTCAGATAGCCGGGCGTGATGGTATCGCCGGCCACGCGCACCTCGAACCGGTTCTCGTCGTCCAGTGGCACAAGCTTGATACGCACTTCCGGCAAGGGAACGCCGATGATGCCGGACTGATGCGTGAACTCGTGCTGGATCAGCGCGGCAGGCGCGGTTTCGGTCAGCCCCCACGAGCTGTTGAACAGCGGCATGTCCCCGCGCACCGCCTTGGCCATCGCTTCGAGATCGGCCCAGACGTCTTGCGGCAACGATGCCCCGGCATAGAACAACATGTCGAGGTTCTGGAAATACTGCTGCTGCAACGCCGGATCGTTCTTCATCGCCTCGCGCAGCATGGCAAAGCCGACCGGCACGTTGAACGCGATGGTCGGGGAAATCATGCGCAGATTGTCCAGCGTGTGATGCGCCAGCGCCGGGATGGGCTTGCCGTTGTCGATATGGAAGGTGCCGCCGTTGGACAGCACAAGGTTGAAGTTGTGCGATCCGCCGAACACGTGGTTCCACGGCAGCCAGTCCAGCAGCACGGGCGGTTTTTCGGTCACGAACGGAAGGCAGACCGCCAGCTGTGCCTGATTGGTGCACATCATGCGCTGCGTGGTGATCACCCCCTTGGGGTGCGAGGTTGAACCCGAGGTCAGCAAATACTTGGCCACCGTGTCGGGCCCGACGGCGGCGTTCAGGGCGGATACATCGCCGCTTGCGCGCAGAAGGCTGGCAAAGGTGGTCATGCCAGCCGCTGCTTGGGTGCTGGCGAGCTTTTCGACACCGTCGAACACCGGCAAGTTCAACGCCGTGCCATAGCGGGCGGCATCGTCGGCAAAGACCATGCGCGGATGGATCATTCCGACCACGCGCTCCAGCACGGAATGCGCCGCGGGGATGAGGGCATATTGCTCGGCCACGGGAACGGTTGGCACGCCGATATACTGCGCGGCCAGTGTCAGCAGCGCGTGATCGATGCTGTTTCCGCTGATGATCAGGATCGGCGTCTGTGCATCCATGCCGCGTTCGGCCAGTGCCGCGGCCACGGCCCGCACCATGTCGAGGGCTTGCGCATAGGTCACCTCGCGCCACCCGGCACCGGACCGTTCCGCCAGGAACACACGGTCGGGCGCTTTGGCGGCCCAGTCGTCCAGCCAATCGGTCGCGCAGCGTGCGACCGGGCCCAGCGGCCAAGCGCTGGTCATGATCGACGAGCCATCGGCCCGCGGTTCCAGTTGCGCCTTATGGGTGCGATATCTTGCGTCGCTCATCGGCTGTCCTCCCATTCGTTTCGACCAGTAACAGCGCATCGCGCAATGCAGCGATCGCCTCGTCGGTCATCCCCATTGTCATGCGGCGGTCGTGTTCTTCGACGGCCTGAACGGCCTTGTCGAACAGGCGCCGCCCCTTCAACGTCACTTTCAGTTCGAACGCACGGCGGTCGTCACGCGCGCGGCTGCGTGTCACAAGGTCTGCGCCTTCCAACTCGTCGAGAATCAGGACAAGGTTGGGCCTTTCGATCATCAACACCTCGGCCAACTGGGTCTGTCGCAAGCCCGGGTTGTCGCGGATCACGACAAGCACCGAGAACGTCAGCAGCCTGAGGCCGAAAGGCGCCAGCACGGCATCTACATCCGCCTTGATCGCCGAAAACGCCCGTTTCATCCCGTATCCCAGGAAACCCCGCAGCGTGTGATCCGGCGCGCTCATCCGCGAAACCGGGGGTCACGTTTTTGCAAGAAGGCGCTCAACCCCTCGCGCGCGTCGGTGCTGGTTTGCGCAATGGCGGCACACAGACTCTCGGTAAAGAACCCGTCGTCACGACCCATGTCGTCGATTCGCGACAACGCCTGAATCATGATGTAATTCGACAAGGGCGCATTGCCGGCGATCTGCATCGCGAGGGCACGGGCCTCGGCCAAGGGGTCATCGACGAGATAATGCACCAGTCCCAGCGACAATCCCTGCGCCGCGTCATAGCGACGGCCGGTCAGCATCATTTCGGTCATGCGATCAGCCCCGAGAATCCGACCAACCCGCACACTGGCACCGCCGCCGATGAAAATGCCGCGCCGCCCCTCGGGCAGTTGGAAAAACGCGCTGGCATCGGCAACCCGCACATGGGTCGCTGTCGCGATCTCGAGCCCGCCGCCGATCACCGCGCCTTGCAGCGCCGAAACCACCGGCAGCCCGCCGAACTGGATCCGGTTCAGCGCGGCATGCCAGCCGCGCGAATGCCGCATGACGGCCTCGGCCTCCATCCTGCCGACATGTTCCGACAGGTCCAGCCCGGCGCAGAAATTGCCCCCCGCGCCCGTCATCAACGCCACCTTCACCCCGGCGGGCGGCGCAGAGAAGAATGCGTCAATCTGCGCCAGCAAGGCATCCGACATCGCGTTGCGCTTGTCCGGTCGATTCAGGGTCAAGGTTGCCAGCGGGCCCTCGATCGCGATCTCGAGCATGGCGTTACCGGGGCGGCAGGCGTGTCGCGCCATCCAGCCGGATGACTGTGCCGTTCAGGTATGGATTCTCGACGATCTGGGCGACCATCAGGCCGAACTCCGACGGGTCGCCCAACCGGTCCGGGAAAGGCACGTTGGCGACGATCTTGGCCGTTACCTCTGGCGGCAGCGATTCCATCATCGGCGTGTTGAACAGGCCCGGCGCGATGGCCATCACACGGATGCCGCTGCGGGACAATTCGCGCGCGGCGGGCAAGCACATGCTGGCGATCCCGCCCTTGGATGCGGAATAGGCCGATTGCCCGACCTGACCATCCTGCCACGCTGCCGATGCGGTGTTGACGATCACGCCGCGTTCGCCGCTCTCCATCGGTTCGAGGTCCTGCATCCCGCGTGCGGCATAGGACATGACGATGTAGCTGCCGATCAGGTTGACGCGGATCACGCGCTCGTAGGTGTCGATCGACAATTTGCCTTCGCGACCGACGATGCGCGCGGCCAGTCCGATCCCGGCGCAGTTCACGGCCACCCGGGGCATGCCGCCCAGTCCGGCGACGATCGCATCGAAAGCGGCGGCAACGCTGGGTTCCGATCCGACATCCGCCTGCACGCCCAACCCGCCGATCTCGGCCGCGACAGCGTCGGCGCGCGTTCCGTCATAATCTAGAACCGCGACCTTGGCGCCGCGCGCGGCCAGCAGTCGCGCCGTTGCCGCCCCCAGCCCGCTGCCGCCCCCGGTGACCAAGGCGATCTGTCCGTCGATATGCATGGAACCCCTCCCACGGTTATGCTGCGTATTAATTACATTACATAACAATCGACCTGCCCGCGCGGCAAGAAAAAAAGGGCCCCAAGGGGCCCCTTTTGCCGCAAGCGATGCAAGTCGTCAGGGAATCAGGAACAAGGTAATGGCCGGGAAGGCGACCAGAATCCCCACGCGCACAAGGTCCGACAACACGAAGAACGACACCGCTTTGTAGGTTTCGACCATCGGCGTCGTGCGATCCATAGCGTTGATGATGAACAGGTTCATACCCACAGGGGGCGTGATCAGCCCGGTCTCGACAACGATCAGCACAAGGATCCCGAACCATATCGCGACATGTTCGGGCGACATCCCGAAGTCCAGCGCCATCATCATCGGAAAGAAGATCGGCACCGTCAGCAGGATCATCGACAGGCTGTCCATGACGCAGCCCAGCACCAGATAGATCAAGAGGATCAGCAGCAACACCATCACCGGGCTGAGACCCAGCGTCACGACCCATTCCGACAGGGTCTGCGGAACCTGCGTCAGGGCAAGGAACGAGTTATAGAACGCCGCGCCAAACACGATGAAAAAGATCATCGCCGTCGATCGGGCGGTCGAGGTGAAGCTGTCCAGCAAGGTCTTTCGCGTCAGCCCGCCGTTGAAGAAGGCGATCAGCCCGGTGCCCAGCGCGCCCACCGCGGCGCCCTCGGTCGGGGTGAAGATGCCGCCATAGATCCCGCCGACGACCGCCAGAAACACGATCAGCACCGGCCAGACCGACATCAAAAGACGCATGCGGTTCGGCCATGTGACGCGTTCGCCGACCCCGGCGCGGTCGGGATACATACGCACGTAGATCGAGATGACGATCATGTAACCGATCGCGGCAAGGATGCCCGGGGCAAAGGCGGCGAGGAACAGCTTGGCGATGTTCTGCTCGGCCAGAATCGCATAGATGACCAACACGACCGAGGGCGGGATCAGGATCCCCAGAGTGCCGCCGGCTGCCAACAACGCGGTCGAGATGCCTCCGTGATAGCCAAAGCGCTTGAGCTCGGGCAGCGCGACGCGGCCCATTGTTGCGGCCGTGGCAAGCGACGATCCGCAGATCGCGCCGAAGCCCGCGCAGGAGGCGATGGCGGCAATGCCGACGCCCCCCTTGCGATGCCCGACGAAGGCCTCGGCCGCCTTGAACAGCGCCTGCGACATGCCGCCGATGGTCGCAAAATAGCCCATCAACAAGAACATCGGCACCACCGACAGGGATTCCGACGCGAACGTGGAATAGGCACCGCTTTTCAGACGCGCCATGGCCATGTTGGGCGAGCCCGTCACCAGCCAATAGCCGAAGAACCCGGTCAGGAACATCGCGAGGCCGATCGGCACGCGGACGAAGATCATCAGCAACAGCGCCGGGAACGACAGGATACCGATTTCAAGGTTGGTCAATGGTCCGCTCCCTGCGAGGTGACAAGGTTCCGGTTGGTGACGACCTCGGCCACGCGGACCATGGCCACATAGGTTCCGATCACGGCGGCAATCACCGCGGGAACAACCGCGACCGCATAGTTCCACCAGATCGGATATTGCAGAAGGAAGGTCGTCGAACGGCGGCGCATCATCGCCCCCATCCCCTCGTAAAGCTGGACGGCGACAAGGATCAACGCGGCGGCAAAGACGATTTCAATGACCACCATCAGAATCCGGCGCGGGCGATCGCGCAGGCCCGAGATAAAGACATCGACAGTCGCATGGCCGCCTGTGATCTGGCACCAGCCCATGAAGGCAAAGACGACAAAGGCCAGACCTGCGGTCAACAACTCGTAGTCGCCCGTCACAGGGCCCACCCCCGCGCCGATCAACCAGTTCGCCAAGCCGGGCATATTGCCCTGCATGAAGGCGGAATGCAGGATGCTGGAAAGCGTCCGTCCAAGGATCGACACGCAGATCATCAGAACCAGCGCCGCCAGCACGGCCCCTCCGATGATGGCCATCAGCCAAGCCATGCCGTGAAAGAACCGGTTTATCGTCTTGAACATCGTCTCGCCCCGGGGCTGGCGCAGGTGGCCAGCGCTGCGTTTGGGTCACGGCCCTGATGTGTTTGGGCCGTGACCGTCGTTGCGTCAGTTTGCGGCGTGGTAAGCCTGCATCAGGCTGCGCGCCTCGTCGATCAGGGCTTGCCCGTCGATTCCGCGGCCGTTCATGTCGGCGACCCAGCTCTCATAGATGGGCTGGACGGCCGCTGCCCATTGGCCAACCTCGTCACCGGAAACGGTGATGATATTGTTGCCCCGGTTGACAGCGATCTGCCGGGCGGGACCGTCGGCATCTGCCTGCGTGCCCCCCGCAAAGACCGAAAAGTCCAAACCCGAATTGTCATCGATGACCTGCCGCAGATCGGCGGGCAGACCGTCATAGACATCGCGGTTCATCGACAGCGTGAAGGTCAGCACATAGAGGCTGGCGCCATCGATCTCGGTATGGTTGTCGACCAGTTCAGGCACGCGCAGCGAGGTTGTAACCTCCCACGGGATGGTCGCGCCGTCGATCACCCCGCGCGAGAGTGACTCAGGAATCATGGTGACGGGCATGCCCACCGGTTCCGCGCCGAGGCGCGTCAGCAGGTCGTTGACCATGCGCGATCCGCCGCGGATCTTCATGCCTTGCAGGTCAGATGGCGTACGGACCGGGCGGTTGGTGTGGAACATCCCCGGGCCATGCACCCATGTGCCCAGAACTTGCACCTCGGCGTAATCGGTGTCGGCCATGTGTTCCTGGAACATCTGCCAATACGCCGCCGACGCGGCGCGCGCATCCTCGACGAAGAACGGCAGTTCGAACACTTCCGAGCGCGGGAAACGACCGGGCGTGAACCCGTTGACCGTCCAAGCGATGTCGGCGATTCCGTCGATGACCTGATCCATCAGTTCCGGCGGTGTGCCGCCCAGCGCCATTGCGGCATAGCGCTCGATGCGAATGCGGCCGCCCGACTGCTGTTCGACGCGGTCGGCCCAGACATCGAGAACCAGCGCGGGCACATTCGCCTGAGGCGGCAGGAACTGGTGAAGACGCAGGGTGACTTCTTGCGCCCAGACGGTGCCCGCTGTCAGTGCCGACAAGGCAACGGCGGCTGTGGCTGCCACGAACTTGGAACGTATCGACATGCTTCCCTCCCCGAAATGCTGTCAATCTGGTGAAGCGTCGAGGGCGCAGCATCGCTGCGCCCTCGGTTTTCTTGGCAAGCGGCGCGTCAGCGGCTCGCTTCGTATTCGGCCATCAGGGCACGAGCCTGGTCGATCAACGCCTGACCGTCGATCCCGCGGCCCTGCATGTCGGCGACCCAGTTCGCATAGAGCGGCTGGACAACATCGCGCCATTCCTGCGCATCGGCTTCGGACACGGTGATGATGTTGTTGCCGCGGTCAACGGCTGCCTGCCGCGCGGGACCATCGGCATCGGCCTGCGTGCCGCCCGCGAAGATCGAGAACTCGAGACCCGAGTTCTGGTCGATCACGGCCTGCAGATCGGCCGGCAGGTTGTCATAGGCGTCCTGGTTCATCGCGAACGAGAAGGTCAGGGTATAGAGGCCCGGACCTTCGATCTCGGTGTGGTTCGAGACCAGTTCCGAAATGCGCAGCGCGGTGGTGACTTCCCACGGGATCGTGGTGCCGTCGATCACACCGCGCGACAGGGCCTCGGGCACACCGGAAACGGGCAGGCCGACGGCCTCGGCCCCGACCAGCGCCAGCAGGTCGTTCACGCCGCGCGAGCCGCCACGGATCTTCATGCCCTGAAGATCAGACGGATGGGCAACCGGACGGCTGGTGTGGAACATGCCGGGGCCATGGACCCACATGCCCAGCATGTGCACGCCGGCAAAGTCGTCCTGCATGTGCTCTTCATACATCTGCCAGAGGGCGGACGAGGCAGCGCGCGCATCTTCCACCATGAACGGCAGTTCGAACACTTCGGTGCGCGGGAACCGGCCCGGCGTGTAGCCGTTCACCGTCCAGATGATGTCGGCGATGCCGTCCATCGCCTGGTCCATCAGTTCCGGCGGGGTGCCGCCCAGCGCCATTGACGCATAGCGTTCAATCTTGATACGGCCGCCCGAGTCGCGCTCGACGTTATCGGCCCAGACGTCCAGAACCTGAACGGGCACGTTGGCCTGTGCCGGCAGGAACTGGTGCATGCGCAGGGTATATTCCTGCGCCGAGGCCACACCCGCCGAAAGGGCCAATGCAGCAGCCGCGCCCATCAGGCCCAGCATCGTTCTACGCTTTGTCATGTTTTCCTCCCATGAAAGCAGTCAAGCATTATCTTGCAAGTCATGGCACAAGCCGCACTATATTGCCAATACTAAAGTGCAGGCCCGCCCCCATCCTGTCATTGCGCTTGCAAGCTTTCACGGAGCCGCGATTCCTGCAAGTTTTTATTATCGACCGAGCGGTCACTTTTTCCCGCGCACCCAGTCGATGCGATGCTGATGCCGTCATTCGGCGTCGGGCTGGCGGGCGGGATGTGCCCGCGCAAAGGCATCAAGCGCTTCGCATTCCGCGTGGATCGCCCTGAGCCGTGCGAACCCGGACGTGTCGACCTTGAACCGCTGCGCCGAGAACATCTGCGGCACCAGATAAAGATCTGCCATGGCGGGCGTGTCCCCGAAACAAAACCGCGTGGCCGGGCGCCGGGCGAGCAGAGCCTCGCAGGCCGCCAGCCCATCGCCGATCCAGCGCTGGCACCAGGCTTCCTTGCCGGCCAGACCCTGCGCGTATTCGGTTTCGAGATACTGAAGAACCCGCAGGTTCTGCAGCGGATGCACCTCGCAGGCGATCACGGCGCAAAACGCCCTGACGGCTGCCTTTTCGAACGGATCCTGTGGCAGCAGGCGGGGTTCGGGAAAGGCCTCGTCCAGCCATTCGAGAATGGCCGGGGACTGCGTCAGCACCCGACCGTCCACTTCGAGCGAGGGAACAAGCGCCTGCGGGTTCAGGGCACGATAGGCGTCTGTCTTGTGCTGGCCACCGTCCTTGACAAGGTGCACGGGCACGAATTCAGGTGTCAGCCCCTTGAGGTTGAAGGCAATGCGGCACCGATAGCTGGACGAACTGCGGAAATATCCATGGAACCGCATCATTGCGCCGCCCCGATCGTCAGGCTGATCGGCGAAAGACCGTCGATTCCGCCGGTGATGACATCGCCTGCAACCACGGGCCCGACGCCGGCCGGCGTTCCGGTCAGGATGACGTCGCCCGGGCTCAAGTGATAGAAATGCGACAGGTGGCTGATGATCTCGGCCGGCGACCAGACCATGTCGTCCAGCAAGGCGTCTTGCCGAATGACTCCGTTGACCGACAGGTGAATCCGACGCCCCGACAGGGACGGCAGCTCGGAAGCACGCGTCAGGTCGGTCAGCACGGCTGAATCCTCGACATCCTTGCCCAGATCCCAAGGACGGCGGTTATCCTTGCCGTCCTGCTGGCGATCGCGTCGGGTCATATCGAGGCCCGAACCATAGCCAAAGATGGCGGTGGCCGCGGTGGCGACATCGGCCTTGAACACGGAAGCGCCCAAGGCGACCGCCAGTTCCATCTCGTAATGAAAGTTCGACGTGCCCGGCGGATACGGAATCGTCGCCCCCGACGGGCATACCGCGCTGACGGCTGACTTGGTGAAATACCACGGAGCCTCGCGGTCGACCGTGCCCCCCATTTCGGCGGCATGGGCCTCGTAGTTGCGGCCGACGCAGAAGACCCGGTTCACCGGATACTCGGCGGTTTCCCCGCGCACCTTCAGACTGCGCACGGGCGCCGGGGGGAAAAGATAGTCGGTCATCGGGCGCGTTCCTCGTAGTATCCAAGTTTGTCCTGCAGCGGCCGGTCATGGGCGCGGATCAGAAAGCTTTCCGTATCGGCATGATGGTCGATCGCGGCGAAGGGTGGTGCCGTGAACGTATCCTTCGGCCCCCATTCGATCACCTTGCCATCGATCGTTGTGCGACCCCGGCCCTTGATGACGTGAAACGCCGCGCTGGCCGAACGCAGAGGCGGGCCCTCGTGCTGCCCTGCCGCCAGCATCATGGCCGTGAACCCCATCACCGGCAGAACGTCCTGCCCGGTTTCGGGATTGACGTAATCGACCTCGGCCACCTCGGCATCGCCAAAGGCGGCAATCGCGCGCAAGGCTTCTTCGGTGCGGGCCCAAGGAAACCGGGTCATCGGATAGCGCCGCGCGGCGTGGCGGCTGCGGCTGGGAACCAACCCCGCCGCGCGATATTCGACCATCGCAGCATCAGGCCGATTGCGCTGTGCCTGCAAGGGCCCCTCGGTCGCATACGAGCCTTCGAGGTAGTAGAACAGCGGCAGGTCCAGCACGTCCAGCCAGACGACGGGTTCTGTGCCTTCATGACCGTGATCGTGCCAGTCGCCGCCCGGCGTCAGCACCAGATCGCCTTCCTCCATCGGCAGCTTTTCACCGTCGACAACGGTAAAGCCCCCCTTGCCCTCGACAATGATCCGCGTTGCGGAAGGGGTGTGCACATGCGCGGGGGCTGTTTCGCCGGGCAGCAAAAGCTGAAGCCCGAGATACAGGCTGGCGGTGGCTTGCATCGCGCCCACACCGCGCCCCGGGTCAGATAGCACGAGAACCCTGCGCTCGGCTTTCTCGACAGGCGTCAATTCCCCGGCCCGCAACAGCAAGGGCCGGATCGCCTGATAGTTCCAGTATCCCGCGCGGGTTGTCGGGCGCGGGGCACCATGCGGCAGCACGTTGCGCATCATCGGCCACAGGGGCGCCACTCCGGCAGCGGCAAGGTCGTCGCGATAGTCCTGCGGTAAGTCGTCCAGCGTCCCGAGCGTCGTCATCTTGCCCCCCACACATCACCGGTTCGGCGCGAGTATGCGAAGCGAAGCGGGGCGCGTCAAACAGGACTGTGGCCCGCGCCCGATCCGCCGCGAAAATCGGGGACCGGGCGCGGGTGCAAGGTTGGCTCAGGCGCGGACCATCTTTTCATAGGCGTCCGACACATTCCGCGTCAGTTGCCCGACCTGGAAATGATAGTCGCCGATCTGGCCCACCGGCGTCACTTCGGCGGCGGTGCCTGTCAGCCAGCATTCGCTGAAGCTGGCCAGTTCCTCGGGCATGATGTGGCGTTCGTGGACGGTCAGACCCATCTCCTCGCGCAGCATCTTGATGATCGTCTGACGGGTGATCCCGTTCAGGAACGCGTCAGCCAAGGGCGTGTGGATCTCGCCGTCCTTGACGAAGAACACGTTGGCACCCGTCGCCTCGGCGACATATCCGCGATAATCATAGAACAGCGCGTCCGAGCACCCTTTCGCCTCGGCTGCATGCTTGGACATCGTGCAGATCATGTAGAGACCCGCCGCCTTGGCCGCTGTCGGGATCGTTTCGGGCGAGGGGCGCTTCCACTTGGAAATGTCCAGTTTGGCGCCTTGCCACTTGGCATCGCCGTAATACGCGCCCCATTCCCACGCGATCACCGCCATCTTGACCGGGTTGCGACGGGCCGAGACGCCCATGTCCTCGCCTGCGCCGCGCCATGCGACGGCCCGGACATACGCGTCGGTCCAGCCGTTTGCCTTGAGGACGGCATATTTCGCTTCTTCGATCTGATCGACGGTATAGGGGATCACCATGTCCAGAAGGCGGCCGGATTCCAGCAACCGCTCGGAATGCTCGCGGCTCTTGAAGATCTTGCCATTATAGCACCGCTCGCCCTCGAACACCGAGCTGGCATAATGCATGGCATGGGTCAGGATATGCACCTTGGCATCGCGCCACGGCAGCATCTCGCCGTCCATCCAGATGAACCCGTCTCTATCGTCGTATGCGCCGGCCATGGTTGTCTCCCTCGGGTCGCGTATTTGCGTTTGTTGCGTGGATAGGACCGCTTCGGTCATAATCTTGCGTCAAATCAGGGATTCGCTATCAATTCGGTCTTGGAATGTCAACAAGGCTGACGTAAAATGACGCCGAGCACGGCAGACACGGGGCGCGATGATGGCCGATCCTTCCTTGCAGGGCGAAAGCCTGCTGTTCCTGACAGACGAACAGCTGCGCAAGGGCATCGAAGCGATGTTCTTCGCCTACCGCGGCTTCACCGCCGACCCCGACCGGATCCTCGCCGATCTTACCTATGGACGGGCGCATCACCGGGCGCTGCACTTCATCAACCGCACGCGCGGCACGACCGTGAACAACCTGCTGTCAATCCTGGGGGTTACGAAGCAATCGTTGAACCGTGTCTTGCGCACCCTGATCGAAGACGGGCTGGTGGAATCGCGGGTCGGCCGCAAGGATCGCCGAGAACGGCACCTGTATCTGACGTCGAAGGGTGCCGAACTTGAACGGCAGCTGTCCGAGGCACAGCGCGCGCGCATGCGTTCGGCGTACCGCGCAGCCGGGCCGCAGGCAGTCGCGGGGTTCCGGCAGGTTCTCGAGGCGATGATGGACGATTCAATCAAGGCGCAATACATGGCGCTCAAGGATGGCAGATCGTGACCGAAACCGCCGCCCATTTGCTGATCGTCGATGATGACGAGCGCATCCGCGACCTGCTGCGGCGCTATCTGATCAAGCAGGGGTTCATCGTCTCGGCGGCGCGCGATGCCAGCCATGCGCGGCGTCTGCTGGCAGGTCTGGCCTTTGATCTTATCATCCTCGATGTGATGATGCCGGGCGAAGATGGCCTGACCTTGACGCGATCCTTGCGGCAGAGCCTGAGCACACCGATCATCCTGCTGACCGCGCGGGGCGAAACCACCGACCGGATCGAAGGGTTGGAGGCGGGGGCGGACGATTACATTCCCAAGCCTTTCGAGCCCCGCGAACTTGTGTTGCGAATCAATGCCGTGCTGCGGCGCGCACCTCGGACCGAGGCGGCACCGGCACAGCCGCAGTTCCTGCGCCTTGGCCGCATCCGCTATGAGGTCGAAACCGGCGACCTGCGCGATGGCGATCACGCGATCCGCCTGACCCAGACCGAGGCCGCGCTGATGCGTATCTTCGCCAGCCGCCCCGGTCAGGTCATCAGCCGCGAGGCGCTGGTGGACCAACTGGGTCGCGACAAGGGGCAAGCCGTCGAATCGGGGCAAGAGCGGGCGATCGATGTCCAGATCACCCGCCTGCGCCGGAAGATCGAGGCTGATCCAAGGCGCCCGCGCTATCTGCAGACGGTGCGCGGGGAAGGGTATATGCTCGCCACGAGCTGATTCGATGCTGCAAATGCAGCATGGCCCCTGCAAGGCGGCATCCTGCCACGATATTCCCGTGCGGATGGCTTGAAAAAATTCATCTTTCGCCTTGACCCCAGCGCGCGTTCTTTCTAGTTACGCTCGCAGTGTGGGCCGGTAGCTCAGCGGTAGAGCAACTGACTTTTAATCAGTTGGCCATAGGTTCGATCCCTATCCGGCTCACCACCTTTCAAAAAGCCCGGCCTTGTGCCGGGTTTTTGCGTTTCAGATGCCCCCGATCCTTTCGATCAGGCCCACGATGGAATCGACCCCCTGACGCGCGCGCAGGTTGGTGAACACGAACGGCCGCTCGCCGCGCATCCGCTTGGCGTCCCGGTCCATCACCGAAAGGTCAGACCCCACATAAGGCGCCAGATCGGTCTTGTTGATGACCAGAATATCCGACCGTGTGATCGCAGGGCCGCCTTTGCGGGGGATCTCCTCCCCGGCGGCGACGTCGATCACATAGATCGTCAGATCCGCCAGTTCGGGGCTGAAGGTCGCCGACAAGTTGTCGCCGCCCGATTCGATCAGCACGATTTCCACGTCGGGATGGCGCTTGACCATTTCAGCCACGGCAGCAAGGTTGATCGAGGCATCCTCGCGGATGGCGGTATGCGGGCAGCCGCCGGTTTCGACACCGATCACGCGGTCAAGGGGCAGCACCTGCATCCGCATCAGCGCTTCGGCGTCTTCCTGCGTATAGATGTCATTGGTAATCACGCCCATCGAGACCCTGTCACGCAACGCCTCGCACAGGGCGGCGGTCAGGGTCGTCTTGCCGGCGCCGACGGGGCCGCCAATGCCGATACGCAGCGGGCCATGGGGGCTGCTCATGTTCTGAAGATCCTCGAATATTGGGTTTCGTGCCGCATGGAGGCGATATCGGCCAGAAAAGCCGTGGACGACAGCGCCGCCAGATCGCCACCGGACGTGTCCGCGGCGATGGTGGTGAACAAGGGCGCCAAGGCGCGCAGGATGTGCTGCGCTTTGGTCTGGCCCAGCGGCAACAGGCGTTGCCCGGCCGCGATCAGGTTTGATGCGAAGGCTTGCAGGTAAAGCGTCGTGGTCAGGTCCAGCGCGATCCCTTCGCGCGCGGCGGCATGGCCCAGCGCGACGGGAAAGGTCAGCCCTTGCACCCCGTCGCCCCACAATGCCCCGGTGATCGTGCCGAAGGCCGCGCCCAGCGCATCGGTTTCCAGCAGACGCTCGCGCGAAGGGGCGAGGGCGCGCGCCAGCGTGTCGATCTCGGCCAGTGCGGCGATATCGGCGTGATAGGCGGCGGCCAGAAACAGTGCATCGTTGCGCCCTGCCCCGTGGTCGAGGACGTCGCGCAGCCAGCCTTCAAGCACTTCGGCATCGCGCACCCAGCCCGCAGCCACTGCGCCTTCGAGCCCGTGCGAATAGGCGAACGCCCCGACCGGATACGCGGGCGAGAGCCATTGCGTCAGGGTCAGCAGACCGTCAGTGTCCATGGCCATGCGAATGCCCATGGTCGTGCGAATGCGTGCGCCCATGGCCATAGGCCCCGCCTTCTGGCGTGAACGGTGCCCGGATCTCGCGCAGCGTCGCGCCCAAGCGCCCCAGCATGTCGCGGATCACATGGTCGCGCTGGATGACCAGCCGATCCGCCTCGATCTGGCAGGGCATGTGGCGGTTGCCGATGTGCCACGCCAAGCGCACCAGATCGCCGGTGATCTCCAGCAGGTCCTCATCCGCCGGAATCACCTCGATCAGGCGACCATCGTCCAGCACGAAGGCATCGCCGTGATTCACGCTGGTCGTGTGCTCCAGATCCACGAGGAAATCGACCCCCTTGGCCGAGGTCAGCACTTTGCGCCGCAAGAAACGCTCGTCATAGGTCAGCGTCACGGCATCGTCGCCGTGGTGGGTGTGTTTGACGGAATGGGCGGTGGGGAGAGTCATGGTCTGAATTTCTTCCAGTTCTCACCGTGATGCGCCTCGCGGTGGCAGTTGGGGCAGAGGGCGACTGCGTTTTCGACTGTATCATCACCGTCCTCGGAAAGCGGGATGCGGTGATGGACTTCGAGGAACGGCCTGCCAGTGTCTTTTTGGATGAAAGGCGCAGGCTGCTTGCATTCTTGGCAAATTCCCTTTGCGTGCCGCAGAACGTACTCGCGCACGTACATGTTCCGCTGACGAACGACGGTCGAAATCTGCGTCGTAGGGCGAGGTCCTTTGCTGGCTTCTCGAGCCGCTTTTTCCAGTTCTTTTTCTGAGAGCAGAGCAACTTCTGAAAAGGGACTCTGTTCAAGCGCAAAGGGCATTGCTTCTGGAGATGATGCCATTGCTTTCAAGCTTCCGTGGAATCTCTCATATATCGTGCGTTGCTTATGTAATGTCGCTGACTGAATGCCTTCATAGTATTCGATGTGGCCAATGAGTGCAGAAAGCGCTCTTTTTAGGCCTTCTTGACCAAAATCACGTTCGAAATGTTCGAGGTAATATTGCGTTGCCTTGGCACTGATCGTTCGCTTGTACACATAACCATCATTCATGTATTTTACGTTGCGTATGTAATCCGAAGCAGAAGCTCGGTTCATTCCAAACTTTTGCGCTTCATCTATTGCTTCATCGAAACTGCGCTGTCCTTGAGCAAACTGAACGCCAAGTGAATAGCAACGGGCAATGTCGGAATCTGTGATCTGGGCCATCCCCAAAGCCTAGAACAAAAAATACCGCTGCGCCATGGGCAGCACTTCGGCGGGTTGGCAGGTTAGCAGCTCGCCGTCGGCGCGGACTTCATAGGTTTCGGGGTGCACCTCGATCCGGGGGGTTGCGTCGTTCAGGATCAGGTCGCGCTTGCCGATGGTGCGGGTGTTCTGGACGGCCACGGTTTGCTTGGCCAGCCCCAGCTTGTCGCGCACCCCGTCGGCCTGCGCGGCGGCCGAGACAAAGACCACGGCGGAATGTTCGACCGACCGCCCATAAGCCCCGAACATCGGCCGCGAATAGACGGGCTGCGGCGTCGGGATCGAGGCGTTGGGATCGCCCATCTGCGCCATCACGATGCTGCCGCCCAGCAAGACCATCTCGGGCTTGACCCCGAAAAACGCGGGGCTCCACAGCACCAGATCGGCACGCTTGCCCACGGCGATGGAACCGATCTCATGCGCGATGCCATGCGCGATGGCGGGGTTGATCGTGTATTTCGCGATATAGCGGCGGACGCGGAAGTTGTCGTTGTCGCCGGTTTCCTCGGGCAGGCGGCCGCGTTGCTTGCGCATCTTGTCGGCGGTTTGCCATGTGCGGATCAGCACCTCGCCCACCCGGCCCATCGCCTGAGAGTCGCTGGCGATGATCGAAAACGCGCCCATGTCGTGCAGGATGTCCTCGGCCGCGATGGTCTCGCGCCGGATGCGGGATTCGGCGAAAGCCACGTCCTCGGGGATGGATTTGTCGAGATGGTGACAGACCATCAGCATATCCAGATGCTCTTCGAGGGTGTTCACCGTGAAAGGCCGCGTCGGGTTGGTCGAGGACGGCAAGACGTGCTGTTCGCCGCAGACCTTGATGATGTCGGGCGCATGGCCACCCCCTGCTCCCTCGGTGTGGAAAGCATGGATGGTGCGGCCCTTCATCGCCTTCAGCGTATGTTCAACAAAGCCGGATTCATTGAGCGTGTCGGTGTGGATCATCACCTGCACATCCATCGCATCGGCGACCGACAGACAGCAATCAATGGCGGCGGGCGTGGTGCCCCAATCCTCGTGCAGTTTCAGCGCGCAAGCGCCGGCCAGCACCTGTTCTTCCAGCGCGGCGGGGAGGCTGGCGTTGCCCTTGCCCGAAAACGCAAGGTTCATCGGGAAAGCATCGGCAGATTGCAGCATCCGCCCGATGTGCCACGGCCCCGGTGTGCAAGTGGTGGCCAGCGTGCCATGCGCGGGGCCGGTGCCGCCGCCCAGCATGGTGGTCAGGCCCGAATGCAGCGCATCCTCGATCTGCTGGGGGCAGATGAAGTGGATATGGCTGTCCATCCCGCCGGCCGTCAGAATGCGCCCCTCGCCCGCGATGATCTCGGTGCCCGGGCCGATGATCAGCGTGATGCCCGGTTGCGTATCGGGGTTGCCCGCCTTGCCGATCCCCGCGATCCGGCCATCGCGAAGGCCCACATCAGCCTTGTAGATCCCGGAATGATCGACGATCAGCGCGTTGGTGATGACCGTGTCCATCGCGCCCGCCGCGCGAGTGACCTGCGACTGGCCCATCCCGTCACGGATCACCTTGCCACCCCCGAACTTGACCTGCTCGCCGTAAGGCAGGGTCAGGTCCTTCTCGACCTCGATAATCAGGTCAGTATCGGCAAGGCGCAGCTTGTCGCCGGTGGTGGGGCCGAACATGGCGGCATAGTCAGAGCGTCGGATGATGGCGGGCATGGCGCGGCCTTTCGGTGGAATCAGGCACCTCGTCCGGACAGCAGCCGGGCACGGACAAGGGCACGTTTGCGATACATGCGCCGCGCAAGGGGCGCGACGATCGGGGTCAGCAGGCCGGCGTCGATCTCGATCTCGTCAATCTGCCGAGAACCCGCCCCCTCGGGCAGGACGCTCAAGGTATGGCGCCACGATTTGATTCCAGCGCCTTCTTCGTGGCTGACAAAGCGCCGCGCGGCGTCGTTCACTTCGGCCATGGTCACGCGGTAAGGCTTGAATGCGCGGCCATAGAAGGGCTTCACCTCGAAATCGACCACCTGGCCCTGCACCACCGGGTCGGTCGGCAGGCCGCGGAATGTCACCGATCCCGCGCTCATGGGCGCAAGTTGGGTGAAATCTTTGGCAAAGGCCCAGACCGCGTCGGCGGGGGCGGCATAGGTGCTTTCGATACGGATGGTGCGCGGCATGGTCAGAGGTCTCCCATGATCTCCTGGTTGAACCCGAAGACCTTGCGCGCCCCGGAGAGCGGAATCAACCGAACCTCGCGCCGTTGGCCTGGTTCAAACCGCACCGCAGTGCCCGGCGCGATGTCCAGCCGCAGCCCGCGCGCGGCGGCCCGGTCGAAGGACAGCGCCGGATTCGTCTCGGCGAAGTGGAAATGCGAGCCGACCTGAACGGGCCGATCCCCGGTGTTGGCGACGATCAGGGTTATGGCCTCGCGGTCGGCGTTCAGGGTCAGCGTTCGGGCGGCCGGAAAGATTTCACCGGGGATCATGTGCGCGCCCTCAACCCAGAACCGCGATTGCCGACCCTAGCGCCACGACCATCGCACCCGCACCGCGCGTCGCGGTCAGACCGCCAAAGCGCGTCAACACAAGGCCACCGGCAACCCCGGCGAGATGCAGCGTAGCCGTCGCAAGGCCGAAACCCGCGACGAAGGGGGCCAACGAGGCGGCGCCCATTTCGGAACCGTGTGCGAAACCATGGAAGAGGCCCAACACCGCGACCATGGGAACCGCGATCACCAGCGCGAGGCGCGTCGCCGCGGCGACCATCAGGCCCAGAACCATCACCGAGGCGAGGATCATCGGCTCGACACCGGGGAGAGCGATTCCCGCGCGCGACAAGGCGAATCCGCCGAGCATCGCGCCGACGAAAGCCACCGGCAGGAACCACACCGCGCGCCCTGCAAGCAAGAACGCCCAGAGCCCCACAGCAACCATGGCCAGCAGGTGATCGGCACCCAGCAGCGGATGCGCAAAGCCCGAAGCCAGCGACCCATGCGCAAGCGGGTCGACATGGGCTACGGCAGGCGACGCAACGGGGATCAGGGCAACAAGGGCAAGACGTTTCATCGGGGTCTCCTTCGGGCGCGGGGGGAAGATATTCGCGAGTCAGCGGATGGGATTATGAACGGTCACCAGCTTGGTGCCGTCGGGAAAGGTGGCTTCGACCTGCACTTCGTGGATCATCTCGGGGATGCCTTCCATGCATTGATCGCGGGTGATGACCTGCGCGCCAGCTTCCATCATGTCGGCGACCGACCGCCCGTCGCGCGCGCCTTCGACCACGGCATCGGTAATCAGGGCGATTGCCTCGGGGTAATTCAGCTTGACCCCTCGGGCCAAGCGTTTGCGGGCCACCTCGGCAGCCATGGCGATCAGCAGCTTGTCTTTTTCGCGTGGGGTCAATTGCATCGTCAGATCATCCAGGGTCGGGGAAGATCGCCGTCAGTCAGGCGATCGAGCATGGGAACCAGCCACGTTCTGAGCGCGTGGCTGTCGGAGGCGAGGCCGCGCAGGAACAGCACGCCATCGCGAACAAGGCTGACGCCGGCGGTTTCCGGCAGATCGGCGCGCAATCTGTTCAACCAGACTTCGGCATCGGGGGCGACATACACCAGCGAAACCATCGCGCCCGCACCTGCCGCCGTTGAGGGGCGCGCCAATCGTGCTGCAACATCGCCTTGCAGGGCGATACGGTCAGCGAAAACCAGCGTCCCGCCGCGCCGGATTTCCACACGGTCGCGAAAGGCTGCGTTGCGCAGTGTTTCGGCCATGGCGGCGCGTCCGAAAACCAGCGGTTCCACCATCAGGAAAGCGCTGTCCTCGCTCAGGTCGGCGATCAGGCGGCGGTCAAGCGCGCAACCGTCGAACAGGATCGTCTCTTGCGGCAACCAATCCAGCCGCGCGCCGGCATCGACCTTGATGGTGGTCGCCAGACGCCCGTGCTCTGTCGGCTGGGCGCGGTACGCCCGTTCAGCCGCTTGCGTCGTCACACGCAACCGGGTGTCCCGTGCGGCCCGCAGCGACACCGCAAAGGCATCACCCCCGGTGATGCCCCCGGCCGTGTTGACAAGGACAGAGGACAGCGCGTTCGAGGACGGCCGGGGAAACAGAAGTTTGAGAGAACCCTGCATCCGCAAGTCGTCGATCACCGTAGCCGCGCCCAGCGCCTTGGTGCCCAGCCGCACCGCTCCGCGTGCGCGAGGTTGCGACGCGGGCAAAGACGGCACCTCGGGCCTGGGGATCTCATGACGGGAAATGGCGGCCTCGTCGTTTGGCTGATTGGTGAAATTTCCATCAGCCCGCGCGGGAATTGAAAAGGGAAACGCCCATTTCTTCCCCTTGCGCATCGCTCAGCGTCTATTTTTCGCGCAATCACCGTCCTATCGCAAACAAAACAGGCGAATTGAAAATTCGCACGCAGCGCGAATGCGACATCCTTCATGTCGCGGATCTTCGGCCCGGCCTGAAAAGCAAAAGCTAGCCTGCTGCGAAGCGACAGCAACCGGAGCCCCCTGATGACACTCGCCGCGATAGACCCGACTGCCGCACATCGACAGGGCGTTGTGTTTGTCTTTGCGGCAGGTGTGCTGTGGTCAACCATCGCCTTGAGTATCCGCATGCTGGACGACGCGGTTGTCTGGCAGATCCTCCTGTATAGGTCGATCGGGTTGGCTGCGTTTCTCTTTTTCGTCATCCGCTGGCGCAGCGGGGTGAGCCCGTTCACGCTGGCGCGGCGTGCCGGAAAGCCCGCAATCGTCGGCGCGCTGGCGCTGATCCTTGCCTATGGAGGCGCGATCTATGCACTGCAGGTGACGTCGGTCGCCAGTGCCGTGCTGCTCTTTGCGACCTCTCCGATCCTCGCGGCGATTCTGGGTCGTGTCTTTCTGGGCGAAAGAATCCGCCGGGGCACGTGGATCGCTTCGGCGGTGGTGCTTGTCGGCATCGGGGTCATGGTGTCGGATTCCACCGGGCAGGTTGACCCGCGTGGCAGTCTTGCGGCCTTGGGGTCGGCGCTGGGTTTCGCGGTCTTTTCCGTGGCGCTGCGCTGGGGCAAGACACAAGACATGCTGCCCGCCGTCTTCCTGTCAGGGATTTTCGCCATCGTGCTGACGGTCGTCATCTGCGTGGCGATGGGCCTGCCCCTGATTCTGGGTGCGCGCGATGCGGGGATCACGCTGGGGATGGGCGTGTATCAACTTGGCTTGGGCATGATCCTGTATACCGTCGGGTCGCGCAGCCTTCCGGCAGCCGAGCTGACGCTGCTGTCGTTGGCCGAGGTCCTGCTGGGCCCGCTGTGGGTCTATTTGTTCCTCGGCGAAGCCGCGACCACGACGACATTGATCGGCGGTGCGATCCTGTTGGTTGCTATCGCCGGAAACGCCATCACCGGCACAAGGCTGCGGCTTCGCGCGGGGACCTGAAGACGCGTCGCCGCGACGGGCATTTTCTGCCAAGACAAGACGGGGATCGGACCCTATACCGACCGGAACCGGTTCTTTCCGCCCGTGGCGCCGAGGGAACCGGACAGGGTTTGAACTGGCCCGCGCCAAGGGCGGCGGGCATGGAACGAAAGGGCTCGTGTCATGCGTCTTATCCGTTTTTCCCATGATGGAGGCCCGGTTCAGCCGGGACTGCTGATCGACGGCAAGGCCGTCGCGCTGGCCGACCTGCTGGGGCCCGATGCGCCGACCGATGCCCGCACCGCCATTGCCCGTTGGCCCGAAATCGCGCCGCGTCTGGTGGGTGCAGATGGTTCCAACGGCCATCCTCTGGACGCGGTGCGCTTGCATTGCCCGTTGGAATCCGCCCAGAAAATGATGGCCATCGGCCTGAACTATGCCGATCACATCGAAGAAGCGCGCGATGTCGGCCTGACCATTCCGACCGAACAGGTCTGGTTCAACAAGGTTCCGACGGCGCTGAGCGGGCCCTTCGACACGATCCAGCTACCGCGCGTGTCATCGGCGCTGGATTACGAGGTTGAGCTGGTCGCCGTCATCGGCAAGGGCGGGCGGCATATTCCCGTCGCCGATGCGCCAGCACATATCTTCGGCTATTGCGTGGGTAACGATGTCAGCGTTCGCGACTGGCAGACCCGAACGACGCAATGGATCCTTGGCAAATCCTTCGATACGCACGGCCCCATCGGCCCGGCGATCGTGACCAGTGACGAGGTTGGCGACCCGCACACGCTGGGGATTCGCTGCATGGTGAACGGCGAGATGCGGCAGAATTCGAACACGCGGCACCTTGTGTTCAATGTGTGGGCGCAGATCGCGGAACTGTCTAAAGTGATGACGCTGAACCCCGGGGACCTGATCTTTACCGGCACGCCCGGCGGGGTCGGCATGGCGTTCAAGCCGCCGCTCTGGCTGAAGGCGGGCGATGTCGTGCGATGCGAGATCGACGGCCTCGGTTTCATCGAAAACACCGTCGTCGCCGAGTAACCCGCGCGCCAGACGGTTCAGCCTGCGGCGGGGCGCGTCCGGTCCGGGGCCAGCGCGGCAAATCGCCGGCGGATGCAGTTTGCCAGCGCGTCCGCCGCCGGCGTCAACGGATGGCCCGAACGCGTCATCAGCGCGATGCGCAAGGGGGCGATGGACTCGCGGATCGGGATCGGACCGATCCGCCATGCCCGGCGCACATCTTCCAGAAGCAGCGCCGGAAAGGTGCAAACGGCACCAAGACTTTCGACCATAGCCAAGGCCCCGAAATAGGATTCCGAGGTCGTCATCGCGCGTGGCGGCGTCAGGCCGTTCTCAAGAAAAGGCGCACGGAAGACATCGCCGGGACCTTGGCTGGCGCCGATCATGATCCAGTGCGCCGTCGTCAGATCGGCCAGTGATCGCGCTGACATATGCGGCGAGTCCAGTGCCGTCACCACAAGGATCGGTGTATCGATCAGGGGTTCGACCGTGATTTCTTGCTGCATCGTCACCGGTGGCGCGGGCCCCACCAGCAGGTCGATCTGCCCTTCGCGCAACGGACGCAGCGCACCCGGGAACATGCCACTGGACAGGTGCACCTCGATCTCAGGGTAGGTTTTGCGGAATTGCGCGAGGGCGCCGGGCATGACGCGCACCGCCGCAAAAGGGGAAACGCGTACGCGGATCTGACCGACCTGTTCGCCCTGCAACTGGGCGATTTCGTCGTCCAGACGCCCGATCTCCGAGGCGATCGTGCGGGCGCGCATCAAGACGCGTTCGCCCAGCGGTGTCACCTCGACCCCGCGCGAGGTGCGGTTGAAGATCGTGATGCCCAGTTCCTCTTCGGCATGGCGCAGGGCTTGTGTCAATGCGGGCTGCGACTTGCCCAGTGCGTTCGCCGCTGCCCGAAGGCTGCCGTGTTCGGCAATCGCGACAAGGATCTGGATGTATTGCACCTTCATGGCGATAACGAAATCGAATGGGCTTCGCTTTTTCAAGACTTATCCGGATCACGGCGGCAATACTATGCTGCGCCACGCACCCGGAGGACCCCATGACCAGACAGACCTATGCCGTAACCGGCGTTGCCAGCGGCATTGGCGCCGAACTGGCGCGGATCCTGATGCAGCGCGGGCACCGTGTTGTTGGCTTCGACATCGTCGAACCTCGGGCGACTATCGACCGTTTCATCGGGCTTGACCTCAACGACCCGGCCAGTATCGACGCGGCGGCGGACCAGTTGGACGAACCGCTGGACGGGCTGTGCAACAACGCGGGTGTGCCGCCGCGCGCGGGGCTCGAAGCGGTCATCTTGCAGGTGAATTTTCTGGGCCAGCGGAGGTTCACCCATGCCGTCCTGCCCCATCTGCGCGAAGGTGCCTCGATCGTGAACATGGCCAGCCGGGCCGGGCACGGGTGGCGCGAGGGGATCGAGCAGGTCAAGCGGCTGGCGGCGGTGTCTGGCCCGTCGGCGCTGGGAGATTTTGTCGAGGCAGAGAAACTTGACGCGACGCGCTGCTACAACCTCAGCAAGGAAGCGATGATCCTGTGGACGATAGCCGAGTCGCAATCCATGGTGCGACGCGGGTTGCGGATCAACTCGCTCAGCCCGGGGGGCGTCGCGACGGGGATCCTCGGCGATTTTCAGCGGGCATTCGGGGCAGCCATGGTGCGCAATGTCGAACGCGCGGGCCGGACCGGGAACCCCGACGAGATCGCCGAAGTCGCGGCCTTTGTCCTGTCGCCCGCATCGCACTGGATCAAGGGCACCGATATCGCCATCGATGGTGGCATGGGATCGTTCAACCAAGCCGAGGCGCTGGGGTTGGAGGAATTGGCCCTCGTCGGTTAGCGAGCGGCGAGAAATCGAGCATTGCCGGGCCGGTCCCTTGACGGCAGGATGGGATGGATCACTTCGAAGGAATGCGCGACGTCATGCCCTCAACCGCCGAAAATTCGGACTGGCCCTGTTGGGCTTTGGTCTTGCCGCCTGCACCCAAAGCGGTGGCGCCCTTGTCGTGCGCAGCGCAACAGAAACACTGCCCGATGATCTGTTGCCTGCACCGAACGCCGCCTATGACGCATGGGTGCAGGCCTTCCGCCCCCGGGCCGAAGCGCAGGGGATTACGCGCACAACGTTGCGAACCGCGTTTCGGGGCGCAGGGTTCCTGCCCGGCGTCGTAACGCGCGACCGCAACCAGACGGAATTTACCCGCACGCTGGAAGATTATCTTTCCATCGCCGTTTCGGATGAGCGGGTGGAAAAGGGCAGGATTGCCTTTGCCCGTTATCGGGGCGTCCTGTCCGAGATCGAGGCTCGGTTCGGCGTCGACCCGGCAATCCTGACGGCAATCTGGGGACTCGAAAGCTATTACGGCGAGCGTCAGGGATTGATCCCGGTGATCTCGGCGACCTCGACATTGGCATACGAGGGGCGGCGCGGCCGCTATTTCGAACGCGAGTTGATCGCGGCCTTGCACATCGTTCAGAACGGCGACATCCCCGCCGCGCGCATGACCGGCAGTTGGGCCGGTGCGATGGGGCATACGCAATGCATGCCGACCGTCTTTCAGGATTATGCCGTGGATTTTCGCGGCGACGGGCGCCGTGACATCTGGTCGGAAGATCCCACCGATGCTCTGGCGACGACTGCCGCCTATTTGCAGCGCCACGGCTGGCAGCGGGGGCTGCGATGGGGCGCCGAAGCGGGGGCCGGAGCACCCGAGGGCACCGTCATCCAGCCGCAGGCAGGGGGGCCGCGCTTTGTCACCACCCGGAATTTCCGCGTGATCAAGCGGTACAATCCGTCTGACGCCTATGCCTTGGGCGTCGGGCATCTTGCCGACCGTATCGCGGGGGGTGGACCGTTGCGCGGCAGCTTCCCGCCCGATGCCAACGGGATGACGCGGGCCGACCGCATGGCCTTGCAACAGCGCCTGACCGCACGGGGTTTCGACACCCAAGGCGCCGATGGGGTGATCGGACGGAATACCGAAGCGGCGATCCGGGCTTATCAGGCCAGCGTTGGCGCACCGGTGACGGGAACGCCCTCGCTGGAATTGCTGCGCGCGCTGCGCTGAGGGCTCAGTCCTTCTTGATCGATTTCTCGAAATAGGGGACCGGCGCGATCTTGGCGCGGATCGGCACGACCTCGTGGGCCTCGACCGTCGGGCGTTGTGTCCCCGGTTCCCCCCAGAGCAAGGTCACCTCGCGCCCCATGATGGCTTGGTCGGCATCGACCAACGCCGTCGACAGCACATGACCGGCATTCGAGGAAAACGCGCTCCATTGGGATTGACCAATATCGACACCGGCCGCGATCACCCGATCATACTCGAAGGTCGCATACATCGGGATTGGCAACTGGATGAACCGAGTGCGCGGATGATCCGGCCCAACTGACCGTTTGAGGACATCGAAAACGTCGTCGTTGTTCCATTCCAGCGTGATCTTCACCCGCTTTTTTTCGTCGCGCCGTGCCAACAGGGCATCACGGCCGATGAACTCGTGATCATAATGGACCATCGGCCCATACCCCAGTTCATAGGGTTCGACCATGTAGGCTGTCGGATCCTCGGCGACAAAGCTGCCCCCCAGCGAGGCGTTCGCCTCGAACGAGGCGGCAGGCAGCCATTCGCGGAATGCCCGCGTGCCTTCACCGTCATAGACCGCCGGAAAGGGGCGTGGCATCCAACCGGATTCCTGCGCGGCAGTCGGATAGGTGATGCTTCCGGCCTTGCGCAGCCCGTATTTGACGCCCGCTTCCTCGATCCGCGCGCGAACGATCTGCTGCACGTCCCACGGGCCATAGATTTCGAAACCCGGACGGCCCGCCATTCCATGCCGCAGCGCACGCACCGTCTGCCCGGCGATCTGAAATTCGCCGATATGGAAGAACTTGATCTCGGGCAGCGTGCCGTCCGAGACTTCCTGTGCGAGGGCCAGCGCGTTGGGGCCCTGCAACTGGATCCGGAAAACATCCCTCGAAGGGCGCGGGACGATCATGTTCTCGTTGCGCGTGACCTCGATCCTGAGGCCCGCGCGTTCCGCCTGGAATTGAACCCAGTTCGACGCCGTGGGTGGCCCGACCACGCGCAGGAAATCATCGGATTCGCGAAACAGGATCGCATCGGAAATCAGATAGCCCCGATCATCCACCATCACCAGTTGCTTGGCGCGCATCGGGTGCAAGTTATCGAGGCGGTTCGACGCCAATTGCCCCATCAACACCAACCCGTCTGGCCCGCGCAGATGCAGTTCGGTCATGTGATAGGATTGCTCGAACAGGACGACCGATTCTTTCCATGCGCGCTGTTCATCCCGCCAGTTCGTGAACTCAGGCGGAATGCCGGGAAAGATGGTCAGGCCCGCCGGTGATCGGCGCACCATGTTCAAGACGCCGCCATGGGCATCGATCTTGTGCTGCAGACTGGTCATGGCTGCCGTTTACCCCCTTGTTTCGCGGGTGCGGAGCAACGCCACACCCTGTCCTGATCCAAGGTTGTCGTATCCCTCATGTGATGTAAAATTCCATTTTCGCCAGTTCGCATAGAAGGATTCGATATCTTATGGATCCCAAGTTCCTCATCCAGCTGGCGATCGTCGTCGAACTGGGGTCGGTCACCAAGGCGGCGCAGCAGCTCAACCTCACGCAACCGACCTTGTCGCGGTCGATCCGCGTGATCGAAGATCGCGTCGGCGCCAAGGTCTTGCGGCGCACGCGCCATGGGGTCAGCCCGACCGAGATCGGCGCACGCCTCGCCGAAGAAGGGCGCGAGATCCTGCGCCACAGTCGGCAGGCGCAAACCGCGATCCGCAATTGGCGCAACGGGTTGAGCGGCGACTTGCGCGTCGGCCTCGGCCCGATGATGGCCGCTGGCGTGATGGGGGAATACATCAGCGCGACAGTCGACCGCCCTGTGCGTCAGGGCATGCGGCTGGTGACCGACGTGCCCAGTATCTTGCTGGAAAGCCTGCGCGCCAACCTGATCGATGTTGCCATTTTGCCGTATGACCTGAACCGCCCTGAGGATGGCCTGCATCGTGACATGCTTTTTGACGACCAGCTGTCTGTTTTCGTCGGACGTCATGACCCGCTGGCCGGTCAATGCGATGTCCCGGCGTTGGCTCTGGCGGGGCATCACTGGATCACGGTCGGCGACACCGCCGGGATTTTCGATGTCACCCTGCCCGCGCTGGGGCTGCCCGATGTGATGCCGAGGATCGAGAATTCAGGCGATGTGACGATCACCTTGCGCCTTCTCGAAGAGACACGGGCTTGCGCTGTTCTTCCCTTGCGGCAAACACTGCTTCTGCAATCGCGCTATGGCATTTCACCCGTGTCGCTGACGATGCCCCTGCCCAAGCGCAACGTCGGATTCTGGACGACCGCAACGGCCCGAGATCGGCCAGAGATCGAGGATTTGTATGCTTCGCTGACGAGGTTCATGCATGGCATCGGGCTCAGGCGAGAGGGCGCAGGTCCTTATTGACGCAGATGGTGGGGATCGTTGCGGTGTTGAACCGCGGCCCAGAATGGCAAAAACCCCCGCCGGGAGGAAGAGCGTAAGATATTGATCTAGATATATATTTTTTTACGAGGCCACGCAACCGCCGTCAGTTGCCCGCCCTCGCAACTGCCTTGTTTGACCTGCGACCATCGAACCATGAAGCAGACCACAGAAGGGCCCTCAAACCGTTGGATTTCGATCGAGCATGCATCACGATATTGATATTAATCGACTAAATGTATCTGACGCCCCCACCCACGCACGAGCACCTCACGCAGTTTACCTTTCGGTGATCCGTTCTCAGTTCGCCCCCTCGAAAATGTTGTCGACGGCCCTGGCTTTATGTAGCGCACGCCATCGTTGCCCTCGGAAAGAGCCCGGAAGTGCGCCCCACAGCCGTCGATCTTTGCGGCTTCGCTGCTGCGAAGATCGTCGGTGAACAGGCTATCCTTGGTCTCAACCACGAAGTAGAGACGTTCGGCCCCCTCTTCCTGCACAAGGATGGCCCAGTCCGGGTTATGTGACTCAAGAGATGTCGGCACCTTGATCCAGCCGGGCAGCTTTACGAACACCTTCGCAGCGTGTTCTTTTCAGGCTGCTCAGCGCGCGTCCGCTCGACGCCCGAGTCATAGACCACATGCTCGTAAACGGACTTGGTCGTATCGGTCATCATGTTCTTCATGTCGCCCAAAAGCTCCTCTTCCTCGAAAAGCGCATGGGCATAGCACGCTTCATCACCGATGCGCTGATACCTGACACGCGACGCCGCCGCACGGCAGGACGTATTCGAATACACCGAGATGTTCTACAACCTCAATCGCAAGAACACGAACAACGGCATGCTGTCGCCCCCTCTCATCGATTGGTGCGCAATCGACTGTCGGGCAATGGTTGACTTCGAAGCAAGACAGCAGAAACTGAATGAGGCAGGTATCTAGGAAACGGGGGGCAACTCACCGATTTCCCGCCCGATGATGGGTTTCAGGGCTTTCCATTCGGCCGCCGCGACCATCGCCGACGTCGAGACCGTCCAAATGATCCGCAAGGGTCAAATCCCGGGCATCGGTGCTAACGCTTTCCAGACCTTCGCAGCGCTGGCAGCATAAGTGTATCCGCCGGTCAGCCCCGCCCGGTCAAATGCGAAGTTTGCAGCAAAGCCACCTTCCGAGGGGGTTCAGCCGGAGAACATCGAGAAGATGCAAACCCTGATCGCCACTCACAAGGTTTCTGGCGCTTCGATCCTCCTTCTTGAGCAGAACGTCTCGATGATCGAGGCGGTTGCGGACCGGGTGCATGCCATCGATGCCAGCGGCTTTTCTTTCGTGCTGGAGCGGCCCCACATCACGCGCGGGAGCATTGTTAAGGCGTTGGAAATTTGAGGGCTTTTTAGGATCGGCCAGTGCAACCTTGTATCCGGCATGAGCCGAGGCGGCAATCGACAGGACAATGTGGTCGCCGAGAGCTTCTTCCAGTTGCCGAAACGAAAGCAGGTCAGACGGCCGCCTTGCGCATTTCCTCGACATAGATTGCGCGCAGGCGGCGCGAGACGGGGCCGGGCTTGCCATCGCCCAGGACGACACCATCCACCTTGACCACCGGCATGACAAAGCTGCTGGCCGAAGTGACAAAGGCCTCGTCCGCAGCCTGCGCCTCGACAATGGTAAAGGGGCGCTCGAGGATCTCCATTTGCGTTTCGCGGGCAAGGCGCAGCACGGCGGCGCGGGTGATGCCGTGCAGGATATCATTCGACAACGGGCGGGTGATGATGGCATTGCCCTTGACGATATAGGCATTGTTCGAAGTGCCCTCGGTCACGACACCGTCCTCGACCAGCCAGGCGTCGTCGGCCCCGGCCCCCTTCGCGGTCATCTTGGCCAGCGAGGGATACAAAAGCTGCACCGTCTTGATGTCCCGCCGCCGCCAGCGCAGGTCGTCGATCGACACCACCGACCAGCCGCGCGCCGCGTCCGGGTTATCGGCCAATGCGGGTTTAGGTTGGGTGAACATCACCACGCCGGGCGGGCAGATGGCCGGGTCAGGCCAGACAAAATCGCGGTCGCCGGGCGCACCGCGCGAGACCTGAAGATAGACCAGACCTTCGGACATGGCGTTCCGAGTCACCAGTTCACGGTGGATGGCCAGCCATGTTTCGGCGTCATGCGGGTTTCTCATCTGCAGTTCCGACAGCGAGCGGTCCAGCCGCAGCAGATGCCCCGCGAAATCGACCAGCTTGCCCTCAAGGACCGAGGTGACCTCGTACACGGCGTCGGCCATGAGAAAAGCGCGGTCAAAGACCGACACCTTGGCCTCGTTTTCCGGAACAAAGTCGCCATTGATATAAACGATGCGGGTCATGACAGGTCTTTCTGCTGAGTTGTGTCTTGATGGTGGGTGGCGGCAGCGACAAACGCGCAAAGCAGCCGGGAATCGGTTCTGGTCAGGCGGTATTCGGGGTGCCATTGCACGCCGACGCAAAAGGGCGTGGTATCGGATTCGATCCCCTCGATCACGCCGTCTGACGCTTTGGCGGTGACCACATATCGTCCGGTCCCGACCAGCCGATGACGATGCAGCGAATTGACCATCGTCCGTGGCCCGTCGGCGACAGCCCCCAGAATGCTGCCGGGGGCAAGGCCTATGTCATGGGCCAAGACATCAGGAACAGCGCGCGGCAGGTGCGGCGACGATGGCGAAAGCAACGCAGGATCGTCGCGCTCGATCGCGCCGCCCAAAGCCTGCCCCAGCATCTGCATGCCGTGACAGATCCCCAGGATGGGCAGGCGTCGTCTGATGGCCTGTTCGATCAGCGCCTGTTCGAAGGCGGCACGCCGGGTGGGCACGATTGCCCCGGCGTCCGACCCCGTCAAGAGCACGCCATGACACAGCGCCAACGCATCTGGCAGCGCCTCGGGCTCGGGCGGCAGGATCAGGGGCAGCCCCCCCGCGGCATGGATCGCCGCCGCGTAGTTTGCGCGCAAATGCAACAGGGTTTCGGTCTGTTGCCCGACATCCTCTCGCGTGTCGCAGGTCAACAGGATCACCGGGGCACGCATCTCACGCCACCCAGAACGCCTTTTGCAGATCGCCGAACTCCGACGGCGGGCCTTCGAACTTGTTGCGGCCCAGTTCCAGCACATAGACGTAATCGGCGATGCGCATGGCGTGGCGGATTTCCTGATCGACCAGCAAGATACCCAGATTGTCGCGGTCGCGCAGGTCGCGCAGCATCTGATAGACCTCTTCGGCCAGGATCTTGGACAGGCCCGCCGTGGGCTCATCGACCAGCAGCACCTTGGGGTCGCCCATCAGCGTGCGGCCAATCTCGACCATGCGTTGCTGCCCGCCTGACAGCTCGCCCGTGTTCTGCCGCCGCTTTTCGCGCAGGATGGGGAAGCGGTCATAATTCGCCTCGAGCCTCTCGCGGATGAGCGCGGTATCGCGGCGAAAGGTCCAGGCGCCCAGCAGCAGGTTGTCCTCGACCGTCATGTCGCGGAAGATGCCGGGGTGCTGCGGGATATAGGCCAGCCCTTTCAGGATGCGCTTGTGCGTGGGCACGTCCATCAGGTCGTGGCCATCCAGCCGGATCGTGCCGCCATTGGGGCGCAAGAACCCGTATATGGCCTTGAGCGAGGTGGATTTCCCCACCCCGTTTGCCCCCAGAATCGTGGCGATCTGGCCCGGTTTCACATCCAGGTTCAGGCCAGACAGGATGTTTAGGTCCTTGTAATACCCCACATCAAGGTTGCGCACCTCAAGCATGCTGTCCCTCCTTCAGGCTGACCAGCCCGGTGCCGGACATGTCCTCTTCATGGCCCAGATAGGCCTCGATCACGGCGGGGTCGTTCTTGACCTGCGCAGGCACGCCATCGGCGATCAGGTCGCCGTAATTCAGCACCAGCAGCCGCGAACACAGGGTAAAGATCGATTCCATCTGATGGCTGATCAGGATGATCGCCTTGCCCTGACCGTTGACCCGCTGGATCCATTTGTAAATCGTGGCCATCAGCGTCGGGTGAACCCCGGCAAAGGGTTCGTCCAGGATATAGACATCTGGGTTCAGCATCAGCAGGCGGCCCAGTTCCAGCAGCTTTTGCTGCCCGCCCGACAGGGCGCGACCGTATTCGTTGCGCAGGTGGTCGATGGTCAGGAATTCCAGGATCTCCATCGCCTGATCGCGGCAATCGCGTTCGCTGCGCGCATGCCCCATGGCCATGGCGGGGACATAGAGGTTTTCCAGCACCGTCATCCGGCGAAAGGCGCGGGTCACCTGAAAGGTGCGGCCCAGACCGGCGCGCGCGACCTCGTAGGGGGCCAGCGGGTCGATCCGTTTGCCGTTCAGACGGATCGTTCCGCTGTCGGGTTTGATCGCGCCGTCCAGAACGTTGGTCAGCGTGGTCTTGCCCGCCCCGTTGGGGCCGATCAGCCCGACCAGTTCCGGACCCTCGATGCGAAAGGACACGCCCTTGAGCACCTGCAACCCGCCGAATTTCTTGCGGATGTCGTTGACTTCCAGCGTGATGGTCATTGGTCGCCCTCCTTTGCCGCTTGCCGTTTGGCGACGGTTTCGGCGCCGACCGCGCGGCGGTCGAACCACATCAACCCGCCGTGGATCACCCCGTTGCGCAGGAATCGCAGGGTCAGCATCAAGAGCAGGCCAAAGACCACCAGCCGCCAGGTCGACATGTCGACGGTCTGACCCAGGATGACAAAGTCGTTGCGCAGGAATTCCAGCCCGAACGAGATGATGATCGCACCCACCGCCGCGGCCACCACGTTTTCCAGCCCGCCGATGACCGCCATCGCAATCACCAGCGCCATTTGCAGCAGGATCAGCGTGTTGGGCGTAATGATGCCGACGTAATGCCCCTGCACCACGCCCGCCGTCGCCGCGATCATCGCGGTGACGACAAAGACAAGGCGCTTGAACTTCACCGTGTCGACGCCAAGCGCCTCGGCGGCGTCCTCGTCCTCGCGCAGGGCGCGCAGGAACAGGCCAAGGCGCGAGCGGGCCAGGCCGACCAGCACCAGCAACGTCAACAGGAACAGCGCTAGCATGACGTAATAGACAGGCAGCTTGGCGTTCGACGCATAGAACGTGCCGAACAGCGTGACGCCATCGGGAAAGACCGGCGACATCGGCAGGCCAGCCTGCCCGCGGGTCAGCCAGACCTCGGCGGAAATCGCGGCGCGCAGGATTTCCGAAAAGCCCACGGTGAACAGCGCCAGATAGGCCGCGCGCAGGCGCAGCACCAGCGAGGCGATCAGCCAGCCGAAAGCCCCGCCAACCCCCGCGCCGATCATGATCGACAGGATCAGGGGCAGGCGGCGGGTTGTCACGCCGTCAGGCCATGCGCTGCGCGCCTCTTGCAGGCAGTTGATGGCCGAGGTGCTGACCCCGGTCGGATCGACAAACACCAGCCAGCGCCCGAACAGGCCGAATTCGGTGCAGGTGCCGGTGGGCTGGCTGGCCAGAACGACGTAATTGTCCAAGAGCCCCGCCGAATAAGCCCCCAGCGCCATGAACGCCATGTGCCCGAACGAGAACTGCCCGCCATAGCCCGCCAGCAACGCCCAGCTTGACGCAAGGATCGCGTAGAAGAAGGCTGTGATCCACAGGTGCATCACATAGTCATAGTTGCCACCTGCATAGAGAAGCGGAAAGGCCAGCAGGAAGGCGACACCAAGCGCGCCAAGGGTATTTGGAAGCGAACGGATCATGCTTTCCTCCCGAACAATCCGGTGGGCTTGAGCAGCAGGACCAGCGTCAGCACGACCATGCCATAGGCCGGCAGATAAGATGCCGCGCGGGTCGGATCGGGGATGCAACCGGCGCCCGCGGCCTCGATCAGGCCCATCAGGATGCCGCCGATGAAAGCCCCGGGCAGCGAGCCCAGACCGCCCAGAACGATGATGACGAACGAGCGCAGCGCCGGGATCGTGCCGGTTTGCGGCAGCCACGAGAACGCCTGCACCAGCACCGCGCCCGCCAGCCCGGCCAGCATGCAGCCCAGGCCAAAGGCCAGCATGTTCATCACCCGCGGGTCGATGCCGGTGACGGCGGCGGCCTGACGGTCCTGCGCCACGGCGCGCAGGGCCTTGCCCCACCAGGTGCGGAACAAGAACCAGATCAGCCCGGCCAGCGCCAGCACCGATACCACCGCCGCCATCAGACGCGGGGTCGAGACAAAGATCGTGTCGAACAGCGTGATGTTGGCGCGCGAGGTGGCGATCAGCGACCCATCCTCGGGGAAGCGCCAGCGCGGCAATTCGATGAAGGCATCGGCCTTGACCGGGTTCGCCCCGCCCAGGCCCTGCACCAGGTATTGCAGGAAGAACGCCAGGCCAAAGGTGACAAGGATCGCGTATTCTGTGGGCCGTTCGACCCGGCCGTCATAGATCGGGGTCAGAAAGGCGCGTTCGAACAGGGCCCCGACGCAAAAGGTCAGGGCGCAGGCCAGCAGCACGGCCAGCAGCGGGTTCCAGCCCGGCAGCAACACGGCGGTGACGTAGTAAACCACCATGCCGCCGATCATGTAGAATTCGCCATGGCTGAAGCTGACGATCCCGATGATCGAAAAGATCAGCGCCAGACCCAGCGCCATCAGCCCATAGATCGTGCCCATGATCAGCCCGTTGGCGATCTGCGAGGTCAGGAAGGACCCCGAGGACACGCAGACATTGTCCGGGTCGGACAGGGCAAAGGCCAGCACGAACAGGCCCAGCACCCCGAACCACGGCGCGATTTTCCAGGCGCGCGTCAGTTTCGGTGTTTTGAAATACAGCGGAATCAGGCCAAAGGGTCCGGTTGCCGCGCCGACAGCGACGCCGACGCGCCGGGCTTCGATCACGTCAAGGTCGCGCATGAAATAGGCGTGGCGGATCAGCGCGCCGCCAACGGCGCCCCAGACGACCATCCATCCCATGACGGACCAGAAGAAAAGCGAATGTTCCATGCGCGGACCTTCGGCAAAGACGGGGAAAGGGACCGTGCGGGCGCAGCCGCACGATCCCGCGAGGTTCAAGTTACTGGTGCGGCCAGATCGGTTCGCCGGTCACATAGGCGGGCGGGAAGACCACCGGCGCATCGGTCGAGGACTGGCCGACCGCCTGGTATTGCACCACGGTGATCGCCGGGTCGGGGAACTGGTGCCACCACTTGGGATCGACCCCGGCCTGTTCGGGCGTGTTGCCCGCATTGATCGGGAAGCTGATGGTGCCCAGCACACCGTCGTAGCTGATCGCCTCGAGCGCGGCGACGATCGCCTCGCCATCGGTCGAACCGGCCTCGTTGATCGCCTGCGCCAGGATCATGATCGAATCATACGCCTCCATGGCATAGGATTCGGCCGCGTCCTTGCCGGTGGCGGCGGTATAGGCCTCGACAAAGGCGCGGGTGCGGTCGGTGAACAGCGCGGTCGGCAGACCCACGGCATTCATGAAGCACAGGTTGCCATCGGGCACGTTCTGCCAATAGGCGGCGCTTTCCAGCGCGTTCTGGTCGCAGGTCATCGGCAAATCGCCCGGCCCGATTCCGGCCTCGGCCGCCTGCTGGGTGAAGTTATAGGCGGCCTCGCCCGTCATCACCTGGATGATCATGTCGGGCCGGTCGGCGCGGATGCGCTGGATGATGCCCGAAAAGTCCTGCGTGCCGATGTCGACGGTATAGATGGTCGAGGTGATCCCCGCCGCTTCCAGCCCCTGACGGGTCATGTCGGAGGCGGGCAGGCCATAGTCGGTGTTCTCGGCCACGATGACCACGTTCTGCACGCCCGGAACGGTGGCCGCAAAGTTTGCATAGATCGCCGCAACCTCGGACGACAGCGGCGCCAGGCGGAAGATGAACCGATCCATGTCGGCGGTGATGCGGTCGTTCCAGGTTTCGGCAAAGACCACCGGGATGCCCGCGGCCTCGGCCACGTCCTTGGCGGCCAGACCGACCGACGAGTGATAGCCGCCACCGACCGCGACGACGTTGTCCTGGGTGATCAGGCGTTCCATCACCGCGCGGCCACGCTCGGGCAGGCCCTCGGTATCGACGACCACCAGCTCGACCTGGCAGCCCAGCACGCCGCCATTGGCGTTGATCTCGTCCGTGGCGATGCGCATGGCGTCGCGCATGGCCTCGCCGCCGGTCACCGAACCCGGAGCCGACAGCGGCGCCAGACCGCCGATGCGGATGGGACATTGTTGCGCCAGCGCCGGGGTGACCAGGGCGGTGGTCAATACCAGGGCGGCGGCACTGGAAAGAAGCGTGGTCTTCATCGGTGTCATTCTCCTGTTGTTGCGTTTTGCGGGGTGAAACTCCGGCAAGCCGCCCCGCAAGGCGTGCCGGTCTGCAAGAAAGGGTCTTGGAACCGCGTCTCAGGCATGATGGACCTGTCGGCGGCAGGGCATCCGCCCGGCATGTGCCGCAACACGGTTGCCCGGTTCGTGCACCTGCCAGTCGATTGCCTCTGTCCCGATGCGGGCGTGAAACTGCGCCAGCGTGTTCTCGTCGTCGGGGTCGTCCGGCGCCTGCCGCAAGATCGGCAAACCGGCGCCGCCCGTGTCGTTCAGGATGTCCAGCGGGTCATCGGCTTGCGCCACCATCGCCCGCCCCCGCTCCAGCCGGTCTCGCGACGAAGCGGTGATCGTCTGGTGCGACAGCACGCGCCCTTCAACCTGTGCGTGGTTGGAATGGACCGCGCCGCTTTCGAGGGCGCGCGTGATCACCTCGCCCCCGCCAAAGGTCACCGACCAGATGTCCTGCGCCCCCGCCTGCCCCAAAGTCAGATGAAACCCGCCGCTGGGCGGCGCATCGCGCAGCAAGGAAACAGCCGCCTTCCTGTCCGGCGCGGACAGCAGAGCGCGGGTCAGGACCATGCGCGGGACTTCCGGCACGATACCGTTCAGGCGCAGGTTGTTGACCGTGACCACCAACCCCGTCTCTGTCACCGCGAAGCTGTGCCCGGGGATTGAACCGGGGTAACAGAAGCTCATGAAGCCGGGTTCAGTGTCTGGCTGCACCTCGGCAAGGAAACAAGCGTCGCGCAAGCCGGGCAGCCCGTCTTCGTTATGGGCGACAACCGGCGTGGGGCCAGGCAGTTGCACGGTGGTGCAGCCATCACCGGCACCCGCCAGCAGATCACCCCGTGCGTTCCAGGCAAAGACCTGCGCCAGGGGCAAAGCCAGCCCCTCGGCCAGGGCGGCGATTTCATCGTGAATCGCGGGGAACAACGCGCGGGTGGTATCGGCCATGCGCGCCACGGTCGCGCCATGCACGTCGCTGGTCACCGCATGCCATAGCGACGAGCGGCACAAGACCCGCGCCACCGCCGCCCCGCCCCGGGCACCAAGCGCGGCGCCGATCTGCGTGGGAGAGCCGCTGACCGACATTCGTCCGATTGGGACAATATCGTCGGTCATTGCACGCACCATCCGCACACGGCTGAGCCGTGGTTGACGAACACATCGCTCATCGCTGTTTCCCTGTCATCTGGCCTCTGACGGGCCCATGACCAAGACTGAGCGCCAACGGGCTTGATTGACAATTCAGCAAACTGTCTCTGTAGTGCTCCTTTGTCATCATAAAGAGAGACGAAAAGGGACATGATCAGCGAATTCGCCCGCAACCTCCGGCTCTTGTGCAGCTACCGCCCGTCGATTTCATTGGTCGCGTCTGACCTTGGGATCCACCGCAGCCAGATCAACCGCTATCTGGCGGGGGGGGCCATGCCGCGGGCGCCAATGATGCGCCGTATCAGCGATTATTTCGGGGTCGAACTGCACGAACTGATGATGCCGAACGCCGATTTCGCCGAGTTGGTCAGCCTGCGCGGGATCGCGACCGACAGCACTACGCGCACCCTGCGCAGCCACATGAACCGCATCGCGCGCTTCAACGACCCGCGCATCCGCAAGCTCGAGGGAACGTTCTTCGAATACTACTTTTCGATGTCCACGCCAGGGATGGTCCTGCGGTCGTTGATCGGGTTCCGGTTTCAAGATGACTTGCTGACCTATCGCCGACTCGAACGGATCGCCCCTACCCGGCAGATCAGCCGACGGCTTTACAGGTATGTCGGCGCTGCGGTGATGACCGGGGACCGGGTGTTCATGCACGATTACGAAACCGGAGCAGGGATCGAACTCACCCAGTCAGTTCTCTGCCCGGACTATTCGCACCGCTGGAACCGGCTGCACGGTATCAAACTTGGTGTTGCGGCCAACAGCGAGCACCTTCCCTGTGCCGTGCGTCTGGTTCTGGAACGCACGCCGCCCCGCGCCAGCTTGCGTGCCAATCTTCGACGGTGCGGCTTGCTGCCTGCGGACAGCCCGGAGCTGCGGCCAGACATCCTGCCGATGATCGAGAACCACAGTTCCGGGCCTTATCTGTTCAACGCATGGAGCCGGGGATGACGGGGCTTGCAACGCCTAGCGAAGCGGCGCAACACAAGAGCAAGCGACATCAGGAGGCACCATGCCAGGGCATGTTTTCGGGCGCAGCACAGCAGGTCAGTTGCCAATCGCCGTGGCGGGCGAGGGGTGTTACCTGATCGATCAGGCCGGAAAGCGCTATCTGGACGGGTCTGGCGGCGCCGCGGTGTCCTGTCTGGGTCATTCGGACACGCAGGTGCGCGCCGCGCTGCATGCGCAGCTTGACCGCCTGGCCTTTGCCCATACCGGGTTTTTCACCTCGGAACCCGCCGAGGCGCTGGCGGATCTGCTAATCCAGGCCGCGCCCGAGGGGATCGACCGGGTTTATCTGGTTTCGGGCGGGTCCGAGGCGGTCGAGGCCGCGATCAAGCTTGCGCGCCAGTATTTCATCGAGATCGGCCAGCCCCGGCGCCACCGTGTCATCGCCCGGCGTCAAAGCTATCATGGCAACACCCTGGGCGCGCTGGCAGCGGGTGGCAATGCGTGGCGGCGCGCGCCCTTCGCGCCGCTGCTGGCCCAGACCAGCCATATCGCGCCCTGTTATGAATACCGCGACCGCGCCGATCACGAGACGCCCGAAACCTACGGCCAACGCGTGGCCGATGAGCTCGAGGCCGAAATCCAGCGGCTTGGGCCCGAAACGGTCATGGCCTTTGTCGCGGAACCCGTTGTCGGGGCAACGATGGGCGCGGTGCCCGCCGTGCCCGGCTATCTGCGCCGCATCCGCGAGATCTGCGACCGGCACGGTGTCCTGCTGATCCTGGACGAGGTGATGTGCGGCATGGGGCGCACGGGCCATCTTTTCGCCTGCGCCGAAGATGGTGTCGCGCCCGACATGATCGCCATCGCCAAGGGGCTGGGGGCCGGCTATCAGCCCATCGGGGCGCTTTTGACCGCCGGCCGGATCTATGACGCCATCGCCGCCGGGTCAGGCTTTTTCCAGCATGGGCACACCTACATGGGGCACGCCATGGCGGCGGCGGGCGCGGCCGCGGTGCTGCGTGCGATCCGCGAACGGGGCTTGCTGGACAGGGTGCAGACCATGGGCGCGGCGCTTGACACGGCGTTGCATGAACGCTTTGGCCAACACCCGCATGTCGGCAACATCCGGGGCCGGGGGTTGTTTCGCGGCCTGGAACTTGTCGCCGACCGCGAGACCAAGGACCCCTTTGACCCCGCGCGCAACCTGCATGGGCGCATCAAGGCCGAGGCGATGCAGGCGGGGCTGATCTGTTATCCGATGGGCGGCACGATCGACGGACAGCACGGCGACCATGTGCTGCTGGCGCCGCCTTTCATCATCTCGCTGGACCAGGTCGACGAACTGACCGACAAGCTGGCGATTGCCATCGAACGCGCGCTGGCGGTTTGAGGCGGCGTGCCGGTGGCCCCCGCCCCAGCGATTGCCGCGCGGTCAGACCGCCAGTTCTTGCAGCAAGGCCGCGCGATCCTCTTCGCTGTTGCCATTGCCCTCAAGGACAACCGCCCCCCGCTCGAGCACGATGAACCGGTCACAGACCGCAAGGGCCTCGTGAACGTTCTGCTCGACAAGAAGAACGATGCTCCCGGCTGCGCTCATCTCGCGAATGATGGCGAAAACCTCGGCGACGATCATCGGTGCAAGCCCCTCGGAAGGCTCGTCGATCAGCACGACCTTGGGTTCCGCCAGAACCACGCGCGCCATGGCCAGCATCTGCTGTTCGCCACCCGAAAGCGTGTTGCCTGCCTGGTGCCGCCGCTCGGCCAGCCGGGGAAAGCGGTCAAAGACCTGGTCCAGCGTGGAGGCTCCTTTGCCACGCCGTCCGAGCAAACCGAGACGCAGGTTCTCTTCGACCGTCAGACCGGGAAAGATGCGCCGGTCCTCGGGGACAAAGCCGAACCCCGCGCGGTTCATCGCGTCGGCCTGCTGCCCGGTAAGATCGACCTCGTCCAGAACGACACGACCGCCGCTGGGCCTGACCCAGCCCGCGATGGTCTTGAGCAGGGTGGTCTTGCCCACCCCGTTGCGACCAAAGATGCCGATGACCTCGCCCCGCGCGGCCTGAAGGCTGACACCTTGCAGCACATGCGCCAGCCCGTAATGGGCGTTCAGATTGTCGATGTTCAGCATGTGTCATCCATGACCAAAATAGGCGGCCTGCACCGCGGGATCGGCACGCACCGCGGCGGGCGTGCCCTCGGAAAGCTTGCTGCCCTGATGCATGACCACGACATGATCGGACAGCGACATGACCAGCCCGATATCGTGCTCGATCAGCAGGATGGTCACCTCGGCCGAAAGGCTGCGGATCAGCTTGGCGGTTTCCTCGGTGTCGGTGTGGCTCATGCCCTGGGTGGGTTCATCGAGCATCAGGATGCGCGGCTCGGACGCAAGGCACATGGCGATTTCCAGCCTGCGCTGTTCGCCATGGCTGAGCGCGCCGACCGATTCATGGGCCTTTGCGCCAAAGCCGAAACGCTCGATCAGTTCTTCCACCTTGCGCGCCGCGCGCCCGGCACGGCCCACCGGTAGAAAGGCGTCGATCACCGGATCGAGGGTCTGCGCCGCCAGGCCCAGATTCTCGCGCAGGGTCAGGTCGAAGAACAGGTTGGTGATCTGGAACGACCGCGCCAACCCGCAGGCATGCAGCGCCGCCGGGCCAAGGCCGGTCACGTCGCGCCCTTCCAGCAGCACCGCCCCGCCCGAGGGCCTGAGCCCGCCCGAGATCAGGTTGAACAGCGTTGTCTTGCCGGCGCCGTTGGGCCCGATCACCGTGGTGATCTGGTTGCGCGCGGCTGAAAAGCTGACCGCGTTCACGGCCTTGAGCCCCCCGAACGAGATCGACAGCCCCCTGGTTTCAAGTGCCGCGGTCATTTCGTTCCTCCTGCCGCCCGTTCCGCCTCGCGCCGCAACAATCGACGTTCGATCGAGGGTTTCACCAAACCGATCAGCCCGCGCTGCATGAACAGCATGGCCGCCATGAACATGGCCCCGACGATGATCAGATGGTGTTCCGTCCAGCTTCCGACGACGGACTTGAACATCACCAACAGGATCGCGCCACAAATCGCGCCGACCAGCGTGCCGGTGCCGCCGACAATCGCCATGATCAGCGCATCGCCCGAGGCGCTGAAGAACATCAGTTCGGGCGACACGAACCCGCGCAGCATCGGATAAAGCCCGCCCACCGTCCCGGCGATGGTCGCGGCCAGCACATAGGCCACCATCCGCGGCGCCCAGGTGGAATAGCCCAGATAGGGCACGCGCTTTTCATTGGCCTTGAGCGCGATCATTACCCGCCCGAACGGGGTGCCCAGCACATAGGACATACCGGCATAGATCAGCGTGATCACGCCCAGCACGACCAGAAAGAACTGGAACGGGTTTCCGGCCGACAGGGTGACAAGGCCCAGCGGTATTTCGATGACCGGAATGCCGATCATCCCGTCCGAGGCCCCCAGCGCGCGGGTGTTGTAGACGATCTTGGCCGCGATCTGCGCCATGCCGAAGGTGATCAGGGCAAAATACACCCCGCGCACCCTGTTGGCGATCAACCCGCCGATGATCCCTGCCAGCAGGCTGGCGCCAATGGCGGCGGCCATCGCCAGCCAGAAGTTGGGCGTTCCCACCAGGACCAGCGCCGAGACATAGGCGCCGACACCGAAATACAGCGCCTGCCCCAATGACAAAAGCCCGGTAAAGCCCAGCAGAATGTCGATCGACAGCGCCAGCCCCGACAGGATCAGCGCCTCGGTTGCCAGGCGCAGGTAAAAGCGCTCTCCCGTCAGGCTGGCCATGACGCCAAAGACCAGTGCCGCCATGAACAGGATGGCAAAGAGAACGTGATTGGCACGCAGCGAGATATCAAGACGGTCACGCATGGCCGATCCTTCCGAAAATGCCCTGGGGACGGAACATCAGCACCAGGACCATGACACCAAAGACGATGGCATCGCCCCACACCGGCGATATGATCAGCGCCGAGATGGCCTGCACCTGCGTCAGCAGGATGCCCGCGACGACGGCCCCCCAGATCGAGCCCATCCCGCCGACGATGACCACAGTAAAGGCCAGCAGGATGAAATCATGTCCCATGGTGGGAAACACCGAATAGATCGGTGCCAGCAGCACCCCCGCCAGCCCGGCCAGCGCGATGCCAAAGGCGTATGCCCCCGAATAAACCCAGCCCACGCGCACCCCCAGCGATGCCGCCATGTTGCGGTCGAACGAGGCGGCGCGCACCATCGCCCCCAGCCTGGTGCGATAGACGACCAATGCCACCATGGCGATCACCACAAGGCCGATGGTGATCAGTGCCAGGCGATAGGTGGGGATGAAAACCCCCAGGATCTCTGTCGCCCCGGGCAGAGGCGAGGCCGGGCGGTGGGTGTTGGGCCCGAAGAGGATCTTCAGGATATCCTCGATCACCAGCGCCAGACCGAAGGTCAGAAGCAGGGTGGACACATGCCGGTCGGCCCCGTCATAGACGCGCCGGATCAGATAGCGTTCCACCAGAACGCCCAGCGGCAGCAGCAGGATCGGCACCAGCGCCACCAGCAGCCAGTAATTCAGCCCCAGCGCCGACAGGGCCAGCGCGGCAAAGGCTCCCACGGCGTAGAATTCGCCGTGGGACATGTTGATGACATCGAGCAACCCGAAGATGATCGTCAGGCCCAGAGCGACAAGGATCACCGAGATCCCCAGCGCCAGACCGTTCAGCATCTGGGGTGCAAGAATGAATTGCAGATAGTCCAGGACGTCAGGCATTCAACGCATCTCCGGTTGCGGGTGTCAGAAGCGTTCGCAGAGGTCGTCGCCGATCGCGTCCTCGGCCGAGACCTGGCCGACGATATGGAACGCGCCGTCCTCGACCCGCACGACATACATCTGCTGCATGGCCTGATGGTCGCTGCCGCGGATCGTCTTGATCCCCTGCGGGGTCTGCCAGCTCAGATCGCGGAACCCTTCGCGCAGGGCGTCGGTCTCAAGGCTGCCAGCTTCCTGCGCGGCGGCCTGGAAGGCGAAGAGCACGCCATAGCTGTCGGCGCCGTAAAGATCGGGGTCGGCGCCGCCCGATTGCGCGCGGAAGGCGGCAAGGAAGGCCGCGTGTTCGGGCGTGTCGATCAGCGAGGAATAACCCACGCCCGTGACAAAGCCTTCGGCGGCCCCGCCGATGGCACCGATGTTCTGCGCCGTGACCGTCCCCGAGGCGCCGAGGATCGTCATGTTGCTGCGCACGCCGAAGTCTTCCATCTGCGTGAACAGGCGCACCGTGTCGTTGCCCGCCACCGAGGTATAGAGCACATCCGGCCGCGCCGAGCGCAGCGCCCCGAAATACTGGCTGTAATCGGCGGAATCGAGCGGCGCGAAGGTTTCACCGACCGAGGTCGCCCCGACCCGCTCGGCATTCGAGCGGAAGGCTGCGACGGTCGAGCGCCCCATCTCGTAGTCCGGGCCCAGATAGAAAACCCGCGCATCGGGGCGTTCGGCGGCCAGCCACGAGGCCAGCGCCACAGATTGCTGACCGGCGCGCGCGTTCACGCGGAACACGTTGGGCGAGCAAGAGGTGCCGGTAATCGAATCGGCAAAGGAAACCGTCGTGGCCATCAGGCGCCCGGCGCGTTCGGCAACCTGACCCACGGCCAGCGTCACGCCCGAGCTGACGGTGCCGGTCAGGAAATCGACGTTCTCGACATCGAACAGGCGTTCGGCGCGCGGCACGGCGGTGGCAGGGTTGGCCTCGCTGTCTTCATAGATCAGGGTGATCGGCCGGCCCAGAACACCACCCGCGGCGTTGATCTCGGCCGCGGCCAGATCGAGGCCCCAGCGCACCTGCTGGCCGATCCCGGCATAGGTGCCCGACAGGGGCGTCAGGACCCCGATACGGATGGCGTCCTGCGCGAGGGCCGGCATGGCCAGCGCGGTGGTGGTGGCCAGTGCGGCCCAGAATTTGGTCTTCATGGTTTTTCCTCCCTTGGTTGGTCTCAACGCCCGCGGAAATCCGGGGCGCGCTTTTCGTGAAAGGCGCGAACGCCTTCCGCAAAATCCTCGGACTGGCGCAAACGGCTGTAGCAATGGCCCTCCAGCTCGATGCCGGTAGCCACGGTGGCGTTTTCGCTGTCGTTCAGAAGCTTCTTGGCCGTGCGCTGCGCCAGCGGCGAAAACGCCACCAGTTCGGCGACCAGCGCATCGGTGGCGGCGACCAGTTGATCCTCGGGCACGCAATCGACGGCGATGCCCCAGTCCTGCGCCTGTTGACCGCCGATCCGGCGCGAGCGCATCACAACGTCCTTGGTGCGCGCCAGCCCGATCAGCCCCATCAGCCGCGCCGATCCGCCCGATCCGGGGATCTGGCCCAATTTCTGTTCGGGCAGCGCGTAAAAGGTCGAGGGCGTGACGATGCGGAAATCGCAGGCCAGCGAGATTTCGAAACCGACACCGAAGGTATACCCCTGATTGGCCGCGATCACCGGTTTCGCGCAGCGCCACGGCGCGGCGATGTTGTCGGCCAGATGGCTGACATGTTCGGGCGAGGCTTCGAGAAAACCCATGATATAGCCGCCCGACGAGAAATTCTTGCCCTCGGCGCGCAGCACGATCACGCGCACGCGGTCGTCCTCGTCCAGCGCCTCGAAGGCGCGGCGAAGCTGGTCGCGCTGGGGCATCATGATGACATTCATCGGCGGGCGGTTCAGGATGATGTCGCCGCGCTGGCGCTCGGCGTCGATTTCGACGCGAAAGCCGTCCAGATCGGCAAGGCGGGGATCGGGGGTCATAGATTTCTCCTTGAAGTCACGATGTTTTCTGCTTGGGTGCCGCGGCTTCGGGGCAGTATTCGCCAGCCACCAGCAGGCGGCGCAGCAGCTTGCCCACGGGCGAGCGGGGCAATTCCTCGACAAATTCGACGCGACGGGGGCGCTTGAAGGCGGCCAGCCCCGAGGCGCGGCAATGGGCGTCAAGATCGTCGGCCGTCACACCGCCCGCGCGTTTGACGAAGGCCGCGACGATCTTGCCCCAGCGTTCGTCGGGCAGGCCCACGACCGCGCATTCAATGACGCCGGGATGCAGCGACAGGCAGTTTTCCACCTCGACCGGGCTGACATTCTCGCCGCCAGTGATGATCATGTCATCGACGCGCCCGGTGACGAACAGATCGCCCTCGGCATCCATGCGGCCCATGTCGCCGGTGAAATACCACCCCTCGCGCAGCGATTTCGCGTCGGCCTCGGGGCGGCGCCAGTAGCCTTCAAAGGCCTCGTCGCCGGCCAGCGTGGCAATGATCTCGCCCTCGTCGCCCGGCGCCACCAGTGCGCAGGGGTCGCCCAGACCGGGTACCACGATGCGCAGATCCTGATTGAGCCCCGCCTTGCCCGCCGAACCGGGTTTGAGATGCGCGGCCTGATCGACGGAAAAGGTGTAGACCTCGGAACTGCCGTAATGGTTGACGAACAGCTCGGGCTGAAAGGCGGCGGCGAGGCGCTTGAGCAGGCCATCGGTCATCGAGGCCCCGGCAAAGCCCAGCTTGCGCACGCTGGAAATGTCGGTCTGCGCAAAGCACGGGTGATGCAGCAGGTCGTGATACAGGGTCGGCACCAGATAGAGGCTGGTGATCGCCTCGGATTCGATCAGCGTCAGGGCGCGGGCCACGTCAAAGCGCGGCAGGCAGACGAACCGCCCCCCCAAGAGCGACATGGCCAGCAAGGCGCGCACGCCCATCGTGTGATAAAGCGGCATCACGCCCAGCGTCCGCTCGCCCCGGTGCAGCAGGTTCTGCGCTACATGCGCCAGCGCGGCGGCGCGTTCGGTGCGGTGGCGGCGCGGCACGCCCTTGGGCCGCGCGGTAGTGCCCGAGGTGTAGAACATCAAGGACAGGTCTTCGGGCCCGGCGCAGGGCGTCGGATCGGCGCGGCCCGCCATCAGCGCGGCAAGGTCATCGGCCCCCGCCATCGCCACGCCCGAGGCGATGCGCGGCATTCCTTGCGCCCGCGCCGACCCCTGCGCCGCAGCAAGGCTGGAGGCGTCGATCACCAGCCCGCGCGCCTCGGCGTTTTCCAGCGTGAAATCCAGCTCTTCGCTGGTGATCCGCCAGTTGACAGGCACGATCACAATGGCGGCAAGCTGGCAGGCCCAGTGCAGCGTCGCGGCATCGGCGGTGTTCTGCAACGCCGTCACCAGCCGGTCGCCGGGCCGCAGGCCAAGCCGCCCCAGCGCATCGGCCAGCGCGGCAATACGGGCCAGCCAGTCGGCATAGCTCAGGCGCAGATCGCCATCCACCAATGCGACGGCATCGGGATCGCGCGCCACCGACGCCAGAAAGCTGCGGCCAAGATCAAGCATGGTTCGTCTCCGCCTGAATCCGGGCGGCCGCCTCGGTCACGGCCGCGATGATGGGGTGATAGCCGGTGCACCGGCACAGATGCCCCGACAGCACCTCGCGGATGCGGGCCTCGTCCGGGGTGGGGTCATGGGCCAGAAGATGGTCCATCGACATCAGGATCCCCGGCGTGCAGAAGCCGCATTGCAGCGCGTGATGGCGCTGGAACGCCGCCTGCAGCGCTGACAATCGGCCGGTCGCTGGGGCCAAGCCTTCGACGGTATCGACCCGGCAGCCATCGGCCTGCACCGCCAGCGTCAAGCAGGACCGGGCGGGGGCGCCGTCGATCAGCACGGTGCAGGCGCCGCAGACGCCGTGTTCGCAGCCCACATGCGTGCCACGCGCGGCCAGCGTCTGGCGCAGGAAATCGCTCAGCAGCAGGCGCGGTTCGGCCTCGGCGGTGACGGTCTGGCCGTTGAGGGTGATGGACACCTTGTGGCGTTGGGCGGCGGTCAGGCGCATGCGCGGGCCCTTTCGATGACATGGCGGCCCAGCCGGCGCACCAGGTCGCGGCGCAGGCGGGCGGTGGCGTGCAGGTCGGTCCGGGCCTCCAGCGACCAGGCCAGATCGTTGAGCGCGTCGTCGATCTGCGCCTCGTCCAGCGCCGGCCAGTCGCGCAGGGCCGGGGTGTCGTTCACCCCGCCGACGGCCAGCCGGACCGCCGGTCCGCTGACCACCGCCGCGACCGCGACCAGCGCGAAATCGCCGTGGCGGCGGCCGTATTCGGCAAAGGCCTGCCCGCCGGTGTGGCAGGGAAAGCTGACGGCCTCGATCAGTTCGCCGTCGGTCAGGGCGGTCTGCATCATGCCGGTCAGAAACTCGGCCACCGGCACGATCCGCCGCTTGCGGCCGCGGATGTGGACCGCGCCGCCAAGGGCCGCCAGAACCAGCGGAATCTCGGCCGAAGGGTCGGCATGGGCGACCGAACCGCAGACCGTGCCGCGCGCCCGGGTCTGGACATGCCCCACCCAGGGCAGGGCCTGCGCCAAGAGCGGAACTTCTGCCGCCAGCGTCGGCCGCGCCAACACCGCCGCCTGCCGCGTGCCCAGCGGCACCACCAGCGCGCCGCCCTCAAGCCGGGGTGTGGCGGCGTCCGGGACCTGCATCACGTCGATCAGCAACGTGGGGCGCACCAGCCGCATGTTGATCATCGCCATCAGCGATTGCCCGCCCGCAAGGATGCGGGCATCGCCCCCCTCGGCGCGCAGAAGCGCCGTGGCCTCATCAAGTGAACGGGCGCGGATGTAATCGAAGGCGGCGGGTTTCATTCCGTCGCCTCCCGCAACCACGCGCCCAGCCGCGCCAGCCAACCGGCGCGCTGCCCCCCTGCCCGGCGCCCGAGCGCGGCAAAGAACTGGCCAATGATCATGCGGGCCGCACCATCCAGCAGCCGCCCGCCGACCGCCGCGACCTTGCCGCCGATCCGTGCGTCATAGGTATAGGCGATCTCGGTCCCGCCACCCGGCAGCGGGGTCAGGGTGACATGGCCGACCCTCTCGCCCGATCCCAGCGCCCCCAGCGCCCGCCCGCTGAGCACGGCGGACTGCGGCGGCGACAGGTCGGACAGCGCCACCTCGACCGTATAGCGCCCCTTGACCGGCCCCACGCCCAGGATCACCTCGGCGGTGAAACGGTCGGGCGCGGGGCGCGTGACACCCTGCGCGCCGGGGATGATCGCGGCCAGTTGGTCAGGGTCCATCAGAATGTCCCAGACCTGCTGCGGGCTGGCCTGCACGCGGGCGCGGCCCTGCCCGGTCAGGCCACCCCCGCCGCCTTGCGGCAGGGCGCGCGGCACGGCGCTTGTCCGCGGCGCGGCGGGTTCGGGGCCGATCAGGTCGGCGATGCGGGCCGGGGTGAGCGGCAGGGTCAGCTCCACCCAGCCGGTGACAGGGGCCAGCGCGTCGGCCACCGCATTGGCGATGCAGACGGGGGTGGACATGCAATTGCCCTCGCCCACGCCCTTGGCGCCGGTCGGCGTGACGGGCGAGGGGGTTTCGAGGTGCAAAATCTCAAGCGGCGGGATTTCGTGCGCGGTGGGCACCGGGTAATCGGCAAAGGTTCCCGCCAGAAAGGCGCCATCGGGCGCATAGGCGAGTTCCTCGTACAGGGCCGCGCCGATGGCATGGGCAAAGCCGCCGCGCACCTGCCCCTCGACCATCCCGGCATGCAGGATGCGGCCGCAATCGTGCATGCTGACATAGCGGTGGACCTTTACCGCATGGGTCAGCGGGTCGATCTCGACCCCGCAGAAATCAAAGATGAACCCGTGGCAGAGCGAGGAATTGATGCCGTCCTGTTCGTCGGGCGCGGCCAGAGGGTCCGGGGTCCAGATCGCGGTTTCCCGGATCGCCGCGCCGCCCGCGGGCAGGGTGCCGGGCGCCCAGTGGCTGGCAGATGCCACACGGGCAAAGGGGATCGGCTTGTGGCCGGGCGCCGAGATCGCACCATCGGCAAAGCGCAGCGCCGCCGGATCGCCGCCCAGCATCGGCGCGGCAATCGCCGCCAGCCGGTCGCGCAGGCGCTGCGTCGCCAGTTGCACGGCGCCCAATGACGCTGCGGCGAAGCGGCTGGAATAATTGCCCGCCGCGATGGACCAGGCGTCCTTGGCGGTGTCGAATTCAGCCACCACCCGCACCTGCGCCGGATCAAGGCCCAGCAGATCGGCCACCAGCGCGGCGGCGACGCTTTGATGCCCCTGCCCCTGCGGGACAGAATCGATCTGCACGGTCACCGCCCCGGTGGGATCGACGCTGATTGTGGCCGCCGATTGCGCGCCGTTCTTGGGCCCGGCCTTGGCGCGTTCCTGCGGGGTCAGGACAGTGGAAAGATACCCCATGTTCGACACCGAGGGTTCCACCACGGCGGCGTGCCCGATGCCGAACAGCCGCCCCTCGGCCCGGGCCTGCGCCTGCTGCGCGCGAAGCGCGTCATAGCGGCCATCGGCCAGCGCCAGATCCAGCGCGCGGTGATAATCGCCGCTGTCATAGACCGCGCCCGAGGCCGTGCGATACGGAAAGGCCGACACCAGATTGCGCCGGATCACCGCGACCGGGTCCAGCCCCAGCTCCTGCGCGATGCGCGCGGTCAGGCGTTCCAGCGCGAAATAGACCTGCGGCCCGCCAAAGCCGCGGTTCAGGCCCGTGGGGGTTTTGTTGGTCATCACCACGCGGTTGCGGATCGCCAGATGCGCGATGTCATAGGCACCGCACATGTTGCCATGCATCCGGTAGAGCGTGGCGGGTTCGGGCGCGCGGACATAGGCGCCGACATCCTCGACCTGATCCCAGTCCAGCGCCAGAATGCGGCCATCGGCATCGACCCCGGCGGTCAGGGTGGTGCTGCGCGCCGTGGCGCTGACCGAGGCGGTCAGGTGTTCCAGCCGGTCCTCGATCCATTTCACCGGCCGCCCCGCCAGCCGCGCGCAGCCGGCCATCAGCACCATAGAGGGGAACACCCCCTGCTTGACGCCAAAGCTGCCCCCGGAATGCGGCGGCGTGCGCAGCCGCAGGCGATTCCCCGCGACCTTCAGCGCACGGGCCAGAACAGCATGGATGGAAAACGGCCCCTGGAAATTGGCGAGGATGTCGAACCCCTCGTCCGGGTCGTGGCTGGCCAACACGCCATAGGTTTCCATCGGCGTGCAGGAATTGCGCGGGTAGTCGATCTGAACCGAAACCCTGTGCGGCGCGCGCGCCATCACCGCGACCGGATCGCCATAGGCAAAGCGGCGGTCCGAGGCGAGGTTGTGCCCCAGCCCGTCGTGCAGCACGGGCGCCGTGGCCTCCAGCGCGGCCATGGCCCCGGTGACCGGCGGGCGCGGGCGATAGCGGACCTCGATCAGGTCCAGCGCATCCTCGGCCAGATAGCGGCTTTGGGCCAGAACCACGGCGACCGGCTCGCCCACGTATCGCACGCGGTCGGTGGCCAGAACCCGCGCCTCGACGGCGACCTTGACGCCCACCAGCAGCGGGTCGGTCACCTGCGCCAGCGCCTGCCCGTCATAGACGGCAAAGACGCCGGGAAGGGCCACCGCGCGGCGGGTGTCGATGGACAGAAGATCGGCATGGGCATGCGGGCTGCGCAGGATCGCGGCGTGCAGCGTGCCGGCGGGTTCGGGCAGGTCATCGATGAAGCGCGCGCGCCCGCTCAGCAGGGCCGGGTCTTCCACCCGCAGCGATGCAGAGGCCTTGTCGAATGGTGCCACGTCCGTCTCTCCCTCGGGCACTGGCGGCCCTTGGGGGAAGGTGGAACAGGAAGGCACTGTTAACCCATGGCGAGGAATCCCGGAATTTACCGAAACGTCTCAAATCGCGCGGGTCAGAGGCGAAAGGCCTCGCCGATGTCACCCAACCGCGAGATCGCGCGGAACTGGCTGGGGGCGACCCCGGTATGATCGCGGAAGAAGCGGGTGAAATGCCCCTGCGTCGAAAACCCCAGCCGGTCGGACAGCGCGCCAAAGCTCATGTCCGTATGGGCCGAGGCATGGACCGCCTGCTCCAGACGCACGACATTCATGAACACCCGCGGCGGCACCCCGGTCGAGCTTTCGAAGACGCGAAAGAAATTCGCGCGGCTCATCCCCGCGACATCGGCCAGCCGTTCGACGGTGTCGATCTGGCCGGGGGTGGCGCGGATCATGTCGATGGCCTTGCGCACCCGCCAGTCGACCGACTGCGTCCGTGCCGCCTCGCGCAGTGACGCGCCGATGCTGCGCCATTCGGTGAAACGCTCGATCACCGCGATCATCAGCTCGCCCAAAAGGCGTTCATGATCGCCGGTCGCCGTCGGATGATGCACCATCGAGGTCGCCAGGCTGCGCGCCAGCTTGCGGATCTGCGGGGTGATCTGGCCCTTGTTTCTGGGAAAGAACCCGGCATCGCGCGCCGCGATCCAGTTCTCGCGAAACTGGCCCAGCCAGGCCGGTTCGATATACAGCGCCAGGATCAGGGTTCGCGGGGCATCGGGAACATGGACATAGGCATGCGGTGTCCAGGCGTTGACCAGAACGGCCTGCTCGTCGGTCAGTTCGGCGACGCTGTCGCCGACCAGAAAGCCCGTATCGGCGCCATCGACCTTGAGCAACACGTGACAATGGGGATGGGCATGGCGCACAAGGCTGCGATCCATGTCGAGCAATGCGACACGGCCGAAATCTCCTGTTCTGATACACAAGGCGTCGGACATCGGGCGACGATAACAAATATCGGCAATGCGTCAAACGTCTGTGCATCCGCGATGGCCGCGCCCGTCGATTCGGTCAATCAGGCGCAGGCTCGGCAACGCGCGCGCGTTTCCCGTCATGGGCGGGTGAACACCGACAGCGCCAGTGTCAGCATCTCGCGGATGCGCGCAGGCTCTTCGCCCGAGGCGCGCATCGTGATGGCCAGCGCGACCTGCTCGCCCAGGTATTTCGTCCCGACCTCGATCGACAGGCCACCCGGCCACTCCCCGGCATCGCGGGCCGTTTGCAGGAAGGCGGCGTAAGCCGCCTGTGCCACCGCGTCCATCTCTTCCACCCGCGCCCGCGTGTCAGGCCCCAGCCGGTGCTTGCCCGCGCGCATCTTGTAGAACAGACAGCCGGTCTCCATCCGCGGATCGTCGCTGGCAAAGTCGATCAGCGCGGCAAGCGTTGCGTGCAGCCCCTTCCCGCCGTGCAGGATCACGAACATTTCGGCCAGCACCTGGTCGGCATAGCGGTCGAGCGCCGCGCGCGTCAACCCGTCCTCGCTGCCGAACTCGCGGTAAAGCGAGGGCTTCGAGATGCCCGCCATCTGGCAGATCGCGTTGACCGACACATCGGCCGGGTCGCTGTGCCAATAGGCCTTCATCGCCACGTCGAGCACCTGATCGGCGTTCATCGTCCGCGGTCGTCCGCGCGAGGGTCCTTTATCGGCGTCGCTCATTTTTATACTAACCGGTATTTTATGCCTTGACGGGGCGTGTCCGATATTCGTACCAGTCGGTATAGAAACGTGCAAGCAGGAGAGCGACGCATGTCGACACCCGAAAGAACCATCGTCATCACCGGCACCAGCAGCGGCTTTGGCGCGGCGGCCGTGCGGGCTTTTGCCGACCGTGGCGACCGCGTCTGGGGTACGATGCGCGACACGGGCGGACGCAACGCCGCCAAGAAGGCCGAGCTCGAGGGCTATTCGCCGCGCATCACGATTGCCGAGATGGACGTGACCAGCGACGCCTCGGTCGTTGAGGGTTTCGCGGCAATTCTGGCCCATGGCCCCGTCGACATCCTGATCAACAACGCTGGCATCATGTATATCGGCATGACCGAGGCTTATAGCGTCGCGCAGGCCGCGGAACAGATGGACACCAACTATTTCGGCGCCATCCGCGCGATGCAGGCGGTGCTGCCGTCGATGCGCGCGGCCGGTTCGGGCCTCATCATCAACACCAGTTCGCTTGCCGGGCGCGTCTCGGTGCCGTTCCTTGGCACCTATTGTGCATCGAAACACGCGCTGGAGGCCTATAGCCAAAGCCTGCGCTACGAGGTTTCCCCCTTTGGCATCGACATCGCGCTGGTCGAACCCGGCCCCTTCCCCTCGAACCTGCTGGCCGCTGGCAAACCGCCCGCGCGCGCGGATGTGCTGGCCTCCTATGGCGAGCTTGGGCAGGTGCCCGATGCCATGATCGCGGGCTTCGCCCAAATGCTGGCCAGCGATCAGGCGCCCGACCCGCGACTGGTGGTCGATGCCTACCTGTCGCTGGCCGAGGCCACCCCCGGCAAGCGCCCCACCCGCACAGTCGTCGGCATCACCTGGGGCGTCGATGAGGTGAACGCCTTCACCCAGCCGCGCCAGGACGCGCTGTTGAAAGAGATGCAGCTGGACACCGTGCTGGGCGGCGTGGACGCCTGACCTGCCACCTAGCCCCCCAGAAAGGACCCATCCCATGAAAAAGACCCTCGTGGCCGCTCTTGCCGCCGCCTTCACCGTCCCCGCCCTTGCCGATGACATCGACACTGTGCGCGCCTTCTATTCGGATATCCTCACCGACCCGGCGGGGACGACAGCAGACAGGTTCTTCGAACTGTTCTCGCCCGATGTCGTCTCGATCCCCACGCCGCCGGGCGGTGAAGGCGCGCAGGGCATGCTCAACACCATCGCCTTTCTGGGGCAGGTCGTGCCGGACCTGACATGGGAGCCGCAAGAGATCATCGACCTCGGCGACGGGCGTTTCGTGGTCCGCAGCCTGTTCCGGGGCACGCCGGTGGGCCCGTTCTTTGGCGTCGATCCGGCCACCGGCAAAAGCTTCGAGGCCATGTCCATCGACATCGTGACGGTCGAGGACGGGCGCATCACGCTGACCTATCACCTCGAGGACTGGACCGGCACCATCGCGCAACTGACCGCCGAATGATTGCGAACGGCCCGGCCGTCCTTGACTTGGCCGGGCCGCTTTACCTCTGCGCCCATCAAAGGAATGCCTCTCATGTCTCCCACGCTTGCTTCCACCCTCGGTCTGCTGCTCTGCCTTGCCCCGGCTGTCGTCCATACCGTCGAAGTCATCCGCCCCCTCTGGGCGCGCTGGGTGGTGAACTGGGTGCTGCCCTTCTTCGCACCCGGCCTGCCGCGCCCGTCCAGGGCGCTGACCCATGACGACCAGATCGCCATGCTCGATGCGGCCCTGAACGCCGCCCCGCGCGACAAGGCCCCGGCGGGCGCGGACTACATCTTTCTTATGCTGTTCGAGCAACGACAAGGCGCGCTGGCCTTCACCGCGGTGGCTGCAGGCGTGCTCTATGGCCTGTCGTTGCCCACGGCGGATCGCCACGCCCTCCACCTGGTCTTCGGCGTCATGGCCGCCCTCTTCGCGCTGGTGAATGCCAATCATGCCGGCATCCCCGGACTGGGGCATCACCCCCGCGTCAGCCGCAACGGGCGCAATGTCGGTATCCTGTTTGCGCCGTTCTGGGCGGTTGCGGCGATCTTGAACTACATCGCTTTCAGCAACTGACCGCAAACTCCCGTGCGCATTTTTGCGCCCTGTCCGCACAAGATCGGCAAGAAGACAGGTGGCTCGATGGCCACCTCTCTTAGCGCCCGGCGCCCAAAGGATGGTGGCACGCTGTCCACACGCCATCGGATTGCCGCTCGAACCGTGGTGCCGCGCGCGCGCACCGCTCGGTGGCAAAGGCGCAGCGTGCCCGGAACGCGCAACCGCTTGGCGGGTTCAGGGGATCGGGCAATTCTGTCTCGCGCCCTTCGGGGGCAACCAGGTCGCGCCCGACCACCGGCGCACTGTCGGCCAGCAGCCTGGTGTAAGGATGCTTGGGCTCGGCAAAGACCCGATCGGCGGGGCCCAGCTCGACGACCGCCCCCGAAATAGAGAACCGCGACCCTGTCGCTGACGGCTTCGACGACGGCCAGATCGTGGCTGATGAACAGGTAGGTCAGCCCGAACCGGTCTTTCAGGCTCGCCAACAGGTTCAGCACCTGCGCCTGCACCGACACGTCTAGCGCGGAAACGGGTTCATCGAGAATGAGGATGCGCGCATCAAGCCCTCCTTGGCCCGGGTCTCATTCTGAGGGCCGGGCTAATCCACGCTTTGAACTTGACAGATCATGCACTCCCCAGTCCCGCATGGCCTGCACCACGGGCAGAATAGAGTGCCCTTTTTCAGTCAGGGCATAGTCCACTCTTGGGGGCACGACCGGAAAGACGGTTCGGCTGATCAAGCCGTCGCCCTCCATTTCACGCAGTTGCTGGGTCAGCATCTGCTTGGTGACGCCGGGGATCGCGCGCTGCATAGCTCCGAACCGATCCACGCCGCCGGCGATGCAGAACAGGATGACTGGCTTCCACTTGCCGCCGATCATCGTCAGGCAATGCGTCACTGGGCACGGCGTCGCGGGGTCCGGCACCATAGGTCCGCTATTCATGACTACCTCGCCAAATAGTGACTAGTTGTCGCTTGAGGTATTTAGCTGCATACGAAGGATCCGTCAATCCGACAGGCCCTAATGCACCAACCAGCCGCCTTGACCAAAGACCTAGCCAGTGGCCTTGTCCTGATCTGCCAAGTGCGCATCCCACCACTCGCTTTGGCGCTGTGCGTGATGACGGTGATGTCGCTGGCAGTCGCCTTTCTCGGACTGGACGCCACGGCGAACCGGTTAGCACAGGGCATGATGCCGCTTTGGGCCTCTATCCTCTGGTCGGCGCTGCCGATGCTTTTGGGAATGGTGGCGCCGTTTCTGGTGCCGCTTGTGGCCAGCCTTTGGCCTTCTTCCCGCCCCATGGCCCCGCGCCTGTGGGCGGCCTTTCTGATGTCCCTGGCGCTTGTCAGCCTTCTCAAGGCTGCAACCGGCCGGGTCCATCCCGAGGCGGTCATCCCTGCCGATCTTTACCAACGCTCGATCCGGCTTGTTCTGTTCAGCGGTGATGTGTTCGAAGGCTGGCCTTCGGGCCATGCGGCAAGGTTCCTGCTCTTAATAGGCCCCAAGACCATGAGGTTAACATGGTTGACTACAGGGACCTGGCGACCGTGAAGCAGGTAGCGGCGGAAGCGCCGTTCATCACGGAAGCCACGCTGCGCTGGTGGATATTCCATGCGGAAACGAATGGGTTGAAGCCTGCGCTGCTGAAGATCGGTGGCCGCGTCTACATCGACCGCGCCGAATTCAACAAATGGCTGGAGGGTCAGCGCATGGCTCCGAAGCCGTTGAAGACTGCGGCCTGACAAGGCCCCTTTCCTCGACCGAAGCCCCGTCAGCGATGGCGGGGCTTCTTTCAAAAGGGTCGCCTGCCCAACAAAAAGGGGCAGCTAGATCGGACATGACCGGCTCCACATGAAGCGGCAGCCGGCGCGGGTGCGCACTAAAGGAAGAGGCCGGCCCTTCGGGCGCGACCTCGATTCTTTCGAAGACTGAGACTACTCTTCGAGCTCTCCCCGGAAGTACGGGATGCCGTTGACCGGATCGTGCCAGCCGATATCGAAGGTGACGGGACGCCGATCACTATCTGTTATGGCCGTCCCTCGGCACCTTCGCTGAATGTCGGATTGCCCGGACATTTCACGCACATCGACGATATCGATCACCGGTACGGGACCGGCGGCGTCGAGCCCGTCGCGAACATGGTAGACTGTCATCGGTGCGTCGCACCTGGGTAACGCGTCGAACAAGGCACCCGCATGAGCGTTCGAAGCGGTGACTGTGGCCGACACAACGAGGGCCGCAGCTGTGAGAATTTGTGTGTCCTTGAAAAATTTCATGTTGAAATCCTTTCATTGTATTTGGGGAGTGGCGATGCTGGCATCTTGATCAGCGCCGTCGTCGGTATCGAAGGTGGCCGCATCGAAGCGCTTGCGGAAATGCCGGTCAGCGAAGTACCGGACCTTTTCGGCCAGGATCGGTTTGCAGCCCTGCACGAAAACCAGCATCTGGGATTCCGGCAGCAGCATGATCTCGGCCGGCGACAGCAAGGGGCGTCCCGTCTCAGCCACGGTTTCGTTAAAATTCGTGGCCATCCAGAGCCAGGGGAAGCGCCCCGACCGGCTTCCGCTTCTTGTGCGCACGGTGCGTTGTCCGAGCATGTCCGAAAGCAGTTCCGCCGTTTGGGTGTCCTGCACGTTGAAGGCCTGCCTGACCGCGCAGTTGGCGATCATCGAGCGCCATTTGACATAGGTCTTCTGGAGCTGGTCCAGGTCCTGGACGAACAGCCAGAGGGTCACCCCGTAACCGGCGAGATAGCCGATACCGTCTTCGATGGGGCGCATGTGCCCGAGGGCGGGCAACTCATCCAGCAGGAACAGCACCGGATGTTTCGGGCGTTTCGCTTCGCGCGTCATGGCGGCGGTGGCAAGGCCCACCATCAGCCGCAGCACCGGTTGATAGACCGCCACATACTCGGGCGGGACGATGATGAAGAGCGACAGGGTCTCCCTCTTCAGATCCTCCATCTTGAACGACGAATGGTTCGTCGCGGCCTGAAGGAGCGGACTATCGAAGGGCTCCATACGGCTTTGCGCCGTTGAGATCACCGCGCCGCGCTCCTTGTCTTCCTTCTGGGAGAAGCCTCGCCCGATCGTGCTGATCACGATATGAGGTGACGCAGACATCGCTTCGATCACCGCCTCGAAGCCGGATCGGTCCCGCATCAGGAGCGCTCGGACACGGTGGAGATTCCGTTCGTGGGGCTTGCGCTCCAGCGCCACATGGAGCAGCAGGCCGGTGAGCAGCGTGCGGGCCTCCCGTTCCCAGTGATTGGCTTCGTTGCCGTCGGGAGCGACGAGCATTTCCGCAATCATGCGGGCATCGTCCACCTCATTGGGTGTGAACGTCCGGATGAAGTCGAGCGGATTGTAGCCGTCATTGCTGAGCGTCGGGTCGAAGGGCGCAAAGGCAATGACCCGTCCCAACGTCTCCCGGTAGACGCGTGTGACCGCGTGGTTCTCGCCTTTGATGTCCGTCACGACGACGGAACCAGGGTGATCCAGAAGGTTCGGAATGACAGCGCCAACCCCCTTACCCGAGCGCGTCGGGGCGAAAGTCAGCAGATGCCCCGGCTTGCCGAAGCGTAAGTGCCAACCCTTCGCCCTGCCGATGATTGGCTCGCGTTTGAACAATTCGGCCTGTCGCAAATCGGCTGATCCTGCGAAGGCGGCTTTGCCGTAAGCAGAAGCGGTTGCGCCGAACAAGCGCGTGACCCCGAATGCGAGCGCCATAACGAGCAGCCCAAATGTCGCCATCAGCAACCAGGTCAGCGGCCCACCTTCGAAGGCGTAGTACGCCAGTAGGCTGACGCCCAAGGCTACAAGTGACCAGTATGGAATAGCGATGAAGAGAACGCGAAAAAATCGCGCATAATGCAGTAAAGAATCCATGATTATTACCTTCAATTTTCATTTCTAGAAACCAAAGGCTTATTGAGATCTGTAAAAATAGTTCGACTGACGGGTGCAATTTGGAGGAGAATTGATTACAATGATTCTGTTGTCAGCCTCCATGTCTACCTTCAATTGACATGCTAGAAACCAAATGAGGCTGGCAACGCACTCTATTATGAAACGTTGCGATACTTTGCGGCCTGACATGCAGCGTTGAGGTGTGTCAGTTTAAGTGTTTGATGCACCCCACATAAAACAAGAAGCCCAACAAACGGGACGAGCATTATGCCAAAAGAAAACTACGATTTATCGCTGACACACCGCCATGAGGCCCGGCAACGTCTCAAGCGGGCGTTTTTCATATTCTTCTGCCTGTGGGGCGTCTTTGCCGCCTATGTACTGCTCTCACTCGAAGCGAAGGGCCAGCCTTCCAAGCCAGTGACGGAATGCCAACGAACACCGAAGGTTTACACCGGAGGTCTCGGGGCGAACACTTCGCCCGAAAAACTTTGCGAAGACGCTTTTGGCGAGGAGTGGACTTTTACGTCTGGACGACCCGGAGTTCAGTTCATAGCGAATGATATCCAGGCAACGGATGGCGCCGAAGGCTGGTGCAAGCATAATCTCTATAATTGCGCCAAGTGGTCGACCTACACGGCTGTCGATAGCGCGACGACATGCGCCATTGCACTATCGTCGGGCACAAACCGAGGGCTTCTGGGCGTAAGAAAGCGCACCCAATGCAACGAACAACAACCGTTCTGGTGCTGTAAGACAAACCCCAAGGGAGGGCTCCAATGACGTGAAATTAAGATCGACAGTTGTGACTTCAGTTTTATGCGGCGCGGGCATAGCGCTAGTGGCGACGGTGCTCCTTCCCCTAGTCGGATATAGCCAGAACAAGTTCTACGGAACGCCAAACCGCGGCACCGAGGGGGCAAGAGGCAATGCCCAGATCAATATGCTCATGGATGAGAATATGGCCCGCAAGTCCGAGACAACCCAGAACGCCTCTGACATCGACGTTCTTGAAGGACGCATGGGCACCGCAGAGGGCGACATCAGCGCGCTGGAGGCGTCCCAGACAGCCCAGGACACGCAGATAGGTAATAACTCGACGACTATTTCCAGCAACACCGGACGCATTGGCACACTGGAGGCTGGCATGGCTGACGTAGAGCCCCATGCCAAAGCCGCCATACCTGAGCCACCAAGCAGGCCAGAGCGCGTGGGCAATCTCCATAAGCCTGACGGCGGCACCCACGTGCCCTTGCAGCTGAAGATTTCGCCGGAGCTTCGACGCGAGTATCGTGCCTTCGCCGCCGACAATGATCTTGGGCTGAGTGAGCTGTTTCGTATCGTCTGGGAACACTACCGCCGAACGGCCTCTTGATTCCGAGCATGCTCGCATGCTGGCCACCTCGCATGCTGGCATGCCGAGAAACGAGCATCAGACCGATTCAGGTGTTGAGATTTGTTGCCCCTGGGGACAGCGGGTTGGGCCTGACTGTGCCAAAACTGTGCCAATAACGCCAAAAGCCCTGTCCGCGAGGATCAGGGCTTTTTGATTTAGTCAGTAATTTCAGTTTCTTGATTGGTTGCGGGGGCAGGATTTGAACCTGCGGCCTTCAGGTTATGAGGGCTACCCCAGTGGTCAAAATAACTTTGTGATTTCCGAATGTTAGCCGAATTTCGGGTTCCAAACGTCGGCGTCGTGTCGCGCGGAACAGCCGCAAACCGTTGGGAGAAAACGGGAATCCACTTCGGCGGTCATCCCCGCTGGCTCTTGAAGCCTTCGTATCTCGGCCGCAGGCGGCATTGCAGGAAGCTCTCCAGCAGCGTCAGAACCGGAACGCCGAGGCTGGCCGGGAGCAGGATGTTAATCCGATCCACGTTCGTCCGGATCCAGTTCCCGATCTCGGCCCGATCAGCCTCGCCCAGGCCGATACGCTCGGCATCGGCGATCATGGACGCCGCGAGCGTGCTCTGTGCGCTGCCCGGATTATAGTGCTGGCTCGTGTAGCGCGCCTGACTCTTGGGGCCGACCTTCCCGACCTTCAGCACGTCGCGCCCGTGGGTGAATACGTAGACGGCCATCTGGCCCGCTGGCAGCCGCGTGGGCGGCGCGTGGGGCGCAGACAGCGCCTCGATGCGGATGTCGTCCGCTGCCAGCGACACGCCCGCCAGCCGCGCGACGGTGGCGAAATCAGCGAGGGTCTGTTCTGGAAGCCATGCCATGGCAACAGCTTAGCCGAGCAGCTTCGCCTCGACCATGGCCATCGCCTTCTGATGGTCCGGTGACGGGAACAGGTGGCCGTAGCGTTCCATCGTCATCTGGATCGAGGAATGGCCCGCGAAGGTCATGACCTCCTTGATGGAGAAGCCCTGCTCGATCCACAACGACACGGCGAAGTGGCGCAGATCGTGCCAGCGCATCGTCACCTCGACCTTTTCCAAGAGCTTGCGGAACCGTCCTTGGGTCTTGGTGTGCTGGAGGATCCCGCCCTGCGGCGCGGGGAAGACGAGGTCGAGGGCGTTCTTCGGGCAGCGCAGTTTCCAGCGGCGCAGGGCGTTCAGCACCATCGGCCCGGCGGGAATGTCGCGGAATCCGGCCCGCGATTTCGGCTCGCCCATCTGGTTGTAGGCATCGGCGCGCTGCCGGATGTGGAGGAAGCCCTTGTCGAAATCCACGTCCTGCCAGCGCAGGCCCCGCAGTTCGGAGGCGCGCAACCCGCCGAGGGCCGAGACGATCAGATGCGGCTTGAAGTCCTCGTCGGCCGCCTCGATCAGGGCGCGGATCGCCTCATTGGTCGGCACCGGGGCCTTGTGTTCGATCCGGCTGGACTTGATCACCCGCACGCCTTGGGCGGCGTTGGTGAACAGCTGGCCATTGTCGATGGCGTGGTCGAGCAACAGCTTCAGCACGGACAGCGCGCGTCGGGTCAGATGTTCGGATCGGCCGTTCAGCAGCATGCGGTCGCGGAACTCGTTGACGTGGCGGCGGGTCAGTTGGGCGATCAGCTTGTCCCCGATGCCGATCTCGGGCGCGGTGATGTGCAGTCGCACATAGTCGCTGTAGCCGCGCAGGGTGGACCGTTCCATCCGCCGCCCAGTCTTGCAGCGCACCTCGCAATGGTCGAGCCAAGCCCTCGCGGCATTGGCCACCGTCGTGCTGTCGCTGTCGGCCAGATAGGTATGGTTGGCGACCAGCGACCGGACCTTGACCAGATAGACGTCAGCGTCCTTGCGGCGCGGGAACAGCTTTGACCGGCGTTTGCCCGCCTGGTCAGTGAAATCCACCTGCCACCGGACAAGGCCCGACGGCAGCGTGCGTTTGCGGATCGTGGCCATGGGTTCCCTCCAAACTGTCATCAGGCTCGGCTTGGCGGAACAGGCAAGGCCCGAAATCCGAGGCGAGCGATTACCATTGACACGGTGTCGGAGGTCACTTATTCATGGCTCAGACGAACTGTCAAAGGTATTCGCCATGACCCCTGACTTCACCATCCAGCAGATCGCTGATGCGGCCCGGCTGACCCGCTACCAGGTCGAGGCGTGGATCTCGCGCGGGCACTTCACCCCGGAAAACCCGGTCGAAAACGGCAAGGCGCGCAAGTTCACCGCCGATGACGCGGTGGTTCTCGCGGCGCTGGCCGAGTTTAACCGCCTCGGGCTCGCCCCCACCACCGTCTCGATGCACACGACGCAGCTTCGCTTCCGTGCGGGGCGCGGCAGCCTGTTCGTCATCACCAGCATCATGCGGCAGGCGGGCAATTCGGGCGACGAGATCGACCTCACCGCAGGCGACATTATCGAGGCCGCCGACCTCGGCGGCATCGCCAGTGATCCGCAAGTGCGGTCTTTCGCGGCGGTGAACATCCAGCAGATCGAACAGCGGGTCCGGGCGTCGCTCGGCATCGACTGACCCCACCCGAACACCGGAGGCCATCATGGAACATCAATTGCGGGCTGGACCCGCCACGGAGAAGGCATGCCCGACGCTGGCCGACGATCTGTTGCGCGGCGCGGATGCCATCGCGGTCTTTGTCTTCGGCGACTCGAGCGCGCGCCGGAAGGTCTACTACTACGCGGGCGAGGCCAAGGTGCGGATGCCGACCTTCCGCATGGGCAACGTGATCTGCGCCCGGAAATCCAAACTGCTCGACTGGATCGAGGCGCAGGAGGGCTTCGCCAATGCTGACTGACTATTCCCGCCTGTCCTCGGCCATGCTGGACCGCATGGAGACCGCTGTCTCGGCCCAGGCCCCGCATCTCTTGCCCCTGGTGCAGGTCGTCCGTGACTGCGGTGTTGGTTTCCTTGTCGTCCCGCAGCGCGCACCCGGCCTTGATCGCGGCATCGACCTGCTGGCGCGGCCCTTCATCGTGCTGGTGGGCGACGACATGGACAGCGCGCTTGGCCCCGACCAGTACGACCGTGCCGCCCTGAAACAGCTGATCGGCCAGATCGACGGCGTCGCCATCGTCTGCTGCGAACCGCCGCCGGAGGCCTATTCCAGCATCGCCCTCCTCGCCGCCGCCGGTCACAACGGGCTGATTATCGAGACCCGCCCCGAGCAGGAGATCGCCTGGACCAGGCTCGTGCAGGAGGTCCGCGCCGACATGCCGATCCTTCTGTGCAGCGCGAAGGTGCCGCGGCAATGACAGCGCAGGAGCCCGTTCCCCCGGCCATCGAAGCGTTCCCCATCGCCTTGCCCGAGGATCCGACAGACCTGCGCCTGGCGCTGCACCACAACGGTTATCGCCCGGTGCCGGTGCTGGGCGCGCACGTCGCGATGAAGGCGGCGGGAAAGCGGCCGATGATGAAGGGATGGGAGACGGTCTGCGCCAGCGCCGACGAGGGCGAGATTGCCCGCTGGGCCAGGGCGCAGCGCAACTGCACCAATACCGGGCTGCTCTGCGGCGATCTTGTCGGCGTCGATATCGACGTACTGGACGAAGGCCTCACCGACCGGCTGCGCGGCATGGCCACCAACATGCTCGGCCCGACGCCGCTCCTGCGGATCGGCAAGGCCCCGAAATGCCTACTTGCGTTCCGTACCGATGCCCCCTTCGACAAGGTGCAGACCAGCGAGTTCCAGATGCTGGATGACACGGTGGCGCGCGTCGAGGTGCTGGCGACAGGGCAGCAGTTCGTGGCCTTCGGCATCCACCCGGGCACGAAGGCACCCTATCACTGGCCGGACCGCTCGCCGCTGGAGGTGCCGCTGGCCGATCTGCCCGTGGTCAGCCGCGACACCTGCGCTGCCTTCATCACCGCCGCAGAGGATGCCTTGCGCAAGGCCGGTGGCCAGACCGGCAACGAGCGCCGCGACATCGACCGCGAGGGGCGCAAGGTCGCGGGCCTCAAGCCGAAGGAAGCCCCGTCGCACGACCTGATCGCCGAGGCCGTCGCCCATATCCCGAACAACGACCTGCCCTATGACGACTGGATCAAGGTGGGCCTCGCCCTATACGCCGCACTTGGCCCCGATGGCCGCACGCTGTGGGAGGCTTGGTCGGCCGAGGCTGCGAAGAACGATCCGATCCACACCGCGCAGAAGTGGGACAGCTTTGCCTCTGTCCGCAATGTCACGGTGGGCACGCTGTTCTGGCTGGCCCGGCAGAACGGCTGGCGCGCCGAAAAGCCGCGCCGCGTGCGCACGACACACCCCAGCCGGGAGACATCCGACGAGGCTACAGCCGAAGGCAACCGCCCGCTGATCCGTATCCGCGCGGGCATGATGCCCGAGACCATCGACGAGGCCGAACAGGCACTGCTCGGGGCCGGGCTCGGGCTTTATCAGCGCGGCAGCATCGTCGTGCGCCCGGCCATGGTGCCGGTGGCGATCTCGGGCGGCCGACAGATCGACGCGCCGCGTCTCATCCATGTACGGGCGCACCACATGGCCGAAGCCTTCACCAAGGCCGCCTATTGGGAACGCTATGACATGCGCGCCGGGGACTGGATCCCGACCGACTGCCCGCAGCGGCTGGCCGAAACCTATCTGGCGCGCGAGGGCCAATGGCGCTTGCCGGTGCTTACCGGGATCATCAACGCGCCCACGCTGCGCGAGGATGGCTCGATCCTCGACCAGCCTGGCTATGACGCGCAGACGGGCCTTCTGTTCGACCCGCAGGGCGAACGCTTCCCGATGCTGCCACGCGAGCCCGACCGCGATACCGCCCTGCGCGCGCTGGCCTTCCTGCGCGACCTGATCGGCAGCTTCCCCTTCGTGACACCCGCCGACCGATCCGTGGCGCTGTCGGCCATCCTGACGACACTGATCCGCCGGTCGCTGCCTACAGCGCCGCTCCACGGCTTCAATGCGCCGACGGCGGGAACGGGCAAATCCATGCTGGTCGATATCGCCAGCCTGATCGCCACCAGCCGACCCGCCCCGGTGATCGCGCAAGGCAAGACCGAGGAGGAAATGGAAAAGCGGCTGGGTGCCGCCCTGATCGCGGGCGATGTGCTGATCGCCATCGACAACTGCGAGGAACCGCTGGGTGGCGAGTTGATCTGCCAGGCGATGACGCAGACCAGCCTCAAGGTCCGCATCCTCGGCACGTCGCTGAATGCCGAGGTGCCGAGCAACGCGACGATGTTCGCCACCGGCAACAACCTGACCTTCGTAGGCGACATGACCCGCCGTGCCATCCGCGCCACGCTGGATGCAGGCGTCGAGCGGCCCGAGTTGCGTGCATTCGACCGCGATCCCCTCGCCATGGTGGCGGCCCGGCGAGGCGACTACGTGACGGCGGGCCTGACGATCCTGCGCGCCTTCCACCTCGCAGGCCGCCCCGAGCAGAGTGTGCCGCTCGGCTCCTTCACCGCCTGGTCGGGATGGGTGCGCGATGCCCTGATCTGGCTGGGCGAGGCCGACCCTTGCGAGACGATGGAGGGGATGCGCGGCGCGGACCCCAAGCTCGAGGCGTTGACGGCGGCGCTGGAGGAATGGCGATCGGTGATCGGCACCGACCGCGTGACCGTGCGCGAGATCATCGAACGCGCCGCCGCCCAGCAGACCCAGCTGTTCGGCAAAGCCGAATACGTCAACCCCGAGTTGCGCGAGGCCCTGCTCCGCGTCGCGGGCGAAGGGGGTGCCATCAATGGCACGCGGCTCGGCAAGTGGCTGTCGCAGCACCAGAACCGGGTGGTGGCGGGCCACCGCATCATCGCGGCAGGCACCACCGGCAACCGGGCGCGATGGCAACTGGACGTCGTGTCGGGCGAGGCCGCGCCGATCAACAACGGTTCTGATCCGTTCCGGAGGGCTGCCAATGCGTGACGATCCGTCCCGAGTTGCCCGGTTAGGTTGGGTGGGTTTGGTTAGGTGCTCCCCGCCGGGAACAATGTTTGTCACCGAAACTGTCGGTGACGTGGCACAGCCACCGTGCCGACACGACGCAACGCGTGATGCATGTGTGATGACACTTATGGGGATGGGCCAGGATCACCTCACCCAACCCACCCACCCTAACCAGACGGATCGAGAACGGGCTGCACGGCACCGGACCGCTCGTGGAAACATCAGAACCGTCGGGACGGCCGGGCGGTTCCTCCCGGGCCAATTCGTATGCGGGGGAGCGCAGCGCATGACCCCTCCAGCGTCTCGGGGCGGAAATGACTAAACTCAACGCCTCTGAAACCAAGACCGCCTTCGCCGCCCGCGTCGGTCTGACCAAGGGGCGCATCTCGCAATTGGTGGCCGAGGGCCTGCCGGTGCGCGCGGACGGGCGGATCGACGTGGCGGTGGGCCTGGCCTGGATCGAGGACAACCTTGATCCCGCCCGCCGCAACAAGGGCGGTGCCACCGCGGCCCCTGCCCGAGTCTCAACCACACTGGCCGAGGCCAAGCGGCTGCATGAGATCGTGAAAGTCCAGCGTGCCAAGCTGGCGTTCGAGAAGGAACAAGGCCTTCTGGTCGAAACCGCCGCCGCCACCCGCACCGTGTTCGCCCGCGCACGTGCCGAACGGGACGCCCACATGGCGTGGGTGCAGCGCACAGCACCCTTGCTGGCCGCCGAGGTGGGGGCCGATCCGCGTGCCACCTTCGCCGCTCTGGATCGGATGATGCGCGAGCATCTCGAACATCTGGCCGACCTGCCGCTAGGGAGTTTTGGCGATGGTGCCTGAAATCGACCTTGCCTGGCGGCGCGGCATACGGCCCGAACCGCCGATCCCCGTCTCGGACTGGGCCGACCGGCATCGCATCCTGCCACCCAATTCGGCGGAACCAGGCCGCTGGCGCACCGACCGCACGCCCTACCTGCGCGCCGTGATGGATGCGCTGTCCACCTCCAGCCCCTATGAACGCGTCGTGCTGATGAAGGGCGCGCAGACCGGAGGGTCAGAGGCCGGGCTCAACTGGCTCGGCTACATCATCCAGAACGCCCCTGGCATCGCCATGCTGGTGATGCCATCGCTCGACATGGTGCGGCGCAACACCACTGTGCGGATCGACCCGCTGATCGAGGCCACCCCTGCCCTGCGCGATCTGGTCTCCGCGCCCCGTTCCCGTGACGCCGGGAACAGCCTGTTCCGCAAATCCTTTCCCGGCGGCCAGTTGGTGATGACCGGCGCCAACAGCGCCGTCGGCCTGCGGTCCACGCCCGTCCGCTATCTGTTCCTGGACGAGGTGGACGGCTATCCCGGCGATGCCGATGGCGAGGGCGATCCCGTCGATCTGGCGATCCAGCGCACCACCACCTTCCGGGGGCGGCGCAAGATTTACATGGTGTCCACGCCCACTTTGAAAAGCCATTCCCGCATCGAGGCCGCCTTCCTCGACAGCGACCAGCGGTATTTCCATGTCCCATGCCAGCATTGCGGCGATATGGCCCCGATCACTTGGGCACGCATCCGTTGGCCCGAGGGGCAGCGCGACGCTGCCTATCTCATTTGCGATGCCTGCGGCGGCGTACATCACGAGCACGACAAGCCCCGCCTTCTGGCCACTGGCGAATGGCGCCCGACCGCGCCGGGCGACGGTCGTACCGCAGGTTTCCATCTGTCATCGCTGTATTCCCCTTGGGAGACGTGGGCGGAGATTGCTCAGGAGCATGCCCGCGTCGCCAAGGATCCCGCCCGCCTGCAGGTCTGGGTCAACACCAAGCTGGGCGAGTCCTGGGAGGACCAGGCTGGTGACACCGTTCCCGCCGATCCGCTGATGGCGCGGCGCGAGGATTGGGGCAGCGACCTCGCCCCCGGCGTGGCGGTACTGACGGCGGGCGTCGATGTGCAGGGCGACCGGATCGAGGTGCAGATCGTCGGCTGGGGCCGCGACGAGGAGGCTTGGGTCATCGACTACCGGGTGCTCTGGGGCGACCCTTCCGGCCCTCGTCTCTGGTCCGATCTCGACGACGTGCTGAACGGCACCTGGGGCGATCTGCCCGTGCGGGCCGTCGCCGTGGACACCGGCGGCCATCACACCAAGATGGCCTACGAGTTCTGCCGCACCCGACTCGCCCGCCGCATCTGGGCGATCAAGGGCCGCGGCGGCCCCGGAATCCCGGTATGGCCTCGCCGCCCCACCCGCACCAACAAAGGCAAGATCCCGCTGTTCATCGTCGGCGTCGATGCCGTGAAGGACGCGGTCTACGCCCGCCTGAAACTGACGGAACCCGGCCCAGGCGCCATCCACTTCCCCCGCCGCCTCGACGCCGACTATTTCCGCCAGCTGACCGCTGAACGAGTCGTCACCCGCTTCGAGAAGGGCCGCCCCATCCGCTCCTGGCAACCCAAGCGCGACGGCGAACGCAACGAGGCGCTGGACACCTTAGTCTACGCTCACGCCGCCCTGCACGGCCTGATCAGCATGGGGATGCGGCTGAACGAGGAGGCGGAGGCGTCTGCGGGACGCGCAGCTATGCCACCACGCGCCACACCCAAGGCCATCAAGTCGGCGTGGATGGGGTGATCAGGGTTTGGGCCAGGCGTATGCCGTATCGCGACACGCGATATAGTTGGCATCCAGTTGATCACTGAGCAGGATAAGGGCTGTCAGCCGACGCACCATCGCGGTTACCTCCCGCGCCTCGTCTTTTGTCAGGGGCCGCCCGAGGATGCCCTCTTCGCGGTATGACAGCCACTTCTTGATCACCAGATAGCCGCCGATCACATACTCCCACGTTGCCTCGGGCACGCCGCGCCAGAAATTCGTTTCGTTGAGGTAAACGTCGACCGCGCGCCCGAGCAAGGCAAAGCCATGGGCCTCGTCTAACCCTTTGGCGGCAAACCCTGTCCGCAAGGCATCCTTCTCGGGTTCGGTCCAATCGCGAACTGTCGTCTTTCCGATTCCAGGGTTGACCCGGCCCTTGCTGTCCTTCGATCCCCAACCAGCCTTCACCGTCAGATCAGTGCCGGAAATGCCGCCCATCACTCGCAGATGATCCTCGATGGTGCCACCGGTCACGCCCGGCACTACCGCCTCGGTATCGAGTAGCGCGGCCACATGCGCCCCAAGCGCGGCCGAGGTTTCGAAGACCGGCCGGGCATCGGGCAAAGGAATCCGGGGCCAGTCGATGGCGATGCCATCTGCATTGTCGCCCAAATACTGGGGGGCATATGTGATGGCGAGCGCATGATGCCACGGGGCAGCGGCAGTTGCGGCGTCCTTGTCCGGATCAGGCAGGCCCAGATGGTTCAACCACGTGCGCGCCCGAGGGGACAAATTGGCCGTGGTGCTGCCTGCGAGCATGCCTTGCGCCGCAACGTGTTTGGCGAAGGGCAGATAGTAGGAATGTCCGCGCTGGGCGTCGTTGTCGCCAAGGCACCGCGTGAAGAACACCGGTGCCCCTTCGGGATCGGCAACGCCGGAGGGGCGGGACATCAGGAACTGATTGCCGCCGGAAAACTGGGTCCAGAGTTGCGGGCGTGGCTCGTTCCAAATCGGTCGAACATCGGTGAAATAGGCGTGTCGCACATCGAAGGGCCTGACGATGTAGCGAACAACGTTGGAAACGCTGAACGCCGAAGATGACAAAGCCTTCGCTCTCGCCTCTTTGCCCTTGTACCGAGCAGCGTCCTTGGCAAGGGGATGGCCGATCAAGCCAAGGGAGGCCCAGTCGATGGCTGGGTCGAAGTAGGTCTTCATGCGTGCGGCCAGTGCAGCCTTGTCGATATCGATCAGCGCCCCGCCCCGCTTTTCCATCAACCCGTTGATCGGTTCCAGCGCGGCAAGTTCCGGCAACTTCGGCCAGGCGAGATAGTTCCCGGCAACGTCCCGCGGCTTGAAGGACAGCTTGTTCCAGGGCTGCGGATCGGCAATCTCGTACTGGTCGTCGAACGGCTTGACCGCGAGGCTTTCCAGCAGGCTCTGCCTGCGTGCCTCGGCACGGCCAGCATCGATGTCGTCGCGATAGCGGATCACCTTGGGTTCGTTCGGCTTGCCCGTTTTCACGGCGAGGCCGATGACGATGCCTTGGCGAATACCCGGCGAGAATCCACGCATGGCAAAGACAGTCTCACTGGTCGAACCGTCAGGGGCATACTCGGTCTTGTTGCGGTCCCCGTGCATGTTCTCGACCCAGAACTTGTCAAAGCTCTGAAGCAGGTGCTCTCGCATGACGACATACGACGGTTCGCGCGTGTACGAATAATTCGAGATGTACGAAACGATGCCGCGTCCCGTTTGCGCAATCCGCCGCTCGGCGATGCGGAAGAAACGGACATACAGGTCGTCCAGATTGAATTTCTTGATCTTCCACTTGGAGATCAGCCCATTCTTGTACGGCTCGACCAACCCGGCTTCTTCCTCAGGGCTTGTCCCGGCAAAAGCATTATAGGGCGGATTGCCGATCACCACGAGGATCGGCACATCACGCTTCACGTGCTCGGCCTGGTCCCGTTCCTGGTCCATTTCGGGGAACAGGGCGAGGGTGGCCTTCGGCCCCTTTGGCGGCTCCCAGCCTGTCAAGGCATTGGTCAGGTAGATCGCCGGGCGTTCGCCTTTGGCGGCATCAACGGGCGCGCCCAGATTGGCGAGGAGGTTGCCGACCTGCCAATGCGCCACAACGAACGGCGCGGACATGATCTCGAAGCCGAAAATCCTCTCCCGTGCTGCCTCCTGCACGTCCTGCCCGATCAGGGCATCCTCGCCCTTGGCACGCAGAGTCTCCTCGATCTTGCGCAGAACCTCGACCACATATGCGCCGGTGCCGCAGCAGGGATCGAGAACATAGACGTTCTTGTCGGCAAGCCCGTCAACGATGTCCATTTCGGTGCGCAACACCGTGTCGACCCGTTCCACCATGTAGCGCACAATTTCGCGCGGGGTGTACCAGACGCCCATCTGCTTGCGCAGTTCAGGGTCATAGGCCTCGAGGAAGGGTTCGTAGAAGTGCTGAACCGCCTCGCCGCTGTCAAATGTCTTGAAGAATGCGACGCGATCCACGCGGTTCAGAGCCTCGCCCGTTCGGTCGAGGACTTCCATGAGGCCAAGCGGCGCGAGGCGGCTAGGCTTGGCGACCTCTTCGAACAGGGTCCGGATCATCGGCACGGTCATGATGTATGCGGCCGACTTCCAGTCGAACTTGCCGGTTCCGCCCCCTTTGGCCCAGATCACCCATGCCGAGAACACGCCATAGAAGAGTGTCTGGACGAGGGTTGAACGAAAGAAGTGTTCACCCTTCTCTCCCTCGAACTTGATGCCAAGGGTCGTTTCCAGCGCACTTCGCAGGGGCGCAAGGGCTGTTGCGTCCTTCTCTTCCAGCGTAGCCAGCGCATCGCGCGCATATGATGCCAGAAACCACGCGATGTCGCCGGGGCGCGTCAACGGTGCCGCGTTCATCATCACGCGACGAAGGAATTCCCCGAGATGGGTGCCATGGGCCTTGGCCGACTTCTGCGGGTGCGCAGCCAACGCCCAGAAGCTGACTTCATCGGGCGCGAGGCGAAAGAACTCCCGTTCGACCGGTTTGCCGGTGTCGTCCTCTCCGATCAGTCGGAATTCGCGATAATTCGTGATCAGCACAAGGCGGTAGTGGTCGAAGTACTTCGTCGCCTGTTTGCTCTGCGCCGTCTGCCAGCTGTTATCGCCGAGAGGCTTGACCTCGATCACCCCACGCTCGGGAACTTCACCTTGGCCTGGCTTTGGCGCGCCGTTGCTGCATTGCTTCTTGCTGTACAGCCCGAAGTCAGGGTGCCCAGCCCCGGTGCTCTTAAGCTGACCATTGCAGATCACTTCCGGATCGAGAAGCTTGCCCAGATCGTTCAGCAGGTTTTCAAGAGCAGAGTAATACGATGTCTCGCTTGTCGCGCCGCCCGTCCCCCGGATTTCGGCCATGCGCTGCAGGTAGGTGCGGATCGCGGTCTCAACAGGGGTCACTACATCTTTCTCCTAGGCCAAGCATCCCAGGCCACTCAACCGGGGGGTTTCTTGAGCCTATCTTCGCCGATCCTGTTTTGCGAGTGTTTTCAAAGATTACCAATCATTCTGAATAGCCGCCACGCCGTCATTGCTCGATCATCGCGGGCATGCGCAGCCTGCTCCACCGCCTTTTCAGCCGCCCCGGCACCCGTGCGTTTGACGCTGCGGGTGGTGGTCGGCGTTGGGAGGGCGCGCGGACGGTCGATGGGCTGAACACGGCGATCCTTGCGGGAGCAACCACAGCCGCGCGGCGAGCCGGGTGGTATGCGCGGAACAACCCGTGGGTTGCGGCGGCGGTGGACAGCCTGGTGGGCAATGTCGTCGGCGCGGGGATCAAGCCGCAGTCTACTCATCCCGACCAGGCGGTGCGAGAACGGCTGCAGGTGCTGTGGCTGCGCTGGACCGATCATGCCGATCCGGGCGGGCTTGCGGATTTCTACGGTCTGCAGGCCATGGCTGTGCGCGCGATGGTCGAGGGCGGCGAGAGTTTCGCGCGCCTGCGTGTGGTGCCGGATGCTGCCGCCGTCCCCCTGCACATAGACCTGCTGGACCGGGACCAGGTGCCGTTGGACCTGCACCGCGACATCGGCGGTGGCACGCGCGTCCGGGCTGGCATCGAGTTCAACGCCATGGGGCAGCGCACCGCCTATTGGGTGATGCGCGACCGGCCGGGCGATCCGCTGACTTCCCTACGGCTGGAACCGCTGCGCCTGCCTTCTGCCGACTGCCTGCATCTGTTCAAGCCCCTGGCCGCTGGCCAGTTGCGCGGGATCACCTGGCTCGCCCCGGTCCTGCTGCGCCTGCATGAGTTGGACCAGTTCGAGGATGCCGCCCTGGTGAAGGCCAAGGTCGCGGCGCTGTTCACCGGCTTCATCACCGATCCCGACGGCACCGCGGGCGGGCTTTCAGGAACGAACACCGACGGCGCGCTCACCGTGGGCATGGAACCCGGCAGTCTCATCCCCCTGCCGCCCGGCACCGACATCCGATTCTCAAACCCGACCGAGCACGACGCCTATGCGCCCTTCGTCAAGAACCACCTCCGCGCCGTCGCCGCTGGTATGGGCCTGCCCTATGAACTGGTCTCGGGCGATCTGGAGGGCGTGACGTATTCCTCGATCCGTGCCGGGCTGATCGAGTTTCGTCGCCGCGTCGAGCAGTTGCAGCACAACGTGGTCGTCCACCTGTTCTGCCGCCCAGTCTGGGAGCGGTTCGTTCGACTGGCGGTGCTGTCGGGCGATCTGCCCGCGCGGGACTTCGACCGTGATCCTGCGGCGTATCTCGCGTGCGAATGGCTCCCGCCCAAGTTCGACTATGTCGATCCGAAGAAGGACGTCGAGGCCGAGATTCTCGCCATCAACGCCGGTCTCAAAAGCCGCAGGCAGGCGATTTCCGAACGGGGCTACGACGCTGAACAGGTGGATGCTGAGATCGCCGCCGACAAGGCACGCACCGATGCGCTGGGCCTGACTTTCGGTGCACCGCCCGCAGCCAAGGAGGACATCCCGAATGAATGACACAGTCGCCCTGCTAACCCGCCGCGCCGACCTGGCCCCGGCCAGCGCCAACCGCGATGATCGCACCGTCGATGTGATCTGGTCCACCTGGCGCGCCCGTGCGTCGCCTACCATGGCTGGCCAGTACATCGAACGCCTCAGCCTTGCGCCGGAAGCGGTGGACCTATCGCGTCTGCAAGGGGCCAGCGTGCTCGATGCCCATCGCCAATCCGCCGTCCGCGATAAAGTTGGGCAGCGTGCAATCCGCCAGCGTCGATGGCCAGCGCGGCACAGCGCTGATCCGCTTCTCGGCCAGGCCAGAGGTGGAACCGCTCTGGCAGGACGTGCTGTCGGGCATCCTGCGTCATGTTTCGGTCGGCTATTCGGTCGAGGAATGGGCCGAGACCACTGAGAACGGCGCCCGCGTGCTGACCGCCGTGCGCTGGACGCCACACGAGATTTCCCTTTGTCCCAACCCCGGCTGACCCGGGTGCCGCCATCCGCATGGAGACCAATATGCCCGATACCACCATCCCGGCCGCGCCCGAGACCCAAACCCGCGCCACGATCAACACCGAGATCCGCTCCATCGCTCGCATTGCAGGGCTGGATCAGTCCTGGATCGACGGCCAGATTGACACTGCCGCCGATGCCGACACCGCCCGGCGCGCTGCCTTCGAGGCGCTGGCCAGCCGCAGCGCGCCCACGATCCGCACCGAACAGGTCCGCGTCGAGATGGGCGAGAGCCACGACGATCCCGCCTTGCGCGCCCGGCAGATGGGCGAGGCGCTGTATGCGCGCATCAACCCGCGCCACGAGCTTTCCGAACCCGCTCGCCGCTATGCCTATGCGACGCCGGTGGACATGGCGAAGGAACTGCTGACCCTGCGCGGCGAAAGCACGATGGTTGTCGCCCGCCAGCCTCGTCACCCGCGCCCTGCACACGACGTCTGATTTCCCGATCATCCTCGGCAACACCGTGGGCCGCATGCTGCGCGATGCCTACCAGGCCGCACCCTCGGGCATCCGCCGCCTTGGCCGCCAGACCTCGGCGCGGGATTTCCGGGCGGTGAACAAGATCATGCTGGGTGAGGCCCCTCTGCTGGAAAAGCTGAACGAGCACGGAGAGATCAAGGCCGGGACGATGGCCGAGGCCCGCGAGGCCTACAAGATCGAGACCTGGGCCAAGAAGATCGGCATCACTCGCCAGGTGTTGGTGAACGATGACCTTGGCGCCTTCGCGGACCTTGCCCGCCGTATGGGCCAAGGCGCGGCCGAGACCGAGGCGCGGATCCTCGTCACCCTGCTCGAGGCCAACAGCGGCAACGGGCCGACACTCGCGGACAGCAAGGCGCTGTTCCATGTCGATCACGGCAACAAGGCAGGCAGTGGCGCAGCGATCTCGGACACCACGCTGTCGGCCGCCCGCTGGCGCTGCGCACGCAGAAGGGCATCGACGGGCCGCGCAATCCGCGTGACACCCAAGAACCTGCCGGTGCCGCCTGCGCGGAGACGGTGGCCGAGAAGTGGCTGGCGACCATCGCGCCCGCCACCGCCGCCGATGTGAACCCGTTCTCGGGCGCCATGTCGCTGGTCGTCGAACCGCGCCTGACCAGCGCCACCCGCTGGTATGTCACCGCTGATCCGGGTGAGATCGACGGCCTCGAGTTCGCCTACCTCTCGGGCAACGAAGGGCCGCAGGTCGAAAGCCGGTCGGGTTGGGATGTGGATGGCGTGGAAATCCGGGTGATCCTCGATTTCGGCGCGGGCTTCATCGACCACCGCGGCTGGTTCCAGAACGCAGGCGCATGACGTGGCCGACCTCGCCCAACTCACCGCCTGGCGCGATGCCCTGATGGCCGCCCGCTATCAGGGCATCCGCACCGTCGAATACGACGGCAAGCGGGTCACCTATGCCAGCGACGCCGAGATGGCAGCGGCGCTGGGCGATCTCAACCGGCAAATCACCGGCACCACGGCGCGCATCGCCGTGGTCCGCATCCAGTCCTCGAAGGGGCTCTGACCATGAAGACCTACATTCAGAACGGCGACGTCATCACCATGGCCGCACCCACGAGCGGGATAACCTTCGGCGAAGGGATGATCATCGGCAACATCTTCAACGTGCCCGACACCGGTCGCTTCCTGGTGGGCATTGCGAGCGAGGCCGCGGGGAACGGCATCAGCAGCGGCGCTGTGCGGCTGGATGGCATGGGGACGGTGGCGGCGTGACACATGTCATCCGTCAAGCTTGGTAATGCCGAGCGTGCGTTCAATTTGCGACCGCAGGTTTTTCAGGCCTCGATGATCGCTCGGCGTCTTTGGAATGGTGATGGCATCAAGGCCATCGAAAAGGTCATCGGCTTCCATCCGAATGTGTTTGTTATCGGATTTCTCAGTGTAGCCATGACGCGCCAGCAGAGAAGTCAATTCGCTTGCAACGCGTTTCGGGTCCTTTGTTGCTCTCGCCAAGTCCTGCGAAAGTTCAGCAAGTGCGGGCGACAACGGAAGCCGATCAAGAACGCGCTGTAGAATCACTTTGGAGCGTGAATCCAGTCCGATCTGATCAGCGACCGCCAGCGTTGTTCTGGCAGCGAAGCGCAGTCGGTCCGAAACTTCGCCGGAATAGATTTCGGGCCCGATCCGACGAATGAGGTTGTCGGCCGAGAACTCTCCCTCATCGGTTCCCACGCTATCGGCTGGCCGGGCAACAAGCGCCTGTTCGAGTTGTCTTATCCTGTCCTGCAGGTTTTCGATCTCTTCGAGGTACAGCTGCTCGCTTTCAGACGCTGTTAGCCGGGCCCTCTCACTTGACCGCTGCGCACGCAGGGCCTGTTCCTGAAGTTCGGTCCAGTCCCACCCGAAGGAAGGCATCTGGCTCCGAAGGCTTGCTGCCGCCTCCCGTATCGTTGCAGCCAGTTCGATCCCATCCTCGATTTGCCATCCGATGTAGTATCTTCTGACAATGCCTTGGCCCGGCGCCGACAAAGCCAAGGTACCGCCGTAGGCATTCCTTGCGTCAGTCTGCTCGCGAAGTGAAAACGAGAACGCACGGTCTGGTTCCACAACGACGTGCGCAATACCGCCGAGATCATAGGCCAGCTTTTCGATCTCAGCTTGACTCAGGACCCACGTCGACTTGCCTGTCGCGGAAACGTACACGACAGGCAGCCATTTTGTGGCATCACCCACGGTCACCGAACTCGCCGTGGAGAGGCCTTCGCTATCGCTCTTCAGCCATACGGGAGCATCTGACACCGATAGTTGGCGGTCTTTGCCTCCCCAACCGTTTTTGAGCAGAGCCTTGATGAGGTAGGGTTTTCTGGGCGTCTCCAGTTTTGCGCCAGCATTGGTCGCGATACACTGGGTGCGAAGACGTACAAGATCCTGCCCACCCTCTGCCGCCCCGCGCCGCAGAACACATTCGGTACGCCACACCCGTCCCAAGTCGTCCGGCAAGTCATGCCGTGCGCCAATGGCAGACCAACCGTCAGAGGTTTGAAGCTCCCGCATCCGGAGCTCTTCGCCGGTAGCCGAACGTACATGGACATTTGCACCATCCAGTTCCGCCTCTGAAGCGCTGGAGAGTACGGTCTGATGCCTCATCCCACGCAGCCAGCCGACTACTTCGGAAACGAAGGCGGCACGGTTCGGACTGGCACGGACGGGAAATTCTGTTGAGAATGGGAGCATCCTTGGAAGATTAGGTATCCTCTTAGCGGCGTCAACGGAGAATTGGTCACCACTGGTGATTGCAGACATGCAGCAAGTTGGCCCAAGACCCTATTCGAGACCCTGTCCCTCCTGGAACGCCATGTCGGTGACTTCGCGGAGGCGGGCGCGGTAGTGATCCAGCGTGCCGACATGGCCCCAATTCACCTCGTCGGGGCTGTAGCCGAAGTGGTCGGC
>JAWKXG010000009.1:0-132855 GCA_041397065.1 Paracoccaceae bacterium | reverse complement strand
GGCCTTCGATGGATACCAGTTCGGGCTGACATAGGAATCCACGCCCCGGAAGATGGCGACAACTTTCCCGTCATCCGGGATCAGCCGGTGCATGTCATTGGCCTTGGCAATATGCCCCAGCAACTGGCCATCGCGCCACAGAACCGGGATGGGGTTAACGACATACTCCCCGTCAACGACCGCAACGATTGTCGCCAAGGGGAACGAGGTCACGATATCCTCGATCACTTGCGGGTTCGTTTCCAGAAAACTTGCCGGTGTGTACATCCGCTACCCCTTTGTGCCCCCTATCGGGCCAGCGCGCGCAACCGGGCCATCCAGTCGAAATTCCGCCCGAGGAAGGCGCTCCCCTCGATGCTGAGGTGCCCGTAGTCACGATACAGGAATACGCCGTCGGCATAGGGAATGCAAAGCGCACCATCGCAGAAATCCCGATGCAACCAGTAGACCGGAACATCATCCGCGATGCGGTTCAGAAGATCATAACCGAAGGTCGACACATCCAGCGGAAAACTGCACGCGCCATGGTCTTCACCGAAGAACGTCGCCCGCAAAAGGCACTGCCCCGTATCCCACCCGCTCGCCGGGGTTGGCGACACGATGACGACGCGCCGGCCCATGTCGCGGATCGTCTGCACGGTGTCCAGCAACTGCGCCGCGAGGAACTCCAGCGCGTCGTCGGCAACGACCCGGCCGCGCGCGTCGACAATGGTGCCCTCGGGCACGATCGTGAACGGTGAGGACAGAACAACCACCGAAACGCTATCGTTGCGTCGCAGCCAGTCGAAGACCTGCGCGTTGAACTCGATGCAGCGATAAGCCCAGTCGATGGTCTTTTCGCCACCGACCTGCGCATAGCCGATGATCGGTGTGCATCCCGACAGCGTATGCTGTTGCAACCGAACATCCGGCTCGGCGGCCAGCAACCCCGGGACGATATGCATCGCATAGCTGTCGCCCCAGACCAGAACCTCTGGCTCGGTCGAGGTGCGGCAATTGGGAGAGTCGGAGAACCGGCTTTCACAATCCAGCGACAGGCCGAAATTGGTCGCGACGCGCCGATCGAGGCCGGCGATCTCGGCATTATCGGAACGAAAGGCGGCCAGCCCGCCGCTAAAATGCCCCAGCAACCCGAAAGCGACAAATCCGGCGCCAACCATGAATGCCGCGAAGAAAACAGATGATCTGCGGGACAAGACAGGATTTGCGGCGCGCCGAAACGGGCGCTCTACCCATGCCCAGCTTGCCCAGGCGACAAGCAGCGACACGACACACAAGAACGCCATCAACCCCAGGCTTGGCTCTGTCAGGGTGCGCAACCGTGCGAAGGCAAAGATCGGCTGGTGCCACAAATATGCGCTGTAGGAAATCAACCCGATCGCGACAAAGACCGGAAAGACGAGGATCCGCGTGGCCAATTGGCCGGCATGGGCAAAGTGGATGACCATCACCGCGCCCATGACCGGCACAAGGGTATAGACGCTCGGTGTCGGGGTCCGGGGGTCGTAGAGTGCCATCGCCGAGGCGATCATCATCAGCCCCGCAGCGGTGAAAACCCCGTTCAACCTTGATGGACGCGACCGTGGGAACATCGCCAGAAGGGAACCGGCCAGCAATTCCCAAACCCGCGTCGGCCCCAGATAGAAATTGGCGCTCGGGGCATGTCGCCATCCCCACTCTGCCGTAAACAGGCTGACAAGTGCTATGGCGACCATGCTGCCGACGACCGCCCTCCGTCCGAAACGCCAGACCAGCGTCAGCGCGAGAGAAAAAAGAAGATAGAACTGCTCTTCGACGGCCAGACTCCATGTATGCAACATGGGTTTGAGTTCGGCCGAGGCCGCAAAATACCCGTCTTCGCGCCAGAACAGGATGTTGGAAGAAAACGTGGTCGCGGCCAACAGACTCTGCGCGAAATCGCGGAACTTGTAGGGCGTCATCCAGACATAGGCAAAGGGCACGCTGACGAGCATCATCAGGAAAAGCGCCGGCAGGATCCGACGCGCGCGCCGCTCGTAAAACCCGAGGATTGACAACCTACGCTGTTCGAGGTCCTCGGTCAGGATATTCGTAATCAGAAATCCGCTGATGACGAAAAAAATGTCGACGCCCAGAAAACCACCGGTGAATCCCGGAATGCCAGCGTGGTGCAGGATAACCGGAAGCACCGCAAATGCGCGCAATCCATCCAGTTCAGGGCGATGTTGCATTCCCGATGCCTGCAGCGACTATCCGGGTATCGGTGTATCCTGTTGATTTCGGGAAAACCATGCATACGTGACCTGAACACCAATAAAGTCGCAACGTAATGTCTTTCGGTATTCTCCCCGCAGACAAAGGCGGCCGACTTGATCGGCGAACCCGGGAAAAATCTGCCCCGTTGCGCCAAAAGAAAAAGGGGGCCGAGCCCCCTTTTTGTAACCTTGCGAAAAGGTTTGCAGATCAGCGCTTCGAGAACTGGAAGCTGCGGCGTGCCTTGCGCTTGCCGTACTTCTTGCGTTCGACGGTGCGCGAGTCGCGGGTCAGGAAACCAGCGGCCTTCAGGGCACCGCGCAGCGACGGATCATACAGCTGCAGCGCCTTCGAGATACCGTGCTTGACCGCACCGGCCTGGCCCGACAGACCGCCGCCGACGACGGTGGCGTAGACGTCGAACTGACCTTCCACATTGGCGATCTGGAACGGCTGGCGCAGGATCATCTGCAGAACCGGACGCGCGAAGTATTCCGCGATCGGCTTGCCGTTGACGACAACCTTGCCCGAGCCCGGCTTGATCCAGACGCGGGCGACCGCGTCCTTACGCTTGCCGGTGGCATAGGAACGACCCAGCGCGTCGCGCTTGGGTTCGCGGGGGGCGGCGGCTTCGGGTTGTGCGGCGGCAGCAGCGGTGCTGGCGGCCCCGGCAACGGCATCCTTCAGCGCGTCGAGGGATTTGATCTCATCGGCCATGATCAAGCGCTCCGGGTGTTTTTCGGGTTCATCGACTTGACGTCGAGGACGGTCGGCTGCTGGGCTTCGTGCGGATGCTCGGCACCGGCATAAACGCGCAGGTTGGTCATCTGCTGACGGCCAAGGCGGTTGCGGGTGATCATGCGCTCGACAGCCTTGATCACGACGCGCTCGGGATGGGCACCGTCCAGAATCTGGGCCGCCGTGCGCGACTTGATCCCACCGGGGTGGTTGGTGTGCCAGTAATAGACCTTGTCGGTGCGCTTCTTGCCCGTCATCTGCACCTTGTCGGCGTTGATGATGATCACGTTGTCGCCCATGTCCATGTGCGGCGTGAAGGTGGGCTTGTTTTTGCCACGCAGGATGTTGGCAACGATCGTGGCGAGGCGGCCCAGAACGACGCCTTCAGCGTCGATCAGGATCCACTTCTTCTCGATCTCCGCCGGAGTCGCGGTATAGGTTTTCATGTCTGAACCTGAGGATTGAGAAAGTCTTCAAGGCACGCACCGAAGGCGCGCACCGGATGGGGGTGTTCTAGCGATTTCGCGAACCACGTCAAGCGCATCATGCTTGAAATTATTCATACAATACAATGACTTGAGAAATAGGTATTATTTTACCCCAATCTTTCGGCCTGCACCGCCCCCTCACCCCACGGAATCCGACGGTGATCGAACCCGCGCGTGATCGTCGGCTTGACCACCGCGAAATAGGGCGAAAGGTCGAAGTCGCGCGGCACGACCAGCGTATGGTCCCGGGCGAACCATTCCAGCCGGGGACGCCGACGCCCCGGCCCGCTGGGCTGCACCATGCGGATTTCGGGCAGGATCGGATACCGCACCGCGCCGAAGGCTTGGGCGATCAGCGACGAACAGATCGCCCGCGTCGGATCCCCCGACCCAAGGCTGAGCATCCGGCGCCGCCAACGTACAGGCACCGGCGGTGTCGGGAACAGGTAACGGGCCAGATCGATGATGTTGCGAAGATCATACTGCAGGCCGATGCGGTCGACCATATAGCGGGCGACGGCCATGCGCTCATCATCGGACAGGCTGGCGGGGCGACACAGGCGCAGATTATAGCCCGTATACTGTTCCAGCGGCAAACGGTGGCACCCCGCCTGCAAGGTTACCTCGACCAACTCGGGCTTTGCGCGCTGGGTCGTATCGGCGACGCACAGGGCGGCGTGTGACCATGTGCTCTGGGTCAGATACTTGATCGCGGTCGAGATCCGAGCGCGGCCTTCGACCAACAACACATCGCCAACGCGGATCGTTTCGGCCAGCGCCGCGAAATCGAGGGCGACGAACGGCTGGACCTCGGGTTGATCGGCTTCGAGATACCGCCCCAGCCAGTGTCCGATGCCCGCACTCATGCTTCTGCCCCGCCGTCAGCGCAGGATCGGCGGCCGCGCCGGATCCAGCCCCGGGTTCCCGCCGGGCGTCACGGTCTGCGTGTCCGGGGCGACAAACGGCGCGGGCGACAGGGCCAGACCCACGGCGGCGATGGCCTCCATCGCCGGGGCGGGCGGAAAGATGACATCCAGAACCCCCGCCTCGAGCCCCGACAGCGAGAGTGCTTCCACTATGGACCGGGCCAGCGGGGCCTCGGCGGTCTGGGGCACGCCCGACAGGGCCAGAGCATGCGCCGGCCCGCTTGTGGTCCCTGCCCCTTGCCACCGAACCGCCACGAGGACCGCCTGCACAAGGCCCGGCGTTCCATCCAGACGCCGTTCCAGCGCCGAAACCAGGCGATCAAGGATGGCTTGCGGCAAGCTGACCGGGCCGAAACCCTGCGGGATCGCACGGTCTTCGATCGGCGCGGGCCCTGTCAGCGCTTGCGCCAGCCAGCGCAGCGTCGCCGGGGCCAACAGCGCGGCATGATCGACATCGGGATTGATCAGAAGGCTCAGCCCCGGTTCGGCCTCGGCGAGCATCGGCACCAGCACCCGCCCCGGCAGCGCGGCATAGGCGACGGCTTCGCCCGCAAAGGACCCAAGGCGCAGTTCCGACCCGAAGGCCAGCACCGCCGGCCCCCCAGACAGATCGAACACGCGCGGCACGAGGCGATCATCGGCGACCTCGGATTCCAGCAGGACGAACAGCTCGGCGCGGGTGATTGCCGCGTGCAGATCCAGTTGCGCCTGCGGATCCGCGTCGGCGTGGGCACGGCGCAACGCGGCATCCAGTGCGGCATCCTCAGGTGGTTCGGACATGACAGCCCCCGTATCCTGTTCCGGCCTCCCGGCCTTTGTGGGGTGATGTCGGCCTTTCGCCTTGCATTGTAAACCCCGCCGAAAGGGAAAACCGCCCAGACTACACGGAGTTTTCACTAGAGGCGCCGCGCCATTTCCGGCATACTGTCGTCATATCCGACCTTCAGGCGGTCGCAAAAGCACGACAAAACGAGGGCGGCGCATCCCCGCGCACCCGCCCCAACGAGGCGAGACCAGATGCTGGAGTTTGACAACGTCAGCAAATCCTTCAAGGCGGGCCGGACCCGCAAAGTGATCCTGCACAACGCGTCGTTCCGGATAGAACTGGGACAGTCGACGGGGATTCTTGCGCCGAACGGGACCGGCAAGACGACGATCATCAACATGATGGCCGGGCTGGAAAAGCCCGATCACGGGGTTGTCCGCCGCGAATGCCGGGTATCGTTCCCGTTGGGGTTCATGGGCGGCATCAACAACAAACACACCGCGACCGAGAACGCGCGCTTCATCGCCCAGCTTTATCAACTTGATCCTGACGAAGTCGAAGCCTTCTGCCGTTGGCTGTGCGACATCGGCGATTACTTCGACATGCCCGTCGGCACCTACAGCGCCGGGATGCGGTCGCGGTTTTCCTTTGCGTTGATGCTGGCGATCGAGTTCGACCTCTATCTCGTCGACGAGGGCATGCCGGCCACGACCGACGTGAATTTCAACCGCCGCGCCGGCGCGATCTTGAAAGAACGGCTGGAAAACGCCACCGTCCTGATCGTGTCGCACCAGGCGGACATCCTGGAACGTTACTGCAAATCGGCCGCCGTCCTTCGGGACGGGCAATTGCAGTTCTTCGACACGCTGGAAGAAGCGAAGGCAATGTATGACTACGACACCCAAGGCTAAGCGGTTCAAGCTGCGGCTGAGCGACGAGGGCGACGCGCCCGAACCGCGCCGGCCCCAAGCCGAGGTCCGGACACGCACGCCGATGCCCGCGTCGGTCGATGACGGTTTGTTCGACGAAGACGACGCGCCGGCATCGGCGCAGACCGCAGACGTTGCCGCGACACAGCGCGTAAGCGCCCCCCCGACCCGTGCGCCCGAACCGGCCCGGGCTGCGGCATCGCCCGCTCCTTCGCCCCAGCCCGCGCCGCAATCGTCTGATGCCGCGCCCAGCCGCCGCGTGCGCCGCGTCACGGCGGGCGCACCGCTTGCGGTGGCCCCGGTCGTGACGCCCCGCCCCGCCCAGCCGGCTGCGCAAACCGCACCGGCACGCCCCGCCGAGACGCTGGCCGAACGCGCGATCCGCGAAACCCGGGAGCGCATGGCGGCGCAGGCAGCTGGGCAACCCGCCCCGCAACCCGCCCCTCAGGCCGCCGCGCCACAACCCGCCCCGCAAGCACCGGAACCGCAACCGGACCCCGCGCCCCAGCCCGCCGCGCAGACAACCCAGCCTCAGCCGGAACAAGCGCCCGAGCCCGCAAAGGCCGAAGCCCCCAAGCCCGAACCGGCTGCGCCTGAACCCCCGAAGCCCGAGCCCGCGAAAGCCGAGCCCGCGAAAGCCGAACATTCGGCCGATGTCGCCGCTTCCGCCAAGACCGAGGCCGAATTGGACGCAATCCGCGAAGAAGGCTACAGCGGCCGGCAATTGCGCATGGCCATGCGGGTTGCACAGCGCAACGGGATCAAGGCCACCTCGGGGATGGAGGCGGTGACACTGCTGCGCAAGCAGGGTATCGACCCGTTCGCGAAATCGACCCTTCTGGATATCGTCAAGGCCGAAGCCGGCGGCCCGTCGCGCGCGTTGACGACAACCGATGCGCCGCCTCCGCTGCCCAAAGCCTATCGCCAGCCGACACCCCCTGCCACCCAGCAGGCCCCCAGCGCCGATGAGACCAAGCGCCGGAACGAGATCACCGCGATCCAGCGTCAGATCGCGCAGCGCCGCCGTCGGCGGATGGTCGTTCTCCTTGCGCGGCTCTTGGTGTTCGTGTTCCTGCCCACGGCGGTTGCCGGGTATTATTTCTATGTGCTGGCGACGCCGCTGTACGCGACCAACACGCAGTTTGTGGTGCAAACGGCCGATGGCAGCCGCAGTGGCGCATCCATCGCTGCCGCCTTCGGCGCGGCAGGCGGGCAGACGCACCAAGATTCGATTGCCGTTCAGAACTACCTTCTGTCGCGCGAAGCCATGCGCCGCCTCGACGAGGCCGAGGGCTTCCGTGCCTATTTCTCGCAACCCGACATCGACAGTTTCCGCAGGCTTGCACCGGACGCGACCGAGGAAACGGTGTATCGGCTCTATGGCGACATGGTGCAGGTGTCCTATGCGCCAACCGAGGGCGTCATCGAGATGGAGGTCATCGCCGCGGACCCCGAGACCAGCGAACGCTTCGCGCGCGCGCTCATCGGCTTTGCCGAGGAAACGGTCGACCAGTCGACCCAACGCCTGCGGGAAAACCAGATGCGCGATGCGATGGAAAGCGTGACCAATGCCGAGGCGGCGCTGGTGCGGGCGCAGTCGAGGGTCCTCGACATGCAGCAGCGCTATCAGGTCCTGTCCAGCGAGGTCGAGGTTCAGATCCTGACGCAGCAGATCACGTCCCTTGAACAGCAGCTTAACCGCGAGCGGCTGGAACTGCGCGAACTGCTGTCGAACCCCCGCCCGAACGCGGCGCGGGCCGATGCCGGTCAACGGCGGATTCAGGCGCTCGAGGCGCAGGTCGCCGAACTGCGCTCGCAATTGACGCAAGGCGATGAAGGCGGCGCGTCACTGGCCCAAGAATCCAGCGCGAGATGGCGATGGCAGGCAATGACGTGCAGACGCGGCAGTTGCTGCTTGCACAAGCGATGCAGCACCTCGAAAGCGCCCGGATCGAGGCCAATCGGCAGGTCCGCTATCTGACCCTCAGTTCGCCCCCCATCGCCCCGGACGAGCCAACCTATCCGCGCAGCTTCAACAACACGTTGCTGGCGTTTCTGGTGGCTGCGGGCATTTACATGATGATCTCGCTGACCTCGGCGATTCTGCGCGAACAGGTCACGGGCTGAGAACGGGCCCCGGCAACGGGGCCCAAACCGGCGTTGACGGACTGATTTCCCCCGATTTTGCCCTTCTGGCGAAAAAAGATCACCGTTGCGCCCATCCAATCCGCGATGGTGAAATCGTTTTCCTTCCCCAAGGCCCGCGCGGAACGAATATCCGCCCCCGCCCGCAAGGCCCGGAAAACGCGTCTGCGCCCGGCATGCTGCGCCGGGCGCCCCCCCTCTGGACGCATCGGAACCGGGGTGTCATCTGCCCGGCAACAGACACCCAGCCGGAGGTTTCCCCGATGCACCGTTCCCTTCTTCCCGCGACCGCCCTTGCCCTGATCCTCGGCAGCGCCGCCCTAGCCGACACGCCCGAGGGCTGGCAGCCCCTTCTTGAACCCGCGCAGCTGGCGGCGCTGCTGGATACCCACGGCGAGGATATCCGCGTCGTGCAGATCACCGGCGACTATGCCGCAGGGCATATCCCGGGATCGGGCTGGTCGCCCTATGCCTCGTGGCGCTCCGACATGCCGAACCCCGGCGCGCTGCGGGATCTTCCGCATCTGGAACGCACCCTGCGCGAGCTGGGGATCGACATCGACACGCCGGTCGTCGTCGTGCATTCGGGCGCCAACGCGACCGATCTGGGGGCTGCCGCCCGCGTCTACTGGACGCTCAAGTCGTTGGGGGTGCAGGACCTTGCGCTACTCAACGGCGGCTTGGCGGCATGGCAGTCGGCGGGCTTGCCGTCGCAGACCGCCCCGACCAGTTTTTTCCCGTCTGACTATACGGCCTCGTGGTCCGATGGCTGGCGCGCGACGACCGACGATGTCACCCGCTTTGCGACCGAAGGCGGCGCCCAGTTGATCGACTCGCGTCCCGCCGATTTCTATGCCGGCGACACATGGACCGTGGCCGCCCCCGGCACCATCGCGGGTGCCGAGAACCTTGCCTTTTCGACCTTCTTCGACGGCACGCGCCTGCGCGACGCCGCCAGCCTGCGCCAGTCCATCGCCGAGGCCGGGATCGACAGCGCCCGGACCACAGTCAGCTTCTGCAACACCGGGCATTGGGCGGCAATCGACTGGTTCGTCCTGAGCGAACTGGCCGGGGTCGAGGATGTCCGCCTGTATGCTGAAAGCATGGCGGAATACACGCAGGCCGACCGACCGCTGATCAACCAGCCGGGCCGCATCGAATACGCGTGGCGCGCGACGACGCGCTGGGTCTCGGGCCTGTTCTGATGTCGGCGCGACGGATCTTCATCGCCTTGGCGGGCATCGCGCTGGTCAGCGCGACGGCGCTGGCAGCCGGCCCCCGCGCGGGCCTTCTTCTGACCATCGGCATCGGGTTGGGACTGGTGCTTGAGGGGCTGCGGTTCGGCTTTGCCGGACCGTGGCGCCAATATCAGACCGCACGGGACGCACGCGGGCTGAACGCGCAACTTCTGGCCATCGCGCTCACGGCATGCGCGGCCTTCCCCTTGCTGGCGACGTTCAGCACGGAACTGGCCCCCGCCCACGCCCCCATCGGCATCGGGATGCTGCTGGGCGCCTTCGTCTTTGGCGCCGCGATGCAGGTTGTCATGGGCTGTGGGTCGGGCACGTTGGTCAACGCGGGGTCCGGCAATTCCGTGGGCCTTGTCGCCTTGGCCGGTTTCGTCGCCGGGGCCTTTCTGGGAACCTTGAACACCGGGTTCTGGCATGGATTCGGCACCTTGCCGGTCCTTTCGGCCCAATCGGTGGCGGGCCCGACCGGCGGGCTGCTGGCAACGGTGCTTGTCCTTGGCATCGTCGCCGCCGTGATAACCTTTCGCGCGCCCCGGGGTATGCGGCGCCCGCCCGCGCGGCTGATCGTGGCGGCAGCACTGCTGGCGGCACTGGCCATCGGCAACCTTGTGGTGGCCGGGCAACCCTGGGGCATCGTCTATGGTCTGGGGCTATGGGGCGCCAAGATCGCGCAGGGGCTGGGGCTGGATCTGGCGCAAACCGCGTTCTGGGGCCAACCGGCCAATGCGCTGCGCCTGAACCAGTCGATCCTGACCGATGTCACATCGCTCACTGATCTGGGTTTGATCCTCGGGGCCTTTGCGGTGATGCGCTGGCGCCACGAACCGGGCGCACCGGCTGCACCCCTTGCCCTCAGGGGCTGGGCGGGCGTGGTGCTGGCGGGGATCGTGCTGGGCTATAGCAGCCGCATGGCACTGGGGTGCAATGTCGGGGCATTCTTCAGCGGCATCTCGACCGGCAGCCTGCATGGCTGGGCATGGTTTGCCGCCGCCTTTGCCGGATCGGCACTGGGGATCCGCTTGCGCGGCGCGATCCTTGTCCCGCCGCACCGCGTGGGGATAACAGCATGAGACAACAGCTTTCCCGCCCCCGCATCGGCACCATCGCGCTGCTGGCGCTTGCGCTTCTGGTCGTCTGGGATGCACGCGCCGTGGGCCTGCCGTCGCCCTATCGCTTTCCGGCAGCCATCGCGCTGGGCTCGGGCGCGGCCCCCGAAGGCGCGCATTGCACGGCGAATTGATAGCCCCCCGAACAGCAGGACTGGCGCCAGACCGGCCACGCGGCTAGTCTGGCGCCTCGTTTGTTGAACTGACGGAGATTGCTATGAAATTCCTTTCCAGACCCTCGCTCGCCGCGCTCGCCGCCGCGCTGACCCTTTCTGGATGCATCGATATCGATGTCACCGCCACGATCACCGCCGCCGACCGTGCCGAAGTGTCGGGGCACATGGAGATCCAGCGGATGATCCTCGACAACTTTGGTGGCACGCAGCATTTCTGCAACGCCGACGAAGGCGGGACCCTGACACTGACCGATACCACCGCACGCTGCGATTTTGGCCGCACCGGCGCCTTTGCCGAGGTTTTCCCCCAAGCCAGCGACGATGCGGCCAGCACCGTGACCGATCTGGGCGACGGCACCGTGCGGGTCAGCATCCCGTTGGGGGATGTGATGGGCGATATGTCCGATGTGTCGGCCAATCCGGCAATGGCCGCACAATTCCGCCCGATGCTCGAGGGGCATGGCGTCACGATCCGCGTCGCCGGGGCCGAGATCGTGTCCAGCAATGGCGAGATTGCGCCCGACGGTCTGTCAGCCAGCTATACGTTCGACCTTGTCGACGTGCTGAACCCCGATCTGTCCTTGCCCGCCGCCTTCGAAACGGTCGTGCGTTACTGAGCCTGCACGCGCGTCACCATGTCCGAAAGGGCCTGCGTGATGCGCGCAAAGGAATCGCGCGCCTGCCGGGCCGATCCGCGGGCGCGCAGGTATCCATGCACAAGCCCCGGTTCCTCGGTCAGGGCGACGTCGACCCCGGCTTCGGCCAGACGTGCGGCATATTCCGCCCCGTCCGAGGCCAGCGGATCGCATTGCGCGGTGAAAATCACGGTGCGCGGCAGCGCGCGATAATCTGTCGCGCACAGAGGGCTTGCCGTCACGTCGTCGCGGGGCCGCGCTCCTTCGAACAGGATCTCGCCGTAGTAATCGACATCGGCGGTGGTCAGCATCGGGGCCTTGGCATGGCGGGTGTAGCTGGGCAAGGTCCTCTCGCCGCCAAGACCGGGATAGATCAGGATCTGCCCGGCCACCTCGGGACGCACTGCCGCAAGACCCGCACACAGATTGCCCCCCGCGCTGTCCCCGACAAGGATCCGCGTGCCGCCGATCGCGTCGAAGACGGCCAGCGCATCGTGGTGCGCGGCGGGATGACGATGTTCGGGCGCCAGTCGATAATCGACAGAGACCAATTCCACCTGCGCCCCTTCCGCCAACTCGGCGCAGATGGAATCGTGGCTGTGCAGCCCGCCCACGATGAACCCGCCGCCATGGAAATAAAGCGCCGTCACCCCTGCGCGCGGCGCACTGGGCCGATAGCGACGGCAGGGAACGCCCGCGATCAGCTCGTCCTGCGCGGACAACCCTGCCGGATAGGGCGCATCGAATTCGGCGCAGAGCTTGTCATAGAACGCCCGTTGCTGGGCGATGGTGAAGTTCACCGCGTCGGCGGGATAGGACGCCTCGGTCCGGGTGATGAAATCCTTCACATCCTGCGGCAGCCAGTCATAGTCGGGGTGGGCGAAGTCGCTCATGTCGGGTCTCCTAGGCTGTCGCGTAGCGCGGCGATGATCTTGCGCCACATGGCGCGGTGACGGTTGCGGTAATGGATCGCCGCATAGACCGGCTGCGGGATCACCGGCGCCCCTTGGACCGGTTCGGCCAGTCCACGGGCGATCAGATCCTGCGCCTGCACCGAGTCGAGATACCCGGCCAGTTTGAATCCGAACATCATGCCGCGGACCGTATCGCTTTGTCCGGCGGACAGCGGCGGGGTGCTCAGGTGCGGCAACAGAGCCCCGTGCGTGCGCGTGAAAGCCGGCGCCAGCGACGCCAGCACATAGCGCTCGGGCGTCACGGACTCGAGGGTCCCCAGCCCCTCGCCCACGGGCGCAATCATCTGGTATCGGCGCTCTCCAACGGTTTCGAAATGAATGTCGGGCGTCGGGTCGGGCGTGAAGATCAACGAAAGATCCAGATCACCGCGTTGCACATCGCGGCACATCGACGCCGAAAACGCCGCCTCGATATAAATCGCCGCCTCGGGCAAAAGGCCCCGCAACCACGTCACCCATCGCACCGGATCGTTGGCCGCAAGATCCGCTTGCAACCCCAGCCGCAGCGTGATCGCCCGGCCACTGGCGCCGCGCGCGGCGGCCCGTGCTTCGGTGAGGGCGGCGCGCAGGGCGCGCGCATGTGGTTCGAAGCGCAACCCTTCGGTGGTGATGTCGCACCCGCCCCGCGACCGGTGGAACAGCTGGACACCCAGCGTTTTCTCAAGCCCGGCGATCCGCGAAGAAACCGTTGATTGTGTCACCCGCAGGCGGTCCGCCGAGCGGTTGAAGCTGCGCGTCTCGCACAGGTCGAGAAAGGTATCGAGGACCTCGGGTTGCATCGTGGCACGCTAGGCCAGCACCGGGCCAACGCCAAGAAAAATCGGGTTAATCCGCCAGTTTCCCTTTGAGGACCAAGGGTAACCCCGCGGCGGCGAAGACGACCGTATCCGACTGAGCCGCCAACTGCTGGTTCAACCGCCCTGCAAGGTCGCGAAACCGCCGCGCCATCGCGTTGTCTGGCACGATCCCCAGACCGACCTCGTTCGCGACGGCAACCACGGGCCCCTCATGGCCGGCAAGTGCCCGGGCCAAGCCGTCGAACCGGGCGTGCACGTCGGCGTCATCCAGATCCGCCATCATCAGGTTCGTCACCCACAAGGTCAGGCAATCGATCAGCACCGCCGCCCCGCCAGCGGAACGCAAAGCACCGGGCAATTCTGTCGGTTCCTCGATCGTGATCCAGCCTGCATCGGCACGCTGCCGACGGTGCAGGTCGATCCGCGCGCGCATCTCGTCATCCCACGCCTGCGCGGTCGCGATATAGACCGGCGCGCGGCCCTGTGGGGTCAACGCGCGGCACTGACGTTCCGCCAGCGCGCTTTTTCCCGAACGCGCGCCGCCCAGAACAAGGGTCAACCCGCCGCTCATGGCCAGTCGATCGCGTGCCAGCGCCCGAAGCCAAGGTCGAAGCCCCATCCCTTGGGGTCGCCCGCCAGCGCCATCGTTGCGCGCACAATCCCCGAATGCGTCACCGCCAAAAGGGGGCGCGCCCCTTCGGACAGCCGGTCAAGGGTGCTACGGGTGCGGGTTGCCAGATCATTCACCGACTCGCCGCCATGCGGCTTGGCGGCAAAGAAATCGGCGGCCCACGCATCCAGTTCGGCGCGCGGCAAGTCATCCCACGCACGGTTTTCCCACCGCCCGAAATCGACCTCGATCAGGCCCGGTTCGATCTCGACCGGCAGGCCGCGCGCCGATCCGATCGCCTCGGCCAGCAGGCGGCACCGCGATAGGGGCGAACTCACGATCCGTGCCACCGGTGGCAATTCGTCGATCAGGCGCGCGACCTCGCCCGCGAAACAACCCGCCAGCGGCAGGTCGGTGCGGCCATAGCACCGCCCCTCGGCCCCCTCAGGGCGCGTATGACGCAACAAGATCAAAGACATGCCAACAAACCCAACGCAAAACCAACCTCGGCCACGATCTGCACGGCCCCAAGGATATCCCCGGTCACGCCGCCCAGCCGGCGCCGCGACCATGCGACGACGGCCCCTGCAAGGACCAGCGCGCCAAAAAACGCGGCAAGGGTGCAAGATGCATTCGCAGCCCGGATGGTCAAGCCCAAGGCGACCGCCACGGCCCCCGCCGTTGCCATCAAACCGGTGGCACCCTGCGCCTCGGTCATGCCGCTGCCCGATCCTTGCGCCCGAAGATACCCCCCATGGCGCAGCGTCAAGGTCATCACGCCCCGGCTGACTGCTTGGCCTGCGATCATGGCAATTGGTGCCAGCGCCCCCAACCCGGCATAGGCCCCGATCCGCAAGGCCATGACCAGCAACAGCGCAATCGCGCCAAAGCTGCCGATCCGGCTGTCGCGCATGATCTCGAGGGCGCGGTCCGAAGGGCGCCCCGAACCCAGCCCGTCAAACGTGTCGGCCAATCCGTCCTCGTGCAGGCCACCTGTCAGCAACACGGCAAAGGCCACCGCCACCACTGCGGCCAGCATCCCGGGCCACAGGGTTTCGGCCACGAACCAGACCCCCGCTTGCGCCACGCCGATCAAAAGGCCCACGGCCGCGAACCAACCCGGCGCGCGCGCGAAATCGGCGGCATCCAAGGCCCCGCCCGGCACGCGGGTCAGAAAGGTCAGCGCGGCACGGGCGGCTCGCATCGCCTCAGTCGCGATTCGAGACGCCGGCCGATTCAAAGCTGGCCATGTCGGTCATCATGGACGCGGCCGCCTTGAGCAACGGCCACGCCAACAGCGCGCCCGTCCCCTCGCCCAGACGCATGTCCAAGGTCAGCAAAGGATCCGCCCGCAGATGCTCGAGCACAACGCGATGCCCTGCTTCGTGCGACTGATGCGCGAAGACCAACGCCGCCCGCGTTTGCGGTTCCAGCGACACCGCAAGCAGCGCCGCGGCGGTGGCAATGAACCCGTCGACAATCACGATCCGCCGGCTGCGCGCCGTTTCGATCATCGCGCCGGCCATGGTCACGATCTCGAAGCCGCCATATTCCGCCATCGCCTCGCGGGCGGACAGGGCACCGGTGCGCGCCGCTGCCTCGGTCAGGACACGGCGCTTGTGGTCCAGCCCGCTGTCATCCAACCCGGTGCCACGTCCGATCAAGACGTCCAGCGCGATACCCGACAGCTTGTGCGACAACAGCGTGGCCGACGACGTGTTGCCAATCCCCATTTCGCCAAAGGCCAGCGCCTGCCCGCGGGCGTCGCGCGCGATCTCGGCCCCATTGCGAAGCGCGGTTTCGGCCTGTTCGGCTGTCATCGCCGGGCCATGATGCGCGTTGGCCGTGCCCGGGGCGACCCGGCGCGAGATCAGGTCGGGATGCGCGATCGGGTCGCCGGCCACACCGGTATCGACAACCTGCAGGGCGACGCCATTCACCTTGGCGAAGACATTCGCCGCCGCGCCGCCGGCAAGGAAATTCATCACCATCTGGCCCGTCACCGCCTGCGGAAAGGCCGAAACGCCCGACTCGGCAAGACCGTGATCGCCCGCGAAAATGGTGAGCGTGCAGCCCGTCATCACCGGGTCCAGCGTTTGCTGAAGCATCGCGATCTGTGCGGCAAGCCCCTCGATTCGCCCCAGCGAGCCTTGCGGTTTCGTCTTGGCGTCGATCCGGGCTTGAATCCGGGTGGCGAGGTCGGGGGTCATGACATGTCCTTGCAGTGCGCTCCGCCGCCCTGATACCAAGCCGCCGCCCCGTTGCAAGCCCTGCATCCGACCGATGCCCCCGGGAAACCGACGCTTCACCGCGCCAGCTGGCGCGTGATCGTTTCGCTCAGGTCGCCCAGAGAAAAGGGTTTGCCCAGAAACGAGGCGTTCGGGATCCGGACGAGCGCTTCGTTCAAGGCGTCCTCTGTGTAGCCCGAGATGAACAGCACCGGCGTGCCCGGCCGGTCGGTCAGCGCCTTCGCCACCCAGCCCGGCCCGTCGATCCCGGGCATGATCACGTCGGTGACGAACAGGTCGACCTTGATCGAGAGGTCGGCCAGAAAGTCCAGCGCCTGCTCGCCGTCGGGGGCCTCGAAGACATGATATCCCCTCAGCCGCAAGGCGCGCGCGGCGAAGGCGCGTACCGGGGCCTCGTCCTCGACCAACAGCACGGTGCCCGCGTCGGCGGGGGCGGCAGGCGGGGGCGCGACCGGCTCGCGCCAGCGGCCCCGCGACGGCTGCGCCCCGGGCGCCGGCGCCGGGATGTCGGAAACCCGGGCAGCGATGCCAGCGGGCACGCCCCGCGCCGCGGCAAAGAACAGGGTAAAGGTTGTCCCCGCCCCTTCGACCGAGTCGGCAAAGATGAACCCGCCCATCTGCTTGACGATTCCATAGGCCGTCGACAGGCCCAGTCCGGTCCCCTCGCCCACGCGTTTGGTGGTGAAAAAGGGCTCGAAAATCTTGTCGAGGATGTCTGCCGGAATGCCGACGCCTTCATCGATGACCCGGATGACCGCGTAATCGCCCGGCGGCACGCGCGCCCTGCCATGGGCGAAATCGTCGTCCAGGCGCCGCGCTTCGGTTTCGATGCGGATCGTGCCCCCCATCGGCATCGCGTCCCGCGCGTTCACCACGAGGTTCATCACCACCTGTTCCAGTTGCCGCCTGTCGGCGCGGATGGCGCCCAGATCGGGGTCATGCCGCAGGGTGAGATTGATCCTTTCGCCCACGAGGCGGGTCAACAGATGCGCCAGATCCTCCAGCAGGCTTTCCAACGACAGGATTTCGGGTTTGAGGGTCTGTTTGCGCGAAAAGGCCAGAAGCTGACGCACAAGGGCAGCGGCACGGTTGGCGTTCTGGTGGATCTGCACAAGATCGTCGAAGTCAGCATCGAACCGGTCGCGATTCAGAAGCAGCAGATCGCAATGCCCCGAGATCGCCGTCAGCAAGTTGTTGAAATCATGCGCAACGCCGCCCGCCAGCTGCCCGATCGCCTGCATTTTCTGGCTCTGGGTGAAGCGCGCTTCCAGTGACTTGAATTCGGTCGCATCAGAGAGCACCGCGACCAGCCCATCCGAGCCCGGCATCTTGCGCAATATGATCTGCACGAAGGTTTCCTGCGACGGGCGGGTCGCGCGCAAGACCTCGGGACGGCCCAAGGCGCGCCCGGCAACGGCGTCCGCCAGCCAATCGGCGACCGGCCGCCCGAGGCCCTCGACCACGTCCCAGAAACAAACGGCCCGCCCTTCGTCGAGGCCCAGCAACCCCCGCGCGAGGCGGTTCGCGCTGACGACCTGCCCGGCGAAGTCAATGCGTGCCAAAGCGACCGGCAGATCCTCGAACCCCGGCCAAGCGACACCATCGGGCGCGGCGTCAGGAGTGGCGGGCCGAGCGCCCTCTGGCAGGAACAGGACATCATTTCGGCCATCATCGGACGACACCTGCACGGGATGCAACACGGTGCCATCCGGCGCCATCACCGGGTCGCGCCACCCGCGCAGCGCGTGTTCTACGATGTCGCGCTGGGAGAAAAGCGCCATCGCGCACGCATTCCCTTGCGGCCTGCCATCCGCCTGCCACGAAATCACCGGGAGGCCCAGACCTTCCCCCGCAGGATGCACCGGCGGCCCCAGAGGGCTGAAACGCCACACGAACATGGCGCCCGCGCGGTGGACCGCCAGCCGCAGCCGCACCCCGGGCCGCGTGAACAGGCGCGTGGCCGATCCGTCCCGCCGTGCGATCATCGTCAGCTCATGAACCAGACCGTCAGGATCGGCACACCAACCGTCCAGTTGGCCGGCCAGCCCGCCAGCACGGGCAAGCGCATTGGCCCCCCAAGCCTGACCGCTGTCATCCGTCACCAGCACCGCATCGGGATCGTCGCCGAACAAGTGTTCGCAACTCAGGCGCAGGGCATCGCGGTCACGGGCGCGCTGGATCATCGCCCCTTGCGCCAGCCCAGCGATGACAAGAAGGGTGACCCCGACCGTTCCCACGACCATTGCGCCCAGAACCGCCGACACAGACCACAAGATCAGGGTCGCAGCCAGAAACCCCGCCGCCGCCAGCGCCAAACGCCGTGCCCGCCGCGCGACCGGTTCCAGCATCTGGATCAGGTCCCCACGGACCTCGGACAAGGGATCAGACAAGGTCATGGGCGGCGCGTCCCTCGATTCGCAAAACTTGCGGGCAGCATCACCCCTGCGGGGTTAACGCCCACTTAATGATCAAGAAACATCTTATGGTTGATTTCCCTCAGCGCAAGACGCGTCAGGACGGTGCGCGCAATAGCGCGAGGAAGAACCCGTCCGCCCCGTCCAGCGGATCGAGGCGCAACATTCCCTCAGAGCGCCAACCCGGATGGCTCGCCAGAAAATCCGCGACACGGTCTTCGTTCTCGGGGGTCAGCATCGAACAGGTGGCATACCCCAGCACCGCACCCGGCGCACAGAGCGCAGCGCAGCGGGTCAGGATATCGCCCTGAATGCGCGTCAGTTCGTCCAGTCGCGCGGGCGTCAGGGTCCACTTCGCCTCGGGCGCGCGGCGCCAGCTGCCCGATCCCGAACAGGGCGCATCCGCAAGGATCGCGGGCCAGTTGCCCCCGGGGCTGGCGCCTGCGCGGGACACGGAAACACCCGCCCGCTGCGCCCGATCTGGCAGGTCGCGCATCCGGCGTGGATCGATGTCATGGGCCGTAACCTTGAGCCCTTCGGCCGCAAGGGCCAGTGATTTCCCGCCGCCCCCCGCGCAATAATCGAGGACGCGCGCCCCTTCGGGCACAGCCGCTGCAAAACGCAGCGCGACCGCCTGACTGGCGGCATCCTGCATCTCGAACAGGCCTTCGGCGAAGGCGCGAGAGTTTTTCAGGGCACGGGCGTTGTGGGTGACGGTCAAGGCGGTCGCAGCCAGCGGATGATCCTCGGCCTCGATCCCTTCGGCGTGCAGAAGACCGCGCAGATCGGCGCGGGTGGTTTGCCGGGTATTGGCCCGAATGTGGACAGCCGCGCGATCCCGCAGGGCGGTCAACACCGCATCGGCCTTGGCGCCCAAGGCGGTGTCGAAATGCGGCAGCAGCCACGCGGGGCAATCCAGACGGGTCGCCCGGTCGGTTTGTTGCAACGCGTCAGGACCGGCCGCGATACGGTTGATTTCCGTCGCATCAAGGGGCGCCGGGGCGTGCCCCTCGCCCGTCCACGACGACAGGTCTCGCCCCTCGTGGATCGCAACACCGATGATCAGCCCCCGCCCCCCGCCACCACCGCAGGCCGCGGCCGAGGTCCGGCGGCGCACCGCGGCAAAGACAAGGTCCCGCACGGCCTCGCGGTCCTTGGACCCGGCAAATCGACTTGCACGGGCCCAGCCGGTCAGCGCGGCCTCGACCGGTTGACCGCCCAACCAGCGGTCAAGGATTTCGATGGCGGCGGCGTCACGGGCAGCAGGGGTCATGCCCCCTTGTGCGACCTCGTCCCGCCGTTGGCAAGCCCGCTTGCCGTTGCCGCGCCGCTGGGGCAGTCTGGCGGCGATCAACACGGATGGCCCCGATGACCCTGCCCCAGAACCCCGCCTTCGCCGCAACCTTTGCCCCCCCGGTGATGGAAGCCCGCCGCTGGTTGACCGAGACTCGCCTGCCCGAGGGTCTTGCGTTGATGAACCTGTCGCAGGCCGCCCCGGTCGACCCACCCACCTCGGCACTGCGTTCGGCGATGGCCCGCGCGGTCGAGCAGGACCCGAACATCCATCTCTATAGCCCTGTTCTGGGGATCCCCGAACTGCGCGAGCGGCTGGCGGCACGCACCGCGGCGCTCTATGGGGCGCCTGTGCGGGCGGACCAGATCGCGCTGACGTCGGGCTGCAATCAGGCATTTTGCGCCGTGATCGCGACGCTCGCCGCACCGGGCGATGCCGTGATCCTGCCGACACCGTGGTATTTCAACCACGCCATGTGGCTGAGCATGACCGGCGTCGAGGCCGTGCCGCTGGCCACCGGCCCCGATCTGTTGCCCGACCCGGATGCCTGTGCCGCGCTGATCGGCGATCGCACGCGCGCCATCGTGCTGGTTTCTCCGAACAACCCGGGCGGTGTCGAATATCCGCCGGCGCTTTTGTCGGCCTTTGCCGATCTCGCGCGGCGCCGGGGCGTGGCCTTGATTGTCGACGAGACCTATCGCGATTTTCACACGGTCGAGGGCGCACCCCACAGCCTGTTTCAGGACCCGGACTGGGACGACACCTTCATCCACCTTTACAGTTTCTCGAAAGCCTATCGCCTGACGGGCCATCGCGTCGGCGCCATCGCCGCATCGCGCGCACGGCTGGCCGAGATCGAAAAGTTTCTGGACACTGTGACGATCTGCGTTTCGGGCCCCGGCCAGATGGCCGCGGTCTGGGGGCTCGAGAACCTCGAAAGCTGGCTGGCTGGCGAACGGCTGGAAATCCTGCGGCGGCGTCAGGCGATGATCGACGGGTTCAGCGCGCTGCACGACTGGCAATTGCTGGGATGCGGGGCATATTTCGCCTATGTCCGCCATCCGTTCGATGCCCCTTCGCCCGATGTGGCAAAGCGTCTGCTGGCCGAGGCCGGCGTTCTGATGCTGCCCGGCACGATGTTCCGCCCTGCCAGCGATCCCTCGGGGGTGTCCGAGATGCGCATTGCCTATGCAAATGCGGACACGCACCAGATTGCGGAACTCATGGACCGCCTCGCGCCCGTTCGCTGACTCAGTCGGCCTTGCCCCGCGTCCGTCTTGCCAATAGACAGGGCGCGAAGCGACCCAATGCAGGGAAAGAGCCCCCCATGGCGAAGAAGAACAGCGCGCAGAACATCCTGATGTGGGGCCTGATGGCCCTGCTGGTGGCCGGCCTTGGCGGTTTCGGGATCGACAATTTCCTGAGCCAGCGCGTGACGGCGATCGGGGCCGTAGGTGATCGGCAGATCACGACGCAGGCCTATGCCAATGCCCTGCAGGCCGAAATGAACGCCATCGGCCAGCAGATCGGCCAGCCGTTGACCTTGGCGCAGGCGCAAGCCTTCGGGATCGACCGGCAGGTGCGCGCTCAGTTGGTGCAGCAGGCCGCCCTCGACAACGAGACGGACCGCGTCGGGGTCTCGGTCGGCGACGAGAATGTTTTCCGCCTGATCCGGGCGATCCGTGCCTTCCAGGGTGCCGGCGGCACCTTCGACCCTGAGGCTTACCGGTTCGCGTTGCAAAACGTGGGCCAGACCCCGGCCGAGTTCGAAGCGCAGGTTCGCGCCGAATCCGCGCGGGGCATCCTGCAATCGGCAACCGCCGCCGGTGTCGAAACCCCGGCGATCCTGCGCGAGTCGCTGGTGGATTATTATGCCGGGCGTCACTCGTTCGATATCTTCACCCTGACCGAGGCCGATCTTGCCACCCAGGTGGCCGAGCCGACGCCCGAACAGGTCGAACAATATTACAACGGACATATCGCCGAATTCACCGCACCCGAGATGCGGGCGATCACCTATGTCTGGCTCACGCCGGAAATGATCCGCGACAGCGTCGAGGTCGACGAGGCCCTCGTGCGCGAGCTTTATGATGAACGACTGGACACCTACGTGATCCCCGAGCGTCGCCTCGTCGAGCGGCTGGTCTACCCGTCGCAAGCCGAAGCCGAAGCCGCCAAGGCCCGGCTGGATGCAGGCAGCGTCAGCTTCGAAGAACTTGTCAGCGAACGCGGCCTCAGCCTCGAGGACGCCGACATGGGCGACGTCAGCGAATCGCAACTGGGCGCGGCCGGAGCGACGATTTTCGGTCTGACCGACTCGGGCGTCGTGGTCGGACCGCTGGATTCGCCCTTTGGTCCGGCGCTGTATCGCATGAATGCTATCCTCAACGCGCAGGAAACACCGTTCGAAGACGCCCGCGCCGAACTGCGTGACGAGCTGGCCGCCGATCGTGCCCGCCGCACGATCGCCGATCTGCAGGACGGGTTCGACGACTTGCTGGCCGGGGGCGCGACCCTCGAACAGCTGGCCGACGAAACGCAGATGCAACTCGGCCAGATCGACTGGACGGCGGATGCCGGGGACGGAATCGCGGGCTATGCCGAATTCCGCGCGGCCGCAGCCAGCACCGGAATGGATGATTTCCCCGAACTGGCATCGCTGTCGGATGGGGGGCTCTTTGCCCTGCGCGTCGATGCCATCACGCCCCCGACGCCGCGCCCGCTGGACGACGTGCGCGAGGCCGCGACCTTGGGCGCCCGCGCCGCCATCGTGGACGCCGCACTGGCGGTTCTGGCCACCGACCTCAGCGCCACGCTTGTCGAACAGGGCACCGAAGCCTTCGGCGAGGCCCAAGGCCGGTCGGCCGAAAGTTTCGAAGGGATCTCGCGCCTCGACAGCGTGACCGAAGTTCCCGGCGCGATGCTCGAGACGATCTTTGCCAGTGATACCGGCGCGCCCGTTGTGCATGTCGTCGATCAGACGGCCCGCATCGCACTGGTGCGCAGCGTCGAACCCGCGGACCGTGGCGACGAACAGACAGCCCGCCTGATCGACGCGATCGAACGGCAGGTCGGTTCGACGCTGGGGCAGGACGTCTTTGCCTATTTCGCGCAAGCCTTGCAAACCGAGGCGGGCATCTCGCTGAATCAAGCCGCCATCGACGCGGTTCACGCGAACTTCCGCTGAGGCGGACCAGACAGAAGGCGCCGTTTCCGTGGCCTATTCCTCTCTTCTGACGCCCAGTTTTGCCGAGTTCGAGGCAGGCTGGGCCCGGGGCGAAAACCAACTGGTTTATGCGCGGCTGGCCGCCGACCTTGATACGCCGGTGTCGCTGTTCCTGAAGCTGGTCGGCAACCGCAAGGACAGTTTCATGCTGGAATCGGTGACCGGCGGCGAAGTCCGAGGTCGCTATTCGATCATCGGCACCAAGCCCGACCTGATCTGGCAATGCCGCGGCGAAACCAGCCGCGTCAACCGCGAGGCCCGCTTCGACGACGAAGCCTTTGCGGCCATGCCGGGGCACCCGCTGGAGGCTCTGCGCAGTCTGCTGGCCGAAAGCCGGATCGCCATGCCGCCCGACCTGCCGCCCGTGTCCTCGGGCCTTTTCGGCTATCTGGGCTATGACATGATCCGGCTGGTCGAAGCCCTGCCGCAGACCCGACCCGACCCGCTGGACCTGCCCGACGCGACCCTGATGCGCCCCTCGATCGTCGCCGTGCTGGACGGGGTCAAAGGAGAAGTGACCGTGGTCTCGCCGGCATGGGCCGCCAGCGGGCTGAGCGCGCGCGCGGCCTATGCCCAAGCGGCCGAACGCGTGATGGATGCGCTGCGCGACCTCGAGCGCGAGGCAGTCGGCACGGGCCGTGCCCTCGGCGAAGCGGCCACCGTCGGCGAGGCGGTCTCGAACTTCACGAAGGACGGCTACAAGGCCGCCGTCGAGAAGGCCAAGGAATACATCCGCGCGGGCGATATCTTTCAGGTCGTGCCCTCGCAACGCTGGGCGCAGGATTTCCCCTTGCCGCCCTTCGCACTGTATCGCTCGCTGCGGCGGATGAACCCCTCGCCCTTCATGGTCTATTTCGACCTCGGGTCATTCCATATCGTCGGCGCCTCGCCCGAAATCCTCGTGCGGTTGCGCGACGGTCAGGTCACGATCCGCCCGATCGCCGGCACGCGCAAGCGTGGTGCAACGCCGGAGGAAGACAAGACCCTCGAGCTGGACCTGCTGTCCGACAAGAAGGAACTGGCCGAACACCTGATGCTGCTGGACCTCGGGCGCAACGATGTTGGTCGCGTGGCCAGGATCGGCACCGTCCACCCGACCGAGAAATTCATCATCGAACGGTATTCGCACGTGATGCATATCGTCTCGAATGTGGTGGGCGAGATTTCCGACGATCACGACGCCCTGTCGGCGCTGCTCGCGGGTCTGCCCGCCGGAACTGTATCGGGCGCGCCCAAGGTGCGCGCGATGCAGATCATCGACGAACTGGAGCCCGAAAAGCGCGGCGTCTATGGCGGCGGCATCGGTTATTTCGCCGCCAACGGCGAGATGGATTTCTGTATCGCGCTGCGCACGGCGGTGTTGAAGAACGGAACGCTGTATACACAAGCAGGCGGCGGCGTGGTCTATGACAGCGACCCCGAGGCCGAATGGCAGGAAACCGTGAACAAGGCCCGGGCGCTGCGGGCCGCTGCCGAAGGCGCGGGCGTGTTCATGCGCGGGAACGGATAACGGGGTCAGGGGGCTGTCTGCCCCCTCTGGCCTGCGGCCAATTCACCCCCGAGGATATTTTCGGACAGATGATGTCAGCGGAAGGGAGAGCCGTATGAAGATCGCGACGTTCAACATCAACGGGGTCAAGGCGCGGGCCGAGGCTCTGGGCCGCTGGCTGGACGAAAGCGACCCGGATGCCGCCGTGCTGCAAGAGATCAAGTCCGTGGACGAGGCCTTCCCCCGCGACCTGATCGAATCGCGCGGCTATCACCTCGAGACACATGGACAAAAAGGGTTCAACGGCGTTGCGATCCTGTCGAAGCACCCGCTGGGCGACGTTGTGCGCGCCCTTCCCGGAGACAGCACCGATGAACAGGCCCGATGGATAGAGGCCGACATCGGGGACAGTGGTGTCCGCCTGTGCGGTCTGTATCTGCCCAACGGCAATCCTGTGCCGGGGCCGAAATTCGATTATAAACTGGCATGGATGGCACGGATGGAGGCCCGCGTCCGCGCGCTTCTGTCCGAGGAGCGGCCGATGGTCTTTGCCGGCGATTACAATGTGATCCCTCAGCCCGCCGACGCCGCCCGCCCCAATGCCTGGAAGAGTGACGCGCTGTTCCAGCCTGAAAGCCGGGCCGCTTTCCGCAGGCTGGAGGCCCTGGGCCTTTATGATGCGATCCGCCTGAAGCACCCGGAACCGGGCATTTATTCGTTCTGGGATTATCAGGCAGGTGCCTGGCCACGCAACGATGGCATCCGCATCGATCACCTGCTGCTCAGCCCGCAGGCCGCAGACCGGCTGCAGGACGCCTGGGTCGAAAAGGCGCCGCGCGATTGGGAAAAACCGTCGGACCACACGCCGGTCTGGATCAAGCTGGACGTCTAAGCGCCCCTTGTCTCTTTGCTCTGAAAATATCCTCGGGGGGTGAATTTCGCGCAGCGAAAGAGGGGGGCAGACAGCCCCCCCTTCCCCGTTTGACCAAGCCCTCAACGCTGGACGAATACGCCCGTCAGCGCCCTTGCCGGCGCGCCATGAAGGCAAGCCTTTCGAACAGGTGAACATCCTGCTCGTTCTTGAGAAGCGCACCGTGCAGCTTCGGCAGGGCGTTGACCCCGTCGCGCTTGAGGTCTTCGGGGGTCAGGTCTTCGGCGAGCAGAAGCTTGAGCCAGTCCAGCATCTCGCTGGTCGAGGGTTTCTTTTTCAGCCCCGGGGTCTCGCGCAGTTCGAAGAACTGGGTCAAGGCGGTGGACAGCAGCGATTCCTTGATCCCCGGGAAATGCACGCGGACGATCGCGGCCAGTGTCTCGGGATCGGGGAAGCGGATGAAATGGAAAAAGCAGCGGCGCAAGAAGGCGTCGGGCAGTTCCTTCTCGTTGTTCGAGGTGATGATCACCACCGGGCGCTGCTCGGCGCGGATCGTCTCGCCGGTTTCGTAGACGAAGAACTCCATCCGGTCGAGTTCCTGCAACAGGTCGTTGGGGAATTCGATATCCGCCTTGTCGATTTCGTCGATCAGCAGGACGACCTTCTTGCCCGCCTCGAAGGCCTGCCAGAGCTTGCCCTTCTTGATATAGTTGCGCACGTCATGGACGCGGTCCTCGCCCAGTTGGCTGTCGCGCAGGCGGCTGACGGCATCGTATTCATAAAGGCCCTGATGCGCCCGGGTCGTCGACTTGATGTTCCATTCGATCATCTCGAGGCCCAGCGACGACGCCACCTGACGGGCGAGTTCGGTTTTGCCGGTGCCGGGCTCGCCCTTGACCAGCAACGGGCGTTCCAGCGTCACGGCGGCATTGACGGCCATCGTCAGATCCTCGGTGGCGATATAGCGGTCGGTCGAGGAAAAACGTGTCATCGCGGGCCCTGCCTGTCCTTGGTCAACGCGCAAGACCTAGTCGCTTGCCCGATCGAAGGCAAGCCGCTCGGCCAAGCGGGCCGATCAAGGCCCGTGCGGCGGCGGGGAAATTGTGAACGAATGCCCCGTGACATTGCCCGCCCCTTGGGGTAATCCGCCCGCAAGGAAACCGGGCAGAGCGTCTGCGGCCTCGTGTCGCGCCACGCCCGGAAAAATCAGGGGAAAGACGCATGAAGCCTGAAACTTTTCTGCCCGACGATTACAAGCCGGCCGAAGACGAGCCCTTCATGAACGAGCGCCAGCTTGAGTACTTCCGTCGCAAGCTGCTGGCGTGGAAGGAAGAACTGCTGTCGGAAAGCAAGGAAACCCTGGCGGATCTGGCGACCAGCGGGCGCAACCTGCCTGATATGGCCGACCGCGCCAGCGAAGAAACCGACCGTGCCCTTGAACTGCGCACGCGCGACCGCCAGCGCAAACTGGTATCGAAGATCGATTCGGCCCTGCGCCGGATCGATAACGGTGAATTCGGCTATTGCGAGGTCAGCGGCGAGCCCATTTCGCTCAAGCGCCTCGATGCCCGCCCCATTGCGACGATGACCCTCGAAGCGCAAGAACGCCACGAGCGGTCGGAACGCGTGCATCGCGACGACTGACCATTAGCCTGGCCTGATCGGCGCCCGTGCGGGCCCTGATCCGGCGCGCGAACCGACGAGACACACCATGCCCGAACGCCGCGCTGCACCCCTTGGCGGCAAGGAAGCGCTGGTTCTGGGGGCTGGTGTCGCCGGCTTGGCGGTGGCGACTGCCCTGTGCCGTTTCGGGGCCCGTGTCGACGTTTTCGAACAAGCCCCCGAAATCACCGAGGTCGGCGCCGGTCTTCAGATCAGCCCGAACGGCGTTCGGGTGCTCAAGGCCCTCGGGGTCGATCTGAACGCCGCGGGCGACCGTTCCGAGGCGGTCGAATTGCGCGACCGCTCAGGCCGGCTGGTGACGCGCCTCGACCTGCCCGCCGAGCCCGGTTTCCTGCTGTGTCATCGCGCCGATCTGATCGCGGCCCTTGAACACGCGATGCGCGATTCGGGCGCGCGGGTGCAGTTGTTGCAGCGGGTTGATGAGATCGTCCTTTCCGACACGGGCGCCATGGTATCGACAGCCGTGCAGGCCCATCGCGAAACGCCGCTGTTGATCGGCGCTGACGGGCTGCATTCGCGCCTCAGGCCCCTGCTGGATGGCGCGGCCGAACCCTTCTTTACCGGGCAGGTCGCATGGCGCGCCTTGATCCCCGGCGATGGGGGGGCACCCGTCGCTCAAGTATTCATGGGCCCGGGACGGCATCTTGTCAGTTATCCGCTGCGGGGTGGGGCCTTGCGCAATATCGTCGCCGTGCAAGAGCGCAGCACATGGGCGGCCGAAGGATGGAACCACCGCGACGACCCCGACACGCTGCGCGATGTCTTCGCGGGTTTCGGCGGGCCGGTGCCCGGCTGGCTGGCGCAGATCCGCGACGTCTTCCTGTGGGGCCTGTTCCGGCATCCCGTCGCGCATCGCTGGGCCGATGACCACGGTCGCGCCGCTCTGGTGGGTGACGCGGCGCACCCGACCCTGCCCTTCATGGCGCAAGGCGCGAATATGGCGCTGGAAGATGCATGGACACTGGCCGCCCAACTGGCACGCCAACCCGACGACGTCACGACGGCGCTGCGCCACTACGAGGCCCTGCGCCGCCCCCGGGCGCAGGCGCTGATCGCCGCTGCAAACGCGAACGCCCGGAACTATCACCTGCGCGAGCCGATGGCCTCGGTCGCGCATGGGATGTTGCGCCTCGGCAGTCGCATCGCCCCTTCGGCTGCGCTGAACCGATATCGCTGGATCTATGATTTCGACCCGGTCGCTGCGTCCTGACCGGCGGGGCGCACCAGTTCCAGCCGCGCCCGCAAGCCGCCCAGACCCGGCGCTTGCCCCTTTTCAAGGACCAGCCGTCCGCCCTGCCCGCGCATCGCATCGGCAACGATCGCCAGCCCCAGCCCGACACCGCTTCCCCGTGTCGCACCGCGCGCCGGATCCAGCCGGACGAAGGGCCGCGTCGCGCGGTCGAAATCGGCCGGATCGATGCCGGGACCGTCATCCTCGACAACGACCGACAGCGTGTGGGCATCGCCTTCGATCCACACCTCGGCCCGTGCGCCATAGCGGAGCGCATTGCCCAGCAGGTTGTCCAGCGCCCGCGCGAACATCTGTGGCCGCAGCGCCACGAGGGCCTCGGGCCCATCGGCATCGTCGAACGAGATCGTCCCCCCCGACCGCGCCGCCTCGGCCACGCGCTGCGCCGCAAGCGCCCGCAAATCGACCGTTTGAATGGGTTCGGCCGCCTCGGATCGCGCGAATTCAAGAAACCGGTCGATCAACGACTCCATCTCGCGGACATCGGACAACAGGGCACCGGCTTCGGCCTCGTCATCGAACATCGAAAGCCCCAGCCGCATCCGCGTCAGGGGGGTGCGCAGATCGTGGCTGACGCCGGACAGCATCAGCGTGCGCTGCTCGATGTGGCGCTCGATGCGCTCGCGCATGTCCAGAAAGGCGCGCTGCGCCTGCCGCACTTCGGTCGCCCCGGACACCCGCAACGGCACGCTGTGGCCCCTGCCGAACGCCTCGGCCGCCAGCGCAAGACGCCGCATCGGCCGCATCTGGTTCTTGAGGAAGACAAAGGAAATCAGGCTCATGACCACGCCCACGACCAGCATCCAGATGATCAGCTGATGCGGGTTGCTGGCGGAAATCCGGTTCTGCTCGAACACCAGCGTGACCGGCCCATGCCGCCCGTCCACCCAGACAGAGATCTCGCCGCGATCGACGCTGATTGCCTGCATGCCCGGCAGGCCCTCGGCCAGTGTTTGCATCGCGACCTTGCCCGACAGGTCATAGAACGGGGGCCGGTGCGGCGCCTCGGGCAAGGCGGCATCCAGACGGATCGAGAGGCCAAACGCCTCGGCCAGTGTGGCGGCCGCCGCCTCGGCCCCCTCGCGATCGGGTGCGGCATCGACCTGGTCAAGGACATGGTGCGCCACCAGCAGGAAATTCCCGGTCATCTGACGCGTCACCCCGGTATAATGGCGCTGAACGAAGGCCAGTGACACCACGAGCAGGATCGTTACAAAAGGAACGAAGATGATCAGCGCGGCCCGCCAATACAGGCCGCGTGGCAAAAGGGGTTTGAGGACATGGCCCAGCATGACGCCATCATATCCGGCGCCGCAACCGTTGACGAGGGGGCGCATGTCACAGCCCTTTGACCCTGTCGCGGGCCAGCCCTTGGTGCTGGAACAGGGGCTGCGCCTTGTGCTGGCCCCCAACCCTTCGCCCATGACCGAACGGGGCACCAACACGTATATCCTCGGCACGGGCGCGGTCACCGTGCTGGACCCGGGGCCCGCCGACCCGGCGCATCTCGCCGCGATACTGGCCGCCCTGTCCCCGGGCGAAACGATTGCCCAGATCATCGTAACCCACGCGCACAAGGACCATTCGCCAGCCGCCGCCCCCCTTGCCGCCACTTGCGGCGCGCCGATCCTTGCCTTCGGCGACGCCCGCGCCGGGCGCTCGGCCCGGATGGAGTCCCTGTCTGACGCCGATCTGGGCGGCGGAGAAGGCGTCGACGACACCTTTCTCCCCGACCGCCTCTTGCCCCACGGCGCGAGTTTCGAGGCTGGAGGCCGCGAGACCCTCGCGCTCCACACGCCTGGCCATTTCGGCAATCACCTGTGTTTCCTGTGGGGCGATGTGCTGTTCTCGGGCGATCACGTGATGGGCTGGGCGCCCAGCCTTGTCTCGCCACCCGATGGCGACCTGACCGACTTCATGGCCAGCCTCGACCTGGTCGAGGCCACACCCCACCGGCGCATGTATCCCGGCCACGGCGCCCCGGTCGAGGATGGCGCTGCGCGCGCAGCAGCACTGCGCAGCCATCGCCTCATGCGCGAGACCGCGATTCGTCGCGCCATCGAGGCCGGCGCCCACACCGTGACCGCCGTGACCGAAACGGTCTATGCCGATACCGACCCCCGCCTGCGCCCGGCGGCTGCGCGCAACGTGCTGGCGCATCTCATCGATCTGGAAGCCCGAGGGATCATCGGTTTCGCCGGAAAACCGGGTTTCGCAAGCCCCCTCGAGGTACGGAAAGCCCTTTGATTGAAGGGAGTTACACGAAGAAGCAAAAAGTTCGGGAAAAACGCCCGCACCCTCTGGACGCCACCCGAACCACTTGCTATATCGCCCCCGTGTTCCGGCGTAGCTCAGCGGTAGAGCAGTTGACTGTTAATCAATTGGTCGTAGGTTCGATCCCTACCGCCGGAGCCAAAAATCCCTGAAAGTCCAGAGATTTCAGATCAAGCCCCCTCGCGGGGGCTTTTCTCTTTTTGGCCGGAGTCATCACCGTGAAGAAAAAATCGTCGGTCTGGTGCAGGCTTTCCGTCAGCGCCCCCGGGACCACATGCGGTCAGCTTGAGAAAGCGCCTGAACATGATTGGCAGCCTGCCGCCCCTTCAAGGCTACGATGTCGTAGCCAAAATGCGCGAAGAAGTCGGATTGATCGTCTGTGAGGAGCTTGGCAACCCGGGTCGCAGGATAGAAGGTGACTCCCTCGTTCGCCCGGCTCGTGGGCATTCCCCGGCGCGCAGGGCGCTCGGCCATCAACGGAAGCAAGCAACGTGCCACCTTGTCCCCGTAGTGCGGGGAGGCACGTTCGATTGACTGGAAGAACGAGCTAACCAGAACATCCGCCAACTGCAATCCGGGGGTCTGCGAAGCCGTCGCCCTTTCGATCTGGTTCCACCGGAGCACACCGGCCTTGATTTCGCGGGTGTTCAGGAAGGCTGTTCCCGCCACTGCCTGATTAATGAGCTGGGCGATGTATGCCTGGAACTGCCTGAAATGATGCCTTCCGGCTCGCCATTACGATTCGCAATACCGGATCGCGGATGCCGTGCCGAGGGGCAGCATTCACGACATAATGAGTCACGCGCTCAAGCAGGAGACGGGCAACGAAATTGAACAGCACATCGCGCGGATTGCCGGTGGAGTTTTTTAGCCCTCTCGTTGTGATAGCCGATCATGGTCTTCTTGTAGGAACAGACCACAAAACCCCGTGCGGGATAATCGGGCGACACGAGATTGTTTGCTGCGATCAGCCGATTCTTTGGCTTGAGATTGCGGTAATGGTGAGTGCCCCCTTTTTGTCCGCCGAAGGAAACAAGGATTTCATCCCGCCGCCTTTCAAGGTCTGGTTCAACTTCGGCCCGAACAAGGTAGCCGCCAAGGCAAAGCCATTCGGAGTTTCCATCCGTGAAATCAGGCTTTAGGCGATCAACCTTATCGTCCCCTGCCTCGTCTATGAAAAGTGTGTAGTGGTGCGACAAGGCTACCTCGGAGAATATAGGAACAGGCTCCCCTATGCGCGCTTGGGAGGGGCTTCAATGAAATCCGACCTACCTCTTTAGGCTCCAGCCATCAGCGGCTGCGGCAGTTCAGCACTCTCCCCCCCGTCCTCACCCACATTTAGAATGTCCGCAGGCGCGGCAGGTCATGCAGCCTTCGATCATCACCAGTTCATAGGCCCCGCACGACGGGCAGGCGGCGGGGCGGCCCGAGGCGGTGGCCTTCGGGTCCGATTTCAGGCCTTGGCCGCGCCCCTCGATGAAACCGATCGACACGAGGTGTTCCTCGATCACGTTGCCGATTGCTGCGAGGATCGAGGGCACATAGCTGCCCTGCATCCAAGCCCCGCCGCGCGGGTCGAACACGGCCTTCAGTTCCTCGACCACGAAAGACACGTCGCCGCCGCGCCGGAACACCGCCGAGATCATGCGCGTCAGCGCCACGGTCCAAGCATAGTGCTCCATGTTCTTGGAATTGATGAACACCTCGAAGGGGCGGCGGCGGCCGGCGACGATGGTGTCGTTGATGGTGATGTAGATCGCGTGCTCGCTGACCGGCCATTTCAGCTTGTAGGTCTGGCCTTCCAGCGCCTCAGGGCGTTCGAGGGGTTCGGACAGATAGATCACATCCGCGCCGGTATCGGCCTGCGGGGTCTTCTCTGATGTTTCGGACACCGTCAGCACCGACCCTGTCACGGCATTGGGGCGATAGGTCGTGCAGCCTTTGCAGCCCGAATCCCACGCCGCCATGTAAACATCGCGGAAGGCATCGAAACTGATGTCCTCTGGGCAGTTGATGGTCTTGGAAATCGAAGAATCCACCCATTTCTGGGCGGCGGCCTGCATCCTTACGTGGTCCAGCGGCGCCAGCGTCTGGGCCGAGACGAAATAATCCGGCAGCGGCGCGTCGCCTTTCAGGTCGCGCCACATCTGCACGGCGTAATCGACGACTTCTTCTTCGGTGCGCGACCCGTCAGGTTGCAGGACCTTGCGGTTATAGGCATAGGCAAAGACCGGCTCGATCCCTGACGAGACATTCCCCGCATAAAGGCTGATCGTTCCGGTCGGGGCGATCGAGGTCAGCAGCGCGTTGCGGATGCCATGCGCACGCACGGCCTCGCGCACGTCGTCGTCCATCGCTTGCATCGTCCCCGAGGCGAGGAACTTCTCGGCGTCGAACAGCGGGAAAGCGCCCTTCTCCCGCGCAAGGTCGACCGAGGCGAGGTAGGCCTCGCGCGCGATGCGGCGCATCCAGTCCTCGGTCAGGGCGACGGCCTCGTCAGACCCATAGCGCACGCCGCACATCAGCAGCGCGTCCGCAAGCCCCGTCACCCCCAGCCCGATCCGGCGCTTGAGACGCGCCTCCTCGGCCTGCTGCGGCAGCGGGAAGCGGCTGGCGTCGACCACGTTGTCCATCATGCGCACGGCGGTACGCACCAAGGTCGACAAATCGGTCTGGCAGACATGCGCGGTCGGGCCAAAGGCATCATGCACCAGCCGGGCGAGGTTGATCGACCCCAGAAGGCAGGCCCCATAGGGCGGAAGGGGTTGCTCGCCACAGGGATTGGTGGCGCTGATCGTCTCGCAATAGTTCAGGTTGTTGGCCGCATTGATCCGGTCGATGAAGATCACGCCGGGTTCGGCATAATCATAGGTCGCGCGCATGATCCTGTTCCACAGGTCGCGGGCCTGAACGGTGCGATAGACACGCCCGTGAAACACAAGGTCCCATGCGGCGTCGGCCTTGACCGCCGCCATGAAGGGATCGGTCACCAGAACCGACAGGTTGAACATGCGCAGGCGCGCGGAATCCTGCTTGGCGGTGATGAAATCCTCGATATCGGGATGGTCGCAGCGCATGGTCGCCATCATCGCCCCGCGCCGCGATCCGGCCGACATGATCGTGCGGCACATCGCATCCCAGACATCCATGAAGGACAGCGGGCCCGATGCATCGGCGGCTACGCCCGCGACGGGTGCCCCCTTGGGCCGGATCGTGCTGAAATCATACCCGATGCCGCCGCCCTGCTGCATGGTCAGCGCGGCTTCCTTCAGCATCTCGAAGATCCCGCCCATGGAATCCGGGATCGTCCCCATGACGAAGCAATTGAACAGCGTGACACTGCGCCCGGTTCCAGCACCGGCCAGAATCCGGCCCGCCGGCAGAAACTTGAAATCCTCGAGCGCGGCATGAAACTTCTCTTCCCACAGCACGGGATCGGCCTCGACGGACGCGAGCGCGCGCGCCACGCGCCGCCAGCTGTCTTCGGGGGTGGCATCCAGCGCCCGGCCCTGTTGATCCTTCAGCCGGTATTTCATGTCCCAGATCTGTTCTGCGATGGGGGCAGCGAAGCGGCTCATGGGCGGGTGTCCTGTGCTGGCGGCGAGAGACGGCAAGATAGTCCCCCGGTGCGGTGCGGTCCAGCCCCTTGACCCCGCCGCATCGGAGCGGCAAGAGGCAGGCATGGCTGTGCATCTCATCAAGCTGTGCGTCGGTGCCGACGCCGTCAGCGACCTCGAAGACTGGCAGGCGACACCGGCAGCCCGCGGGCCTGACGGATTGCCCCGGCACATAACCCGCATGTGGCCCAAGCGCGATACCGAGGTTCTGGAGGGCGGATCGCTCTATTGGGTGTTCCGGGGGCAGGTGCTGGCCCGGCAGCGCATCCTGCGCCTCGACGCCGTGCAGGGTGGCGACGGGATCAACCGCTGCGCGATCGTTCTGGACCCGGACGTCATCCGCACCGAACCCGCGCCGCGCCGCCCGTTTCAGGGATGGCGCTATCTGTCCCCCGAGGACGCGCCGCGCGATCTGCCGCAATTCCGGCCCGGCGACGATGAATTGCCGCCCGAACTGGCCGAGGCGCTGGCCGCCTTCGGCCTGCGCTAGGGGCGCCGGCGCAGTCGCAGCGCAAGAAAAACCCCCGCCAAGGACAGCGCAGCGACAAGACCATAGGAAAAGCGCAATCCGCTGATCTGCGCGACGAAGCCCAGCAGCGGTGGCCCCAGAAAGAACCCGCCATAGCCGAACATCGTCGCACGGGCGATGACGGCAGTGCGGGTTTCGGGTGTGGAAAGCCGGCCGGCGATGGAAAACGCCGTCGGCACCACCAGCGCCAACCCGGCCCCCAGCACAAAGAAACCCGCATAGGCGACCGCGACTCCGGGCGCCAGTGCGACGATCAGCGCGCCCGCCCCACCGGTGACCAGCCCGCCGATCAGCAGCGTGGTGTCCCCAACGCGCCCCGCCAGCCCCTGCCCCGCGATCCGCGCGAATCCCATCGTCAGCCCGACCAGCGCAGGGGCAAACGAACCGGCGCCCGCCGCCGCGCCCAGATCGCGCTCGATGTATAGCGCGGACCACGTCTCGGTCGCATTTTCGGACAGGAACGCGATCAGCGTCAGCCCGCCGACCAGCAGGGCAATCCGGCCTCCCTTTGATCGCGCCTGACCTCGGGCCCCGCGGAAGCGCCGCACGAGACGCTCGAAACTTGCCAAGGCCAGCACAAGGACAACCAAACCTGCCACGGACAGGATCGCGCTGGCTGACACGCCCGAGGCCCTCGCCACACCGACCAGCGCCGCTGCCAACGCATAGGCCAGCGAATAGGCGCCATGGTTCACGCTCATCATGCTGTGGCCGTGCTGCGCCTCCAGCGCGCCGACACGGGCGTTCATGTAAACCTCGGTCAGCCCGCTGCTGCACCCCATCGCCATCAGCGCGAGCACAAAGAACAGGGGCCCCGGCATCTGCGCCGGCAGCATCATCGCCAGCCCCATCAGCGCCGTGGCGATCGGCAGCGACCATTGCCCCAGAACGCGTTCCAGCCGCGGGGCAAGGCCCATCGCCACGATGGCGACGACCGACCCCCACAGCAGCAACCCGCCCATCGCACCATCGGTCACGCCCAGCCCGTCCTTCAGATCGGGCATGCAGGCCATGAAGGCACCCCAGACCACGCCGATCGCCGCGAAGGCCGCCATGGGCTTGCGCGATACCAGCGCGGCATTCAGAATCGACATGGGGCCTCCGGTCCGGGTTGCGCCGCGACAGAACCACGCGTTCCACGGGCAAACAAGAACCCCCGCAGCGCGGGGCGGCAGAATCCCCTTTCCAACGCGGCGCAAACCCGCTAAGGGCCTGCCCGGTGCGCATCCACCCTTGGAGGGGCGTGCTTAACGTAACAGAAATTCAGGAGAACCGATATGGCTGGTGAGATCAACGATCTGATCGCCGAGGTCCGGACGGGGTCAGGCAAGGGGGCCGCTCGTCAATCTCGTCGTGATGGCAAAGTTCCGGGTGTGGTTTATGGCGGTGGCGCCGAACCGATGAACATCCAGTTCGACTATTACTACCTTCTCAAGAATCTGAAGCAGGGCCGTTTCCTGTCGCAGCTGTGGAACCTCAAGGTCGAGGGCCAGGACGACGTGCGCGTGATCTGCCGCGCCGTGCAGCGTGACGTTGTGAAGGATCTGCCGACCCACGTCGACCTGATGCGCCTGCGTCGCACCTCGCGCATCAACCTGTTCATCCACGTCGAGTTCATCAATCACGCCGCGGCCCCGGGCCTCAAGCGTGGCGGCACGCTGACGGTGGTGCGTCCGGACGTCGAACTGAACGTTCTGGCGGGCGACATCCCCGAAAAGCTGGTGGTCGACCTGACCGGCAAGCAGATCGGCGACGTCATCCACATCAACGACATTGCCCTGCCCGACGGCACCAAGCCGACGATCCAGCGCAACTTCGTCATCGCCAACATCGCCGCGCCCTCGGGCCTGCGTTCGGCTGACAACGAAGAGTCCGACGCCGAAGAGTGATCGGCCTGTGATTGCAAGATCCAGAGCCCCGCTTTCAGAAGCCCCGCCCCTTGTGGCGGGGCTTTTGCTTTTCAATCCCGTCACGCACCATTACCTTGCGCACAAGATTCCCGGAGGTGGCATGAAACTGATCGTCGGACTTGGCAATCCCGGCGCGAAATACGCGCGCAACCGGCATAACATCGGCTTCATGGCCGTTGACCGGATCGCGGCGGATCACGCGTTCACCGGCTGGAAGGCCCGGTTTCAGGGGCAGGTCGCCGAAGGACGGCTGGGGGGCGACAAGGCCGTTCTGCTCAAGCCTGAAACCTTCATGAACCTGTCTGGCCAATCCGTGGGCGAGGCGATGCGCTATCTGAAGCTCGCGCCTGCCGACGTGATCGTGCTGCATGACGAACTGGACCTCGCCCCGGGCAAGCTGCGGCTCAAGCAAGGCGGGGGCCACGCGGGGCACAACGGCCTGCGTTCCATCCACCAGCACATCGGCGAGGCCTATGGCCGCGTCCGGCTGGGCATTGGCCATCCCGGTCACAAGGATGCCGTCGCGGCCTTCGTGCTGAACGACTTCGCCAAGGCCGACGAAGGCTGGCTGGATGACCTGTTGCGCGGGATTTCGGACGGCGCCGACGCCCTCGCGGCGGGTGACGGCGTGCGGTTCCAGAATGCCGTCGCCGCCCGCACGGCGCCGGCGCGCAACGCGAACCCGACCCCGCGCCCGGCGGCGCCACAGGGGGATCGCCCCGCCGCGCAGCCCGCGCCTGCCGAAGATACGCGCAGCCCGCTGGAACGTCTGAAAGACCGTTTTTCATGACCCCCTTGGCCCGGGCCTTCCGCGATCAGGCGCGAAGCTGTGCCGCCTTGGGGTCGCCCTTCATGGAACGGCTATGCACCCTGCTGGCCGACATGCTGCAACCCGATACGCCCCTGACGCGGCGCCTGTTCGACTGGCAGGGCGACCTCGGCCCATCGGGGCATTCCGTACCGCTTCGGTTGTGTGGGGCTCTGCATGCGCTTCGGTTGGGCGGCGACGCAACCTTGGACCGCGTCTATCCGCCGGCAGTACCAGCCGAGGCCGAGCTGCGCACCGCGATCGAGGCAACGTTACAGCGCCATGCCGCCTTCATTGACCGTTTCATCGACAGCCCGCCCCAAACCAACGAAATCCGCCGCTCGGGCGCGCTGATCGCGATGGGGCACTGGCTGGCAGCCCGCCACCCGATGCCGATGGTCTTCAGTGAATTGGGCGCCAGCGCCGGGCTGAACCTTCTGTGGGACCGGATCGCGCTGGATCTGGGGAACACGCGGCGGGGCCCCGCCGATGCCGTGTTGGTGCTGCGCCCCGACTGGACCGGAGCGCCGCCGCCCGTGGCCAATATCCGCGTCGCCGAACGCGCGGCCGTCGACCTTTCCCCGATTGATGTCTCGGACCCGGCGCAGGAACAACGCCTTCTGGCCTATCTGTGGCCCGACCAGCCTCATCGCCTGATGATGACCCGCGCCGCCATCGCCGCGCATCCCCCGCTGCCACAGAAGGGCGACGCCGTCGACTGGCTGGAAACCCGCCTTGTCCCGCGCCCGGAACATCTGCACGTGATCTGGTCAACCGTGGCCTGGCAATACCTGCCCGCCGAAAGCCGCGAGCGCGGACAGCACCTGATCGAGGAAGCGGGCGCCCGCGCCACCGCGAACGCCCCCCTCGCGTGGTTCACCTACGAGGCCGATGGCCAGTCCCCCGGAGCCGCCCTGACGCTGCGGCTGTGGCCCGGCAACCTCACGATTGCCATGGGGCGCGCCGATTTCCACGGCCGCTGGATCGACTGGCAGGCCTGAAGACGGCCCGCACCGCGCGGCGCGGGCCGATCCGTCACATCCCGCATTGCGACAGGGGCCACCCCGCGGGCAGGATGCAGATCGCGCGGATATGGACGACGTCATCGTTCCGCGCAAAGACCCGCGCCATCCCCTGCGGCGGACGCTGATACATCGTCACCTCGCCTCCGCCCGGCACGAAGGACAAATGCCCGGCCCCCGATGCGCGTGCGACATACATCGTGTTGGGCGACAAACTCCATCCAAAGGCCCGGATGTCGCTCAAGGGTGTTCCGGGCGCAATGCCCTGCGACACGGCGGAATAGATCGTATAATTCCCCGCCTGAAACGCCATGCCGTTGGCCGGACGAACCTCCATCACCCCGCCCGGTTGCGTGGCGTAATGGCGCTGGTCATTGGTGATGCGGGTCCACATCGCATAGGTCGTGGCCGTCCCCGCGCTGGTTGGCGCTGGGCTCTGCCCGCCGCTCGCCTGCCCGCAGTCATTGGCATCCGTGCCCGGCAGACAGGCACTGGTGATATGGCCCGGAACCGTCGGGTCGTCGCATTCACCGTCGTTGGCCCAACGGCAACTGTTCGGGCCAGCCTGCGCGGGTTGACGGCAATCGGTCGAATCCGTCCCCGGTGGGCAGGCCGCCGTGATTGCCCAAGGCACCGTCGGGTCGTCGCACTCGCCGTCATTCGCCCAGCGACACGAGTCATCGGCCAGTGCTGCCCCGGCCATGGCAAGAAATCCGATACTCATCACGACGGTTCGCGCACACTTGTGCAGATTTTGCATGGTGATCCCCTCCATCCTGAGTCTGTCCGCACCTCTTCGGACAGGCGAAGGATCGCACGATACACACTGCTAGGGCCTTGATTTACCATAACAAGCCAATCAACTCTGGTCCGGTGCGACACCCTGCCGCGCCCTGCCCGGTCAAAGCTCTGGCCTTCGCCCCTTTGGCCCTGATAAAACCCGGTCAAAGACGGAGAACGCGCATGACCGACATCACCATGGAAACCCGCAAGACCGACGCCGCTGCGTGGTTCCGCAGCTTGCGCGACCAGATCGTTGCCGCCTTCGAGGCTCTCGAGGATACGACCGAAGGCGACGGCCCTGCCGGCCGGTTCGAAGTCACCCCGACCGAACGAGACGGCGGTGCGGGCGGCGGAGGCATCATGAGCGTCATGCGCGGCGGCCGCCTCTTCGAGAAAGTCGGCGTCAACTGGTCGGCGGTCCACGGAACGCTGGGCGAGCGGGCGCAAAAGGCGATGGCCGCGCGTGGCGTGCCCGGCATGGCCGAGGATCCGCGCTTCTGGGCCTCGGGCATCAGCCTCGTGGCGCATATGCAGAACCCGCACTGCCCGGCTGTGCACATGAACACCCGCATGTTCTGGACGCCCGGCGCCTGGTGGTTCGGCGGCGGTGCCGACCTGAACCCCTGCCTCGAATACCCAGAGGACACGGCCCATTTCCACGCGCAGATGCAGGCCGCCTGCGACGCGCATGACCCGGCCTACTACACGCGCTTCAAGGCTTGGGCGGACGAGTATTTCTTCATCCCCCATCGCGGCCGGGCGCGCGGCGTGGGCGGCATCTTCTATGACGACTTGAACACCGGCGACTGGGAGGCCGATTTTGCCTTCACCCAAGACGTCGGGCGCGCCTTCCTGCCGGCGGTCACCCCCCTTTACGAACAGCGCCGCGCTCAACCCTGGACCGAAGCCGACAAGGATGCGCAACTCGTTCACCGCGGGCTCTATGCGGAATACAACCTCGTCTATGACCGGGGCACCAAGTTCGGGCTGGAGACAGGCCACGACGCCAATGCCGTCCTCATGAGCCTGCCGCCCCTCGCGAAATGGGTCTGAGCCCCATCATCTGTCCGAAAATATCCCGGGGGTGAATGGCCGCAGGCCAGAGGGGGCAGAGCCCCCTCCCTCAGAACGCCCCACCCCGGCCCGCGCCGCCGGTGAAATGCGCCGCGCCCGCACGACCTTCTTCCAGCGCGACCTTGGCGCTGGCCCATTCGCGCCGCAGTCCCGCGGCCAGGGCCACAGGGTCCATCCGCGCCGACAAGAAGTCGGCCCGCAGGCAGGCTTGGGGAAATCCGCACAGGCTTTCGGCCAGCGACAGGCTGGCGGCCAAGGCCTGCCCCTGCGCCACAACGCGGTCCACAAGGCCCAGCGCCTGCGCTTCCGGGGCCAGCACCGGGCGCCCGGTCAGGATCAGGTCATTCGCCCGCCCCTGCCCGATCACCCTTGGCAGACGCACCGTGCCACCGTCGATCAGGGGCACACCCCAGCGGCGGCAGAAAACCCCCAGCGTGGCATCATCCGCCATCACACGCAGGTCCGCCCACAAGGCCAGTTCCATTCCCCCGGCGACTGCGTGCCCCTCGATCGCGGCAATCACGGGTTTCGACAGCATCAGCCGGCTGGGGCCCATGGGCCCCGGAAGGGGTTGCGCGCGGGCATCGACCCAGTCTTCGGGCAGATCGACGGCCGCGATCCAGTCGCCCGCCGCATCGCCCGCTGCCACCTTCAGGTCGAAACCCGCACAAAAAGTGCCGCCCGCGCCCGTCAGCACGGCGACGTCTGCGCCCGTGTCGCCCTCGAAGGCCATGAAGGCATCGAACAAGGCGCGCGCCAGCTCCGGGTTGACGGCGTTGCGCGCCTCGGGGCGATTGATCGTGACGACCCGGACCCGACCGACGGTTTCTACGGATAGCATCTCAGACTTCCTCGACGGCAAGCACGCCATCGACGCCCCGGATCGCCGCCTTGATCAGCGGCGTTACGGGGATCTGGCGGCCCGCGTTCACATCGATCTCGCCGCCGGTCTGCGGATCGGGCACGCACAACACCAACGGGCCCAGCGCCTTGCGCGGGGCGCGCTCGGGCGGGTTCTGCCCAAGGATCTCGGCCAGCCCCGCCAGCGCCTGCGCGGATTCAAGGCGCACCCGCAGCCCCGCCGCGCCCGCGTCGGCGACAACGTCGTCGATCGGCTGCGCCGCGCGCACCAGCAACTTGAGCGAGTCGCCCTCGAGCGTCGCCTCGACCGTCAGGACCACATTCGACCCGGGTTCCAGATGCTGTCGCGTCGCATCCAGCGTCTCGGAAAAGACCGTCGCCTCGTAAAGACCCGTCGGATCGGACAATTGCACGAAGGCAAAGCGGTTCCCGCGGGCGGATTTGCGTTCCTGCCTGCTCGACACCGAACCAGCGACACGCACCACGCAAGGGCCCGAAGCGGCCTTGCGCATTACCTCGGTCAGGGGCAGCACATCCTTGCGCTTCAAGGCTCCGGCGTAATCGTCCAACGGGTGACCGGAGAGGTAGAAACCCACCGCCGCATGTTCATGCGACAGCCGGTCGATCGGCAACCAGTCGCTCTTGCCTGCAAGGCGGGGCGGCGGAAGGTCATCCCCACCCGCGAACAACGATGACTGGTTCGACCCGGCCGCCTCGAAGAAGGCGGTGGAATAGGCCACCAGCGCATCGAGGCTGTCGAACACCCGCTTGCGGCTGCGTTCCAGCCCGTCAAAGGCGCCCGAACGCGCCAGCATTTCCAGCGGTCGTTTGCCGACGCGTTTCAGATCGACGCGCGCGGCGAAATCGGTCAGGTCGGCAAAGGGTCGGTCGCCGCGCGCCTCGACGATCAGGCGCATGGCGTCCACGCCGACGTTCTTCAACGCGCCCAGCGCATAGACCAATTGACCATCCACCACGCTGAACGTCGCCAGCGAACGGTTGACACAGGGTGCCACCACGCGAATGCCCATCCGGTCGGCCTCGCGTTTGTAAACGGCCAGCTTGTCGGTCAGGTGGATATCGCAGTTCATGACCGCCGCCATGAATTCCACGGGGTGGTTCGCCTTCAGCCAACCGGTCTGGTAACTGACCACGGCATAGGCCGCCGCGTGCGACTTGTTGAACCCATAGTTCGCGAATTTCTCCAGAAGGTCGAAAACCTCGCCGGACTTCTTCGCGTCAATCCCGTGGGTTTTCTGGCAGCCCTCGATGAACTTGGGGCGTTCCTTGGCCATTTCCTCGGCGATCTTCTTGCCCATGGCACGGCGCAACAGGTCGGCACCACCCAGCGAATACCCGCCCATCACCTGCGCAATCTGCATCACCTGTTCCTGATAAACGATGATGCCCTGCGTTTCGGCCAGAATATGGTCGATGGTCGGATGGATCGATTCCAGCGGTTTCAGCCCGTGCTTTACCTCGCAATAGGTGGGAATGTTCTCCATCGGGCCGGGGCGATAGAGGGCCACGAGGGCCACGATATCCTCGATACAGGTGGGTTTCATGCGCCGCAGCGCATCCATCATTCCCGAGCTTTCAACCTGGAACACCGCAACGGTGCGAGCGTCGGCATACAGCCGATAGGTTTTCGCATCATCCAGCGGGATCGCGTTGATCTGGTTCTCGGCGCCCTTGGCGGGTTCGTACAGGATCGACCCGTCCGGTGCGACATGCAGATCCCGTCCGGACGTATGGATCAAGTCGATGGCGTTCTGGATGACCGTCAGGGTTTTAAGGCCCAGAAAGTCGAACTTGACCAGACCGGCGGCCTCGACCCATTTCATGTTGAACTGGGTTGCGGGCATGTCCGAACGCGGATCGCGGTAAAGCGGCACCAGTTCATCCAGCGGGCGGTCACCGATCACCACGCCCGCCGCGTGCGTCGAGGCGTTGCGCAGCAGGCCTTCGATCTTTTGCGCGTAATCCAGCAGGCGGCCCACGACCTCCTCGCGCGCGGCTTCGCGCAGACGCGGTTCGTCGGCCAGCGCCTTGGTGATCGACACCGGCTTGACCCCCTCGACAGGGATCATCTTGGACAGCTTGTCGACCTGCCCATAAGACATCTGCAACACGCGCCCCACGTCGCGCACCGCCGCCTTGGACAGCAACGCGCCGAAGGTGATGATCTGCCCCACCTTGTCGCGGCCGTATTTCTCTTGCACGTAGCGGATCGTTTCCTCGCGCCGATCCATGCAGAAGTCGATGTCGAAGTCCGGCATCGACACGCGTTCGGGGTTCAGGAAGCGTTCGAACAGCAAGCTGTAGCGCAGCGGATCGAGGTCGGTGATCGTCAGCGCATAGGCCACAAGAGAACCGGCCCCCGAGCCCCGCCCCGGCCCCACGGGAATGCCGTTGTCCTTCGACCACTTGATGAAGTCTGCCACGATCAGGAAGTAACCGGGAAACCCCATCTGTTCGATGATGCCCAGTTCAAACCGCAAGCGTTCCTCGTATTCCGCGACAGGTGCGGCATGGGGGATGACCGCCAGACGGGCGCGCAACCCTTCCCACGCCTGCCGACGCAGTTCTTCAATCTCGTCGTCGGCGAATTTCGGCAAGATGGGTGCGCGCTTGTAGGCGGCGAAGGCACAGCGACGCGCGATTTCGACGGTATTTTCCAGCGCCTCGGGCAGGTCGGCGAACAGGGCCGCCATTTCCTCGGGCGTTTTCAGATAATGCTGCGGCGTCAGCCGTCGGCGCGGTTCCTGCTGGTCGACATAGGCGCCCTCCTTGATGCACAAGAGGGCGTCATGCGCCTCGTAAAGCCCGGCATCGGGGAAATAGACGTCATTGGTCGCCACCAACGGCAGCGCCATGTCATAGGCCATCTCGATGAAGGGGCGTTCTGTCAGGGCCTCGGCCTCGGGCAAGGCGCCACCTTCGCCCGGATGGCGCTGCAATTCGACATACAGCCTGTCCGGATAGATCCCCGCCAGCGTCGTCATCAGCGCCCGCGCCCGATCATGCTGACCGTCACGGATCAGCCGCCCGACCACGCCGTCCGAACCGCCCGTCAGGCAAATCAGCCCCTCGGCATGCTGGGCAAGATCGGGCACGGTAACGTGCGGCAATTGCCCGTCCGTGCGCAGATACAGGCAGGAATTCAGCTTCATCAGGTTTTCATACCCGGCCTCGGTCTGCGCCAGCAGCACAAGAGGCGCAGCCGGGCGCGGCTTGTCCCCCGGGTTTGCGACCGGCAGCGCGACATCGATCTGACACCCGACGATCGGCTGGATACCCGCGCCCTTCGCCAGCACCGAAAATTCAAGCGCCGCGAACAGCGCATTGGTATCGGTCACCGCAACCGCAGGCGCGCCGCGCTTTTCGCATGTCTTGATGAGCTGTTTCAGGGGCATGGCCCCTTCAAGCAGCGAGTATTCGGTATGAACGCGCAGATGGATGAATCGAGGCTGGGGCATGACCGCAGATTACCTGCCCCAACGGGGGGCGCAAGCCTTCGGGTTTTTTCTTGATCTGAATATAATGCTTCAACAAATGGCGCATAATCAATGCTTGCCCGCCATGAAGTTCTGGTGCTCAATGGTTGAAACATAAAAGAACGCGACGCGTCCACGGAAGCGACGCACTCAACAACCGGGAAACCCATGACGGCATTGACCTTCCTCCTCAATGGCCAGACCGTCTCTCTCGAGGCGCCGGGTGCCACGCGCACCCTTCTGGATTGGCTGCGTGAAGACCGCGGCCTGAAGGGCACCAAGGAAGGCTGCAACGAGGGCGACTGCGGCGCCTGTACGGTGATGGTCTCGGACGAGTCCGGCACCCGGGCCCTGAACGCCTGCATCCTGTTCCTGCCGCAACTGCAGGGCAAATCGGTGCATACCGTCGAGGGGCTGAAGGCCGATGACGGCACCTTGCACCCGGTGCAGCAGGCAATGGTCGATCACCACGGAAGCCAGTGCGGTTTCTGCACACCCGGCTTTGTCATGTCGATGGCCGCCGGTCATCTGAACGGCGTGAGCGACCATGACACCCATCTTGCGGGCAACCTGTGCCGCTGCACAGGCTACGCCCCGATCGTTCGCGCGGCGCAATCTGCGGCCGCGCAACCCGCCCCCGGCTGGCTGAAGGACCAAGTCTCTCCCTCCTTCATCCGGTCGACGCTTGGCGACAGCCGCCCCGAGGTCGCAGGGGCCTTCCTCCCCCGTACGAGTGACGAGTTGGCCGCATGGTATGCGGCACATCCTCAGGGGCGGCTGATCGCCGGGGCAACGGATGTTGGCCTGTGGGTCACCAAGCATTTGCGCGAACTGGACGAGGTGGCCTTTGTCGCCGGCGTTGAAGACCTGCGCGACATTGCTGTTTCCGACACCGAGATTCGCATCGGTGCAGCGGCGACCTTTGCCGAACTCCTGCCGGTAATCGAACCGCTTCACCCCAGCTTTGCGGCGATGCTGCGCCGCTTTGCCTCGGCGCAGGTGCGGGCGGCGGCGACGGTCGGCGGAAATATCGCCAATGGCTCGCCCATCGGCGACAGCCCGCCCGCGCTGATCGCGCTGAATGCGCAGCTGCACCTGCGCAAAGGCGACGCGCGGCGGGTCATCGCGCTGGAGGATTTCTTCATCGACTATGGCAAGCAGGACCGCGCGCCCGGCGAATTCGTCGAGGCGGTCACGATCCCCCGCCAGCCAGACCGCCTGCGGGTCTACAAGCTGTCGAAACGCTTCGATCAGGATATTTCTGCCGTGCTCGGCGCCTTCAACATCAACGTCGAAGGCGGCACCGTCACTGCCGCGCGCATCGCTTTCGGCGGCATGGCGGGCACGCCCAAGCGCGCGTCCCATGTGGAGTCTGCGCTGGTCGGCAAGCCCTGGACCGAGGCAACCGTTCAAGCCGCATTGCCCGCCTTCGCGCAGGATTTCACGCCGCTCAGCGACATGCGCGCCAGCGCCGATTACCGCCTGACCTCGGCGCGGAACCTGCTGATGCGCTATTTCCTCGACGACCACGGCATCCCGACGAATGTTCTGGAGGTCTCGGCATGAGCGTCCACAAGAGCCTCCCGCATGATTCCGGCCCGCTGCATGTCGCCGGATCCGCGCGCTATGTCGATGACATCCCGCTGCCCGCCGACGCCCTGCATCTGGCCTTTGGCCTGTCGACCGAGGCGCATGGCGATATCACGGCGATGGACCTCGACGCCGTGCGCGCCGCGCCGGGCGTCGTGGCGGTGCTGACCGGCGAGGACATCGGCAATGTCGATTGCAGCCCCTCGGCGCATGACGAACCGCTGCTGGCACTGGGCACCGTGCATTATGTCGGCCATCCGGTGTTTCTGGTCATCGCCACCAGCCACCTCGCGGCGCGCAAGGCCGCGCGGTTGGGCAAGATCACCTATGCCGCGAAACCCGCGATCCTGACGGTTGATGCCGCGCTGGCCGCTAACAGCCGGTTCGAGGACGGCCCGCGCATCTGGGCCCGTGGCGATGCCGAGGCGGCCATCAACTCTGCCCCGCATGTCCTTGAAGGCACGCTGGAAATGGGCGGGCAAGAGCACTTTTATCTGGAAGGCCAAGCCGCGCTGGCGCTGCCGCAGGAAGGCGGCGACATGCATATCGTGTCCTCGACCCAGCACCCGACCGAGATCCAGCACAAGGTGGCCGATGCGTTGGGGGTGCCGATGCATGCCGTGCGTGTGGAAACGCGGCGCATGGGCGGCGGTTTTGGCGGCAAGGAGTCGCAGGGCAACCACCTCGCCATTGCCTGCGCGCTGGCCGCGCGGCTGACCGGCAAGGCCTGCAAGATGCGGTATGACCGCGACGACGACATGGTCGTCACCGGCAAGCGGCACGATTTCCGCATCACGTACCGCGTCGGCGTCGATCACAACGGCGTCGTTCAGGGCATTGATTTCAAACACTATACCCGCGCAGGCTGGTCCGCCGACCTGACCTTGCCGGTGGCCGATCGTGCGATGCTGCACGCAGACAATGCCTATTGGTTGCCCAATGTGCGCATCGAAAGCCACCGTTTGCGCACCAACATGTGCTCGGCCACTGCGTATCGTGGCTTTGGCGGGCCGCAGGGCCTGTTGGGGGTCGAACGCGTGATGGACCACATCGCGCACGCGCTTGGCCGCGACCCGCTGGAAATCCGGCGCGCGAATTACTACCGCGCGGCGGAACTTGGCAAATCCGGTCCCGGCACTGCCAAGCGCTTTGGCGGCGCGCACAGCCCCAAGGTGACGCAGCACGGCCCGCAGACGACGCCCTATGGCCAGACGGTCGAGGATTTCATCCTGCACGAAATGACGGACCATCTGGCCGTCAGCGCCGATTACGTCGCCCGCCGCAAGGCCGTGGCCGAATGGAACGCGGCCAATCCGGTGCTGAAAAAGGGTATCGCCCTGACGCCGGTCAAGTTCGGCATCAGCTTCACCCTGACCCATCTCAATCAGGCGGGGGCGTTGGTGCATGTGTATCAGGACGGCTCGATCCACCTGAACCACGGCGGCACCGAGATGGGCCAGGGCCTGTTCCTCAAGGTCTCGCAGGTGGCGGCCAGTGCCTTTGGCGTGCCGCTGGAAACCGTCAAGATCACCGCGACCGACACGGCCAAAGTGCCGAATACCTCGGCCACGGCGGCCTCCAGCGGATCGGACCTGAACGGGATGGCAGTGAAGGCCGCCTGCGACACACTGCGCGACAGGATCGCGGCGCATCTGGCTGAAAAGTATCTGGTTTCCGTCGATCATATCACGTTTGCCGATGGCATGGTGAGTGTCGGTGCCGAACGTCTGACGTTCGCGCAGGCCGCGAAATCGGCCTATGAGGCGCGGGTCAGCCTGTCTTCGACCGGGTTCTATGCCACGCCCAAACTGGCTTGGGATCGCATCCGGGGTGAAGGTCGGCCGTTCCTGTATTTCGCCTATGGCGCGGCCTGCACCGAGGTCGTGATCGACACTCTCACCGGCGAGAACCGCATCCTGCGCACCGACATCCTGCACGACGCGGGCAAGAGCCTGAACCCGGTCATCGACAAAGGCCAGGTCGAAGGGGCCTTTGTTCAGGGTGCGGGCTGGCTGACGACCGAGGAACTGGTTTGGGACGATAAGGGCCGCCTGCGCACCCACGCCCCCAGCACCTACAAGATCCCGGCCTGCGGCGACCGTCCGCGCGTTTTCAACGTCGATCTCTGGGACGATGAAAATCGCGAAGACACGATCCACCGTTCCAAGGCCGTGGGCGAACCGCCGTTCATGCATGGGGTTTCGGTCTTCATGGCATTGTCCGATGCCGTGGCCGCCTGTGGTGACGGATCGCTCTATCCCGACCTCGACGCCCCCGCGACGGCCGAACGTATCCTTGCCGCCGTCAACCGGCAGCGGGGGCTGGCATGATCGATCGCGCCGAGATCGCCGAACTGGTCGAACGCCACGGGCGCGTGACCCGCGTCGTGATCTGCGCGCATCAAGGATCCTCCCCGCGCGAGGCGGGGGCAGCAATGCTGGTCTGGGCCGATGGACAATCCGGAACAATCGGCGGCGGCGCGCTTGAATTCGACGCCGCGCAAAGGGCCCGTGCATTGAAATCCGGCCGCAGTCTGGACAGCGTGGCCCTTGGACCGTCGCTGGGGCAGTGCTGCGGCGGGGCTGTCACCTTGGGATACGAGGTTTTCGACGCGGCCACGGTCTCGCAAATCCCCCAATCCGGGTTGTTCACCCGCGCCTTCGGTTCTGCCGACATGCCCTTGGCGATGCAGCGCGCGATGAAGGCCGCGCGGGGCGAGGGTGCCGCCGGCCTGCGGTTTGCGCAGGGCTGGCTGGCCGAACCGGTGGCGCCCAAGCGTCGTGACTTGTGGATCTGGGGCGCGGGCCATGTCGGCCGCGCCCTTGTTTCTGTCATGGCCCCCCTGCCCGGCGTTGCGATCACATGGATCGATACCGACCGCAGCCGTTTTCCGGCGGAAATCCCGGCGGGCGTCACGGCCCGTATTGCGCAGAACCCGGCATCGCTGGTCGCCGACGCCCCCGCGCAGGCCGAGCACCTGATCCTGACCTTCAGCCACGCGCTTGACCTTGAACTGTGCCATCGGCTGCTGGCGCAGGGCTTCGGCGCCTGCGGTCTGATCGGATCGCAAACCAAATGGGCCCGGTTTCGCAACAGGTTGCAGGCATTGGGCCACGAGCCTGCCGAAATCCTGCGCATTCGCTGCCCGATCGGGGATCCGGGCCTTGGAAAACACCCGCAAGCCATTGCCATTTCTGTCGCCTCGTCGTTTCTGACGCCGACCGCGACCGCACGACACAGGGAGAGCGCGTGATGACCGCACCGCTTCTATCGCTTCAGGGCCTAACCAAGGTCTATCCGGGGGTGATCGCCAACAGCAATGTCAGTTTCGACATCGGCGAGGGTGAAATCCACGCCTTGCTGGGTGAAAACGGCGCGGGAAAATCGACCCTCGTCAAGGCGATCTATGGCTTGATCCGCCCGAACGAGGGGCGGATGCTGTGGCGCGGCGAGGCCTATGCCCCGGCGGCACCGGCGCAGGCCCGTGCGACCGGCGTCGCGATGGTGTTCCAGCACTTCAGCCTGTTCGATGCGCTCGACGTCGCCGAGAACGTCGCCTTGGGCATGGATAACCCGCCGCCGATCAGCACGCTTGCGGCGCAGATCCGCAAAGTGTCGAACGACTATGGCCTTCCGCTGGACCCTGAGCGTCTGGTCGGCGACCTGTCGGCGGGCGAGCGTCAGCGGGTCGAGATCATCCGCTGCCTGCTGCAAAACCCGCAGTTGCTGATCATGGACGAGCCAACCTCGGTGCTGACCCCGCAAGAGGTCGACATCCTGTTCCGCACGCTGCGCCAACTTCGGGCCGAGGGGCGGTCGATCCTGTATATCTCGCACAAGCTCGAGGAAATCCGCGCCATCTGCGAAAATGCCACGGTGTTGCGTCATGGCAAGGTCGTGGGCAAAGCCGATCCGCGCGCCGAAAGTGCGCGTTCGCTGGCCGAGATGATGGTCGGCCAGAGCCTGCACACCCCCACCCGTGACAAGGCCGAACCGGGCAAGATGCTGCTCGAGGTCACGAGTCTGTCGCTGCCACCGCAATCGGCTTTTGGCACCGCGCTTCAAAACGTGTCGCTGTCGGTCCGCGCGGGCGAGATTCTGGGGATCGGCGGCGTCGCCGGAAACGGGCAGGACGAATTGCTGGGCGCCCTTTCGGGTGAAATGCGCGCGGAACCGGGCATGGTCACGATGAACGGCAGCCCCATCGGCAACCTCGGGCCGACGGCGCGCCGCGCCATCGGGCTGCTGTGTGCGCCTGAGGAACGCCTCGGCCACGCTGCGGCGCCCGACATGAGCCTGACGGAAAACGCCCTGCTGACGGGCGCGTGGCGCGAAAAACTGGTCGCGCGCGGTTTTGTCAACTGGGCCAAGGCGCGCAGCTTTGCGGAAACGGTGATCCAGCGCTTCGACGTGCGGACCCCCGGGCCACATGTGGCCGCGCGCGCATTGTCGGGCGGGAACCTGCAGAAATTCGTCATCGGGCGGGAAATCCTGCAACGCCCGACCGTGCTGGTGGTCAACCAGCCGACTTGGGGCGTCGATGCCTCGGCGGCGGCGGCGATCCGGCAGGCGCTGCTTGACCTTGCACAGGGCGGTGCGGCGGTGATCGTGATCAGCCAGGACCTCGATGAAATTCTGGAGATCGCGGACCGGTTCGCCGCGCTCAATGCCGGACGGCTCAGCGCGCCGCGCGCGGTCGAAGGGCTGACCATGGACCAGATCGGCCTGATGCTGGGCGGTGCTGAAGGAGAAACCGATGCTGCGGCTTGAAAAACGCCCCTCCCCCTCGCAGGCGTGGAACTATGCGACGCCCTTGGTTGCCGTCGCGCTCACCATGGTCTTTGGCGGACTCCTGTTCTGGTTTCTGGGCAAGAACCCGTTCGAAGCGATCAAGCTGATCTTCTGGGACCCGTTGTTCAGCGAACAGTTCGCCGCCTATTCGCGCCCGCAATTGCTGGTGAAGGCCGGGCCGCTGATCTTGATCGCGACGGGGCTGGCGATCGGCTTTCGTGCCGGGATCTGGAACATCGGCGCCGAGGGGCAATACATCATCGGGGCGCTCTGTGCAGCGGCGACCGCGCTGGCCTTCTATCCTGCGGATGGCTGGTACATCTTTCCGCTGATGATCGTGGCCGGCGCCTTTGGCGGGTGGCTTTGGGCGATGATCCCCGCGCTGTTGAAAACCCGGTTCAACACCAACGAAATCCTCGTGTCGCTGCTGCTGGTCTACGTGGCCGAAAAGCTGCTGGCGGCGGCGGCAACCGGCTTTCTGCGCAACCCGCAAGGCGCAGGCTTCCCCGGATCGCGGAACATCAATCAGTATGCTCCTGCAGCCAACAATGAATTGCTGGCCAATTCCGGGATGCACTGGGGCGTCGTCGCGGCCTTCATCGCGGTGATCTTCACCTATATCCTGTTGCAACGCCATATCCTCGGTTTCCACGTCCGGCTGGCCGGGCAGGCACCGCGCGCAGCCAAGTTCGCGGGCGTCGCCCCGGCGCGTCTGGTTCTGCTGTGCATGGGCCTGTCCGGGATCTTCGCGGGCCTTGCTGGCATGTTCGAGGTGTCGGGCCCTGCCCGCCTGATTACGATCGACTTCAATGCCGGATACGGGTTCACCGCGATCATCGTGGCTTTCCTCGGGCGCCTGCATCCCGTGGGGATCGTGCTGGCGGGGTTGCTGCTGGCGCTGACCTACATCGGCGGCGAGCTGGCCCAGTTCATGCTCAACCTGCCCTCGGCCGCAATTCAGGTGTTCCAAGGAATGCTGCTGTTCTTCCTGCTGGCGCTGGATGTGCTGTCAAATTACCGCGTGCGGCTTGCCGCCCCCGCCAAGGCCTGAGGAGACCGAGCCATGGATTTCGGATCGATCAATCCCTTCGTGCTGGTCGCGACCATCATGGTCGCCGCGACCCCGATCCTGCTGGCCGCCATCGGCGAACTGGTGGTGGAAAAGGCCGGTGTCCTGAACCTTGGGGTCGAAGGCATGATGATCGTGGGCGCGGTCAGCGGCTTTGCCGTCTCGGTCACCACGGGAAACCCCTATATCGGCATGCTCGGGGCCATTGTCGCCGGGGCGCTGATGGCGCTGATCTTCGGCGTGCTCACACAGATCTTGATGGCCAATCAGGTCGCATCAGGGCTGGCGCTGACGCTGTTCGGGCTGGGGTTTTCGGCCCTCTTGGGCCAGAGCTATGTCGGTGTCGTCCCGCCGCGCACCGAAAAGCTGACCTTCGGCCCCCTGACCGACATCCCCGTCATCGGCCGGATGCTGTTTAACCATGACCTGCTGGTCTATGTGTCGCTGGCGCTGGTCGCCGCGGTCTGGTGGTGGCTGAAATCCAGCCGCAGTGGCCGCATTCTGCGCGCGGTGGGCGAAAACCACGACAGCGCGCATGCCTTGGGCTACAAGGTCCGCCGCGTGCGGATCCTCGCGATCCTGTTCGGCGGGGCCTGCGCCGGGCTCGGGGGCGCCTATCTCAGCCTTGTGCGGGTCCCGCAATGGACCGAGGGGATGACAGCCGGTGCCGGCTGGATCGCCCTCGCGCTGGTGGTTTTTGCGTCATGGCGGCCCTGGCGGGCCCTGCTGGGCGCCTATCTTTTTGGCGGAATCACCGTCTTGCAACTGAATCTTCAGGCTGCGGGCTATCGCATTCCCGTGGAATATCTTTCCATGTCGCCGTATCTGATAACCATCCTCGTGCTCGTCATCATGTCCTCGAGTCGCGGACGGTCCACGCTCGCCGCCCCGGGTTCCCTGGGCAAGTCTTTCCACGCCGCCGGGTAATCCGGCACCAACCATCGCGGGGCACCGTGCCCCGTTTCCAACTGGGAGAGTTGAAATGAAACGCAGACAGCTTCTTGCCACTTCGGCCGCAGCGCTGGGTCTGGCCGCCACCGCCGGGTCGCGCGCCGCCTTCGCGCAGACGCCGCTCAAGGTCGGCTTCATCTACATCGGCCCCCCGGGCGACTTCGGCTGGACCTATGCCCATGACCAGAGCCGCCTCGCCGCACAGGCGCATTTCGGGTCGGCGGTCGAAACCTATTACGTCGACAACGTCCCCGAAGGCCCGGACGCCGAGCGCATCATGACCCAGATGGCGCTGTCGGGCGCCGACATGATCTTCGCGACCTCGTTCGGCTATGGCCCGTCGATCAACGCCGTGGCCCAGCGTTTCCCGAACATCGCCTTCGAACACGCGGCCGGCTATCTGCAGGAAGCGCCGAACGTCGGGCTGTATAACGCGCGCTTCTATGAAGGCCGCGCGGTGATCGGCACGATCGCCGGCCGCATGACCCAGACCAACAAGATCGGCTACATCGCATCCTTCCCGATCCCCGAAGTGATCATGGGCATCAACGCTGCCTATATCCACGCCAAGAAGGTCAACCCGGCGGTCGAGTTCTCGGTCGTCTGGGCTTACACCTGGTTCGACCCGGCACAGGAAGCCGCCGCCGCCGAAGCACTGATCGACCAGGGCTGCGACATCCTGATGCAGCACACCGATTCGACCGCGCCGCTGAGCGTCGCGCAGGAACGGGGTGCGCTGGCCTTCGGCCAAGCGTCGGACATGACCCAGTTCGCGCCGGACATCCACCTGACCGCGATCATCGACAACTGGACGCCCTATTACATCAAGCGCATCCAGGAACGTCTGGACGGCACCTGGGCCGCCGGCAACGTGTGGAACGGTATCGCCGAGGACGAAGTGACCTTCGCCCTGTTCAACGACCGCATCCCCGCGGGAAGTGCAGGCCGAAGCCAACGCGATGATCGAAGCGATCCGCACCGGCGCCTATCATCCGTTCACCGGCTCCGCTGAACCGTCAGGACGGCCTCGGCTTGGCTGGCGGATGGCGAGAAGTGGCCGATGACGGCACGCTGCTGGGCATGAACTTCTATGTCGAGGGCCTGACCGGCGAAATCCGGTTCGATCTCGGCAGAGTGAACGAAAAAAGAGAGGGGGGCTTTGCCCCCTTGCCTTTCGGCGTACCCACCCCCAGGATATTTCCGGACAGATGAAGGGGCGACGTAACGCCTCAGGCAGCCAGCGTCCCAGACTTTCCAAGGGCGCGGCCCGTTCATCACCACGGGGCCGCCACCCATCTGAAGGCACATGCCCAGAACCTCGGCGAACTCGTCGCGGGTGCAGCCCAGTTTTTGCAGCACGTCGATGTGGTAGGTGACGCAATCGTCGCAGCCTTGAACGACGGCGATGCCAATGGCGACGAATTCCTTTTCCTTGGTGCTCAGGGCCCCCGGTTCCTTGACCGCGGCGGTCAGGCCGCCAAAGCCCTTCATCGGTGCGTTGACCGCCTTGATGAGCGCGCGCGAGCGATCCTTGATCGCAGCCAGTTCCGCCTTGTGATCCATCCCATGCCCTTTCATGAATACATGCAGCCCGGCATGCCACGCGCGGAGGCGGGCTTCCTTGATGCAGGTCAATCCGGCTTGCGCACGAGAATCATGAGGTTGTCCGCCGGCATGCGGACGCGGCGCGGCGCACAAAGCCCCGCATCGACCAACACCTGTTCGACCCACTCGACATCCTTGTAGCCGATGCGCGGCATCTTGAGCCTCGCAGCGAGGCGTCGAAACCTGCTGATCCCCCGCTGACAAGCTGCCCGTCGCGGCGAAACGGACCATAGAGGCAGAATACGCCCCCTGGGCGAGCGCGACCGAAACCTCGCGCAGCAGGGTCTCGGCCGATCTGGCGGGGGACAAGGTACGCAGGTTGGTCAGGCAAATCGCCTGCCAACCGCCCACGGCACCCCAACCCGGTTGCGTCGCATCCAGCCGCAGGGGCGGGCGACAGCGTCCAGCCCCGCGCACCATGCGGCGGTCGTCGCAAGGGGCTCGTCGTGCACTTCACTCGTTGCCAAACAAGGTGCGGCCAACGTGCGCCAAAGGCCGCGATGTGCTGGCCGGTGCCGCTGGCGAGTTCCAGCACGCGACCCGACCTTGGCAGCAGGACTGTATCGAGAACTCCGATGATCAGTCGAGGTTGCGTTCGGCCGAGGGGGCGCGGCGTTTGCCGTCCTGCTGCGGGGCGCCGCTGTCGGGAAGTGATCAGGCCAGCTCATCGAAAGCGCCCCGGATGCAGCGCGTCGATCAGCGCGGGGTCGATCCCGGTGTCGGCGCCCATGTGCTGGCCGATGATCATCGCCGCGCCGGGCGACGACAGGAACCCTTGCCCGCCCTGCCCCGCGCACCAGACAAAGCCCGGGTCGGCGGGATCGGGGCCCAGCACCAAAGCCCCGTCGGGCGACACGGTGCGCAACCCGGCCCACGACGTTTCAACCCGGGTCACGGGCTCGGTGACCATCTTCATAGCGCGCCAACCCTCGGCCAGGGACCATGTCGTCCGCCCAGGCATCGTGGGGTTCGACGGGATCGGTATCGGCGGGCGACACCAGCAGCTTGCCCGCCTGCGGCTTGGCATACCATGTTTCGCCCGCCGAGATCAGCATCGGCCACGCGGCGACATCATGCCCGCCGGGCGGTGGGATCTGCGCCATCGACCGGCGCAACGGACGAAAGCCGAGCGGCGCGATCCCGGCAAGGCGCGCCACGCCATCGACCCAAGCCCCCGCGGCATTCACGATGATCCGGGCATCGAGGGTTTCGGTCCCCAGCCTGACGCCGTCCAGCCGGCGTCCGATCCAGCGCGGTAACCGCACTGCCTGTGCGGATCGTCCTCCCGCGGCGCGAATCGTGCGGGCATGGCGCTGCATCAGCAGGTCGGTATCGATATCCTCGGCGGCGGGGTAAAGCCCGCGAAGGCCAGCCGCCCAAGGTTCAGGATCGGGACCATCGCGTAGGCCGGCGATGGTCAGCCTGTCCATCGCAAAGGCGGCGAGGTCGGCTTTGAAGGCCGCCTCGTCTCGGCCCGGCTGACGAGGAGAAATCTCGCGGCGACAACAGCCCCGCTTCGCGCAGGATCGGGCCACTGAGATGCGCAACCGCGACGGTCGCGGCGCGCCATAATCTGCCTCATAGCAGCGCGGCCGAACGCCCCGGAGGCGTGGTATCCTGCTGCTTCGCGTTCGACCAGCACCACCGATCCCAGACGGGACAGTTCGGCCCCCTGTCGACAATCCCGCAACACCGCCGATAACAAGAAAATCGGATCATCATCCTCGTAATTTGCGGGCAAGGTCAGACGAACGCCCTCTCTTCAAGGAGCTCCCATGCCACCGGCACAATGTCCTGATTATTGTGTAGCGGCGCTTTGTTCGGCAATATTCTTGTTCCGGCATGCCGGGGTCGAAACCAAGAGCCTGGAGCGGCCAGCACCAAGACCTCAGCACCCTGCTACTGGCCGGGGCGGGATCGCAGGGGCGCCATGGTGGGTGATTCTGGGCCTGACCTTCGGGGCAGATTTCTGCTGTCCCTGGGATCGGGACGGCGACGTTCTGCGGGATACGGTGGCCTTTTCGCCGCCACGGGGCCTATGTTCTGCTCGCGGAATTGGCTCCGGAATGCCGTTCCCTGCCGCTTTCCCGATCTATCTGGCTGCCATGGTGGCGCTGGTGCTGATCGTATCGATCCGCATCGCGCCGCATGCCGGGCCCCGCTGGCCGGTGCGGGCTCATAGCGTGATCATCGCGATCATGGAGCCCTGACGGTCGCGGCGATCCCCCCGCGCCCGGGGTTGCGACGCTGCAACCGGGGGCCGCGCTTTCGTGATCAGCGACCTGATCATCGCGATCCAGATGTTCGTCGTGACGGGCCGCCTGGGCAAGAAGCGGCTGGTCAACTGCTGTGGCCGCTCTACTGGGGCGGGCAGGCACCGATCCTGTGGGGCAGTGGGTGATCGCGACGGCGGCTTGATCGCACGCGCGGGCATGTTAGCCTGTCGCCAAACAGGAGGGTTCAGCATGTCACGCATCGCCACACGCCGCATCGGCACCGCCGAGGTCACGGTCCTGACAGACGGCGCCACGGAATTCGGTCCCGAACTGTTCCCCGGCACGCCGGCAGAGCGCATCGCGGGCCTGCTGTCGGCACAATCGGCCAGCGCCATCGGCACGAATTTCAACGCCGTCCTGATTCGCGAGGGCGGCAGGACAGTCCTGTGCGATGCCGGGCCGCGCGACTTGTTCGGCCCGACCTGCGGGTTCCTGCCGCAAGCGATGGCCGAAGCCGGGTAAGCCCTGCCGATGTCGATGTCGTCTTTGCCACCCATCTGCACCCCGACCATATCGCCGGGATGATCACGCCCGACGGTGCCGCCGTCTTCCCGCGCGCGGAACTGGTTGTCACGGCAGGAGAACACGCTTTCTGGAGCGACGAGAGCAAGACCGCAGCCCCGCCTGCGCCGCTGCCTGATTGGGCGGGCTCGCTAGGGGCCGTCCTTGCGGCCTATGGCGACCGGTTGCAGGATCCACCGCGGCGAGGACGCGATCGCACCGGGGGCTGACGGCCCTGCCGCTGGATGGGCACACCCCCGACATGGCGGCTGGCGGCTGGCATCGGGGGCCGAACAATATTCACGGCGGCGATCATCCATGCGCCCGTCCTGCAGGCCGCCGACCCTGAGATCGCGATTGCCTTCGATACGGACCCGGACACTGCCCGCACCACGCGCAAGTGTCTTGCTGGACGATGCTGGCCAGCGACGGCGCTTGGTTCACGGGCGGGCATTATCTGCACCCGGCATTCCACCGTGCAAAACGGTCGGGCAGCGGTTACGTGCTGAACGGGCCTGAGGCGCGCGGGCTCAGCCCCGCACGGCCTCGATCATCCGGCTGACGTTGTCCGGGTCGGCATCGGGGGTGATCCCGTGCCCGAGGTTGAAGATATGCGGCCTGCCGGAGAAGGCGCGCACGAGAGCCGGGTTTCGGCCACCAGTTCCGGCTCCGCCCTGCACCATGTGATGGCGCAAGATTGCTCGCGGCTGACAGCCATCCCGCTGCACGTTCTCGGCTGCTCCATTCGGCGCTGACGGAATTGTCCAGCGCAACACAATCGGCACCCGTAGCCTTGGCAAAGCCGATATACCGGTCGCCCGCTTCACGGGGGAACGCGATGATCGGCACCTCGATGCCGCGCCTTGAGGCGGCAATGATCGTCGCCGCCGGCGCAAGGCGAAATCGTCGAAATCCTGCCCTTGAAGTTGCCGGCCCAGCCGTCGAACAGGCCACCACTCCTGGCGCCCGCCGAAATCTGCGCCGAAAGATAGTCGATCGTGGCCTCGGTGATGCGGTCGATCAGCATCGAAAACGCGGCACGGTCGCTGTCCTTCAGGGCATGCGCCGGCCCCTGATCGGGGGTCCCGCGACCAGCCACCATATAGGTCGCGACCGTCCAGGGCGCCCGGCAAAACCGATCAACGTGGTTTCACGCGGAAGCTCGCGCGACAGGATGCGCACGGTCTCGTAGACCGGCGACAGGGTCTCGTGAATGGCCTCGGTCGGTTTCAGCGCGGCGATTTGCGCCTGCGTGGTCACGGGTTCCAGTCGGGGCCCTCGCCGGTCGAGAACCACAGTAAAGCCGTGCCAAGCGCCTGACAGATCAACAGGATATCCGCAAACAGGATCGCGGCATCGAATCCATAGCGGCGGATCGGCTGCAAGGTCACCTCGGCCGCAAGCTCGGAGTTGTAGCACAGCGACAGGAAATCGCCGGCCTGCGCCCGGGTCGCGCGGTATTCGGGCAGATAACGGCCCGCCTGCCGCATCATCCAGATCGGCGGCACGGCCTGTTTCTCACCCGCTAGGGCGCGCAGGATGGTCTTGGTCGGGGCTGCGGTCTGGTCACGGGCGGGCCTCTCTGCTTGCTGCCCTGTCGATGGTCCGGGTTCCCGCCCGCTTGTCAAGTCTTGCGTCCAGCGGCGCAGTGCCGCGCATATCGGTCACGCGATGGGGTGCATGTGGACGGGGGGCGTTGCGTGGTCTATATCGGGGGAAACCGTTGAACGCAGGCCCCCGTGACCCCGACCGACGCGCCCACACCCCCAGCCTATCGCCTCTCGGTCGCGCCGATGCTCGACTGGACAGATCTGAATTGCCGCCAGTTCCACCGGATGCTCAGCCGCCACATCGCTGCTGTATACCGAGATGGTTACCTCGGCGGCGCTGGTGCGTGGGCAGGCGCTGCATCTGCTGGACCACGCCCCACAAGAACACCCGGTCGCGCTGCAACTGGGCGGATCCGACCCCGCAGAACTGGCTCAGGCCGCGCGGATGGGGGCGGACGCAGGCTATGCCGAGATCAACCTGAACGTCGGCTGCCCTCGACAGGTGGCCTGGCTGCTTCGGGCGGTTCTGATGAAGACGCCCGAACTGGTGGGCGAATGCCTTGTTGCGATGCGCGCCGCGTCGGAGGCCGAGGTCACGGTGAAATGCCGAATCGGTGTTGACGAACAAGACCCCGAGGAAGCCTTGCCCGCCCTTCTGGGCGCGGCGCGCGACGCCGGGGTTCGCCGCGTGACGGTGCATGCGCGCAAGGCATGGCTGCAGGGCCTTTCGCCCAAGGAAAACCGCCAGATCCCGCCGCTGGATTACGACCTTGTCGCGCGCATGATCCCCCGGTTCCCGGAACTGGCACTCTGTCTGAACGGCGGAATCGCCACCCTGTCCGACGCCGAAGCGTTGCTGGCGCGGGGCTTTGCCGGGGTCATGATCGGACGCGCGGCCTATCACCAACCGGCCGATATCCTCGCTGCAGCCGACCGGCGGATCTTTGGCGCGCACACCCCCGACGCCGATCCCGTCGCCGTGGCGCATGAAATGCGCCCGGTGATTACCGGCCATCTGGAACGCGGAGGTCGGCTGATCGGGGTGACACGCCATATGCTGGGCCTGTTCGCGGGGCGCGGGGGGGCACGGGCATGGCGGCGTGCCCTGTCCGAGGTTCCGAACGGCACGCTGGCCGATTACGACGCGATCCTCGCACAGGTCCACGAAAGGCTTGCCGCATGAGGGCCCTCGCCGCCCTTGTGCTGACGGGTCTCATTGCGGGATGCGTGCCGACATCGGATGTGCAACGCCTCGATTCGGGGCCCGGTGCCACCGAACCCGTGCGTGTCTACCGTCCCGGCGTGCCCCAACCTTTTGCAGCCGCCCGCTCGAACGGGCAGATGGTGCAGGATTTTCTGGAACTGGGCTTCGCGATGGAAAGCGGCCGCCCGATCGAGAGTTTCTCGCGCTTTGACGGACCGGTCCGCGTGGTCACGCGCGGGACCCCGCCGGGACAGGCGTTGTTCGACCTCGAGCGTCTATTGGGGCGCCTGCGCAGCGAAGCGCAGATCGACATCGCCCGGGTCGCCCAAGCGCCCGAGGGGGCCAACACGATCACGGTCGAATTCCTGCCGCGTGCCACCATGCAGGCCGTTGTTCCCGCCGCGGCCTGTTTTGTCGTGCCCAATGTTTCAAGCTGGGGCGGCTTTGTCGCCAATCGCCGAAGCCCGTCGATCGACTGGACACGGGTGGTGACACGCACCAGCGCGGCGGTTTTCATCCCCGACGATACGACCCCGCAAGAAATCCGCGACTGCCTGCACGAGGAGATCGGTCAGGCCCTTGGCCCGCTGAACGATCTGTTTCGCCTTACGGACAGCGTGTTCAACGACGACAATTTCCAGACGACCCTGACCGGGTTCGACATGCTGCTGCTGCGCGTCTGGAACAGTGCCGAACTGACGCCGGGCCTGACCCGCGATCAGGTCGCCGCACGGCTGCCCGCGCTGTTCAACAGGCTGAACCCGCACGGACGCCGCCCGCTTGAGGGGATGCCGGGGCTGACGCCGCGCAACTGGGTGCAGTCGGTCGAACAGGCGCTGGCCTCCAGCGGCGGGCATCAGCACCGGCGCGAAGGCGCCAACCGCGCCTTGGGAATTGCCCGGGCGAATGGATGGCAGGACACGCGGCTGGCGCTCAGCCTGATGCTCGCCGCGCGGCTTGCGCCCCGCGAACAAGGCGAGGATGCGCTGCAGGGGTTGCTGCGGGCGGGCGATATCTATCGGGCGACCCCCGGCGGCGAGGTTCACGCCGCCCATATCGACATGCAACTGGCCGTTCAGGCACTGGCGAACGCGCAGGTTGATACCGTGCTGGCGCTGACCGCCCGCGCAAGCCCCGTCGCCGCCCGCACCGAGAACGCGGCCCTGCTGGCCTCGCTGGGCTTTCTTCGGGCCGAGGCGCTGGCCATGGCCGGGCGCGCCGACGAGGCCCGTGCGGTCAGGCTCGACTCGTTCGCGGCCGCGCGCTATGGCTTCGGCTCTGACAGCGCGGCGCATACCCGCATGGATGAAATCGCGCGGATCGCGGCGTCAACGCAACTGGCGCGACGCTGACAGCGCAAGACCGGGGAAAACGATGGTCATCATTGCAAGTGTGGTTCTGGGTGCGATCCTGGGCTTTTTTCAAAGCCGCAAGCGCGGGGGATCGGGCTTTGACAAGGCGCAGTGGTCGGCCGTGTTCGCGATGATCGGCGGTATCCTGGGGATGGCCGTCACGGTGATGATCGACCGGATGACCTGATGTTCCAACCCTTCTTCGACCAGCTGCGCGCCCATGCCGTCCCCGTGTCCTTGAGGGAATATCTTTCTTTTCTCGAGGCGTTGAAGGCCGGCCTGGCGCAGTTCGATGCCGAAGGGTTCTATTACCTCGCCCGCACCACGATGGTGAAGGACGAGAAGCATATCGACCGGTTCGATCGCGCCTTTGCCGCCGCGTTCAAGGGGCTCGACGAGATCACGCCCGAATCCGTCCTCGAGGCGATCGACCTGCCGGCGGAATGGCTGGAAAAGCTGGCCGAGAAGCACCTCAGCGATGAAGACCGCGCCCGGATCGAGGCGCTCGGCGGTTTCGACAAGCTGATGGAGACGTTGAAGAAACGGCTCGAGGAACAAAAGGGCCGCCACCAAGGCGGGTCGAAATGGATCGGCACGGCGGGCACCTCGCCTTTTGGCGCTTACGGTTATAACCCCGAAGGGGTGCGGATCGGGCAGAAAGAGGGCCGCAACGGCAAGGCCGTGAAGGTCTGGGACAAGCGCGAATTCCGCAATTTCGACGACTCGATCGAACTGGGCACGCGCAACATCAAGGTCGCGCTGAAACGCCTGCGCAACTGGGCACGCGACGGTGCCGATCAGGAACTGGATCTGGACGGCACGATCCGCGCCACCGCCGAACAAGGCTGGCTGGATGTCAAGACGCGGCCCGAACGGCGCAACGCCGTGAAGGTGCTGCTGTTCCTCGACGTGGGTGGGTCGATGGACCCTTATGTGAAGGTGGTCGAGGAACTGTTCAGCGCCGCCAAGGCCGAGTTCAAGCACCTCGAATACTATTACTTTCACAACTGTCTCTATGAATTCGTCTGGCGCGACAACGCCCGGCGCTGGGATGCCCGCACCCCCACGTGGGAGGTTCTGCGAACCTATGGCGCCGACTACAAGTGCATCTTCGTAGGCGACGCGAACATGTCCCCCTACGAGGTGGCCTATGTCGGCGGCGCGAACGAGCACTGGAACGAGGAAAGCGGCGCCACATGGCTGACCCGCGCGCGCCAACACTGGCCCAATGCGCTGTGGATCAATCCGACGCCGCAAAAATACTGGGACTATTCGCAATCGACCAAGATGATCCGCGACCTGTTCGAGGATCGGATGGTCGGCATGACCCTCGAAGGGCTCACGCAGGGCATGCGTCTTCTGGGACGCTGAGCCGGTCCGTCATGCACTGCGCACATGGCCGCTTGCGGGCGGCGCAATTGTCATTTGACGTCGCGACCGATATGGTTGCGCCAATCTCTGAGGGGGAGTGTCATGCGCGATCTCAAGCTGCCGGATCAACGTCATCCTGAAAAAGCACACCGCCCCGATCAGGCGGCGCAGCCCAAGAAACCGGCATGGATTCGCGTAAAGGCCCCCGGCGGCGCGGCCTATAACGAGACGCGCAAGATCATGCGTGACAACAAGCTGGCGACCGTCTGCGAAGAGGCCGGCTGCCCCAATGTGGGCGAATGCTGGTCGCAAGGTCACGCCACCATGATGATCATGGGCGAGATCTGCACCCGAGGTTGCACCTTCTGCAACGTCGCGACCGGCAAACCCGATGCCCTCGACCCGTTCGAACCGGGCCGTGTGGGGGATGCGGTTGCGAAACTGGGCCTGAAACACGTTGTGATCACCTCGGTCGATCGCGACGACGTCGACGATGGCGGCGCGGCGCATTTCGCGCAGACGATCCGGGCGATCCGGCACAAGGCGCCCGGCACCACCATCGAGATCCTGACCCCCGATTTCCTGCGCTGCGACGACAGCGCCTTGGAAACCGTGGTCGCTGCGCGGCCCGACGTGTTCAACCACAATCTGGAAACCGTGCCCGGCCTATATCCGACGGTGCGCCCCGGCGCGCGGTATTTCCATTCGCTGCGGCTTTTGCAGCGCGTCAAGGAACTGGACCCCGGCGTGTTCACCAAGTCCGGGATCATGGTCGGGCTGGGCGAAGAACGGCAAGCCGTGTTGCAGGTCATGGACGACATGCGCAGCGCTGGCGTCGATTTCCTGACCATTGGCCAGTATCTTCAGCCGACGCCCAAACACCACCATGTCGACCGCTTCGTCACGCCCGAGGAGTTCGCGTCGTATGAGAAGGCGGCGTTCGGCAAGGGCTTCCTCATGGTCTCGGCCACGCCGTTGACCCGCTCGTCCTATCACGCGGGCGACGATTTCGCGCGCCTGCGCGACGCGCGCAACGCCAAGCTGGGCCGCGCCTAGTAAATATACCGGATCTGCTCGCTCCAGTATCGTTCCATCCGGCGCAGCGCGGCGTTGATCCGGTCAAGCTCGTCGAAGGTGATGACCCCACGCTGCCCGAGCCCCTCGGCGTGGCGCAAGAACAGGTCCGAGACGACCGTGCGTACCTCGTGCCCGGCAGGTGTCAGACGCACGCGCACCGATCGGCGGTCAATCTCGCATCGGGTGTGGTGGATATAGCCGCTCTCGACCAGTTTCTTGAGGTTGTAGGACACGTTCGACCCTTGGTAATAGCCGCGCGTCTTCAATTCGCCGGCCGTCACCTCGTGATCGGCGATGTGGAACAGCAGAAGCGCCTGCACGGGATTGATGTCCAGAACCCCGAGGCGCTCGAACTCGTCCTTGATGACGTCCAGCAACAGCCGGTGCATCCGTTCCACCAACGCAAGGCTGTCCAGATACCCGGCCAGCATCCCGGCCAGCGCGGCAGTGTCGGCCCCTTCCGGATCGGCCGATGAAACACGGGTGTAAAAGGTCATCCTTGGCTCTCCGTCCCGTCTCGATCGCCCGACAGAATGCGCCCGAATTCCCAACATAGGGTTAAGCCCCGCCGCCGCGTTCACAGCCACGTCACTTTGGTGAAATCCGGTTGACCGGCTGGTCAGATCGGCGGAAGGATCGGGCGTTCAACCTTGGAGATTCAAATGAACACCCTTTCCAAAGCACTGATTACCGGTGCTTTCTTCCTTGCCCTTCCGATGGCCGCCGCTGCGGAATGTCCGATGGTTTCGGTTTCGGGCCAGCAACTGACCCTGAATGCCGAGTCGGTCTATGCGCCGCAAACGATGCCCATCGTCGCCGGCGGCGGGCTGGACCTTTCGCAGTGCGGATCGGTTCCGGGCAACGGTTACATCGTCCCCGAGTCGGATTTCACCGTGGCGTATGATGCCCTTGGCATGGGCCGCGCGCTGGAAATGCGCGTCAACGGCACGTGCGACACGGTCCTGCTGGTGAATGCGGCCGATGGCCAGTGGCATTTCAGCGACGATGCCGATGGCATGAACCCGCGTCTGCGGATCGAGAACGCGCCCTCGGGCCAGTATGACGTCTGGGTCGGCACTTTCGGCCCCGAGACCTGCGACGCGACGATCACTTTCGAATCGTTCTGATCGCCCTTGGGGCGGGCGTCCTATTGGCCGCCCGCCTCCTTCCCCAAAAGCCTTGACCGATTCCCATTTTCGAATAACCCTTACCCAAGATTTTCAAAGGAGTTTCAGGATGCTTCTCGATTCCCGTTTGACCAAGTGTTTCGCGTTCGCCGCCCTTGTTTCGGCGGCTGGTGCCTTCGGCTCGGGCGCCGCACTGGCCCAGCAATGCCCCGATTGGCAGTTGGGCGGTATCCCGATCAACACCGATGCGGAAACCGCGTGGGTGCCCCAGCGGTTCGACATGTATGCCGGCGGTGGCCTGAACCTTTCGGCCTGTTCGTCGGTGAACGGGCACGGGTATGTCACGCCGTCGCCGAATTTCTCGATCAGCTACGATGCACGCAACATGGGCCGCGCGCTGGAATTCCGCGTCGAGTCCACCTGCGACACGACGATGCTGATCAACACGGCCTCGGCGCAATGGGAATTCAATGACGACGACGGCGGCAACCTGACCCCGCGCATCCGTCTGGAGGGGGCACAGTCCGGGCGGTATGACATCTGGGTCGGCACGTTCTCGAACCAGGCTTGCCAAGCGACCCTCATCGCCGAAACCTTCCCTCCCATGCAACAGGCGCCGCAACAATGCCCCGACTGGTCGCTGGGTGGGGAACAGGTGATGCTTTCGGGCGGCGGTTCGCAGGTGATGCAGGTCACTGCCGGTGGTCCGCTCAGCCTGGGCGGTTCGAACTGCGGCATTCCGGGTCACGGCCATATGAACCAGGCGCCGAACTTCTCGCTGATGTATACCGGGAACGGCTCGACCGCCCCGCTGGTGATCCGCGCAGACGGCCAGTGTGACACGCTGATGCTGGTCAACGAGCCGAACACCAACTGGTCATTCAACGACGATACCAACCAGTTGCAGCCCGAACTGGTGTTCCAGAACCCGCAGGACGGGCGCTATGACATCTGGATCGGCACCTTCGGTGGCGGCACCTGCCCGGCCACGGTCACCTTCAGCGCGGGTGCGCCGATGGGTGGCGGGGCACCCAGCAAGTAACGCGAAAAGGCCGGGCCCAGCGCCCGGCCTTCTTGTTTCTAACCGGCTGATCGGTCAGCGCAGGCGATCCGCGGCATGGAGCGCAATCGTATCGAGAAGCGCCCCATAGCCCGCTGGCCCGGCAGTGTGACCGTCGCGCTTTCCGATCCGGGCGGTGACCCATTGATAGAGATCATGGTCGTTCTCGCCCAGAAGTGCCTCGTAGACATCCAGCGCTTCGGCATCCAGATCCCCGACATGGGCGTCGGCCCATGGGCCCAGGATCAGGTCCATTTCCTTGATGCCACGCCGCCACGAGCGCATCCGCAACCGTTTCAGCCGATCTTCGTTCGTCATTCCTGCACCTTGCCGATTTCCATGCGCAGGGCTTTTTCCAAACGCCCCAGCCTGTCGGCAAGGGCCACGACGTCCTTGCGGATGCTGCGCACATCCTGAAGGGCCGCCTGCATTTGCGGGTCGCGTGGTGCGGCCTCGTCGGACGGGGGCGCGATGTCGTCGCCCTCGCCCGTCAGCAACCAGCGCAGCGAGACGCCCAGCAAGGCGGCCAACATCTGCAACCGGTTGGCGCGCGGCTCGGACAGGTCGTTTTCCCAATCGCGCAATGTCTTTGCACGGATCCCCAGACGCTGCGCCAGATCGTTCTGTTTCAATCCGGCATACTCGCGCGCGGCGCTGATACGGTCGCCCAGGGTTGCATGCTCGTCTGAATACCAGTTCACGGTCATTCTCTACTCCTTTTGGGATTCGTGTTCCGTGTTTCGATCGCACTTGAACGGGATCGGCGCGCACCATAAAGGGTGGGTCCGGAAAACACAAACCGGAGTCCCCCCCCCGATGCCCTTCCTCTCGGATACACTCGCCCGTGTGAAACCCTCGGCGACGATCGCGGTAACCAACATGGCCGCCGAGATGAAGGCCGCCGGCAAGGACGTGATCGGCCTTGGCGCAGGCGAGCCCGATTTCGACACGCCCCAGAACATCAAGGACGCCGCCAAGGCTGCGATCGACGCAGGCAAGACGAAATACACGGCTGTCGATGGCATCCCTGAACTGAAGAAGGCCATCTGCGCCAAGTTCGAGCGCGAGAACGGCCTGACCTATCAGCCGAACCAGGTCAGCATCGGCACCGGCGGCAAGCAGATCCTGTATAACGCGCTGGTCGCGACGCTGAACCCCGGCGACGAGGTGATCATCCCCGCGCCTTACTGGGTGTCGTATCCCGATATGGTGCTGCTGGCCGGTGGCACGCCGGTGACCATCACCGCCAAGTTGGAAACCGATTTCAAGATCACCGCCGAACAGCTTGACGCCGCGATCACGCCCAAGACGAAGTGGTTCATCTTCAACTCGCCGTCGAACCCCACGGGCGCGGGCTATTCGCGCGCCGAACTCAAGGCGCTGACCGATGTGCTGATGAAGCACCCGCATGTCTGGATCATGTCGGACGATATGTACGAACACCTTGTGTTCGACGATTTCTAATTCGTCACGCCCGCGCAGATCGAACCGGGCCTCTATGACCGCACGCTGACCTGCAACGGCGTGTCCAAGGCCTATGCGATGACCGGCTGGCGGATCGGCTATGCCGCGGGTCCTGTGGCGTTGATCAAGGCGATGGCGACGATCCAGTCGCAGAGCACCTCGAACCCCTCGTCCATCTCGCAATACGCGGCGCTCGAGGCGCTGAACGGCTCGCAAGATTTCCTTGGGCCCTTCCGCGAGGCCTTCCAGCGCCGCCGCAATCTGGTGGTGGACATGCTGAACGCTGCGCCCGGCATCACCTGCCCCAAGCCTGAAGGCGCGTTCTATGTCTATCCCGATATCTCGGGCTGCATCGGCAAGACTTCGGCGGCGGGCACGGTGATCAAGGATGACGAAACCTTCGCCAAGGCGCTGCTGGAAGAAACGGGCGTGGCGGTCGTGTTCGGCTCGGCCTTCGGTCTCAGCCCGAACTTCCGCGTCAGCTATGCGACGTCGGACAAGGCCCTGACCGAAGCTTGCACCCGCATCCAGAACTTCTGCAAGGCCCTGAAATAACAGCGGCCCCATAGGTTGCATGTCGCCCGCCCCCCATGGGGCGGGCGTCTTGCTTTCGGCGTCGCCACCCCCTAGCCTGACCCGGCCTTGGGAGGGGCGCAGCAGCATGATCGACCCGGTAACCACCCGCGCCGAGGCCCCGGCCAACGCCCCGGACCGCGTCCGAACCCTGCTGGACGGCTTGGGGCCCGGACCCCATGCGCTGGTCATTGTTTTCGCGACACCGCAGGTCGCACCCGAGCCGCTGTTGGCCGCCTTGGCCGAGGCGCTGCCGGGCGTTCCGCTGATCGGCTGCACCACGGCAGGCGAGATCACCCGAACCGGCTATGCCGAAGGAATGATCGTTGCCATGGCGGTGTCGGCCCGGAATTTTGCCGCCAATGTAAAGCTGATCGAGGATCTCGGCCATCTGGACAGCAACGACGTGGTGAACGACCTGATCCGCCGTCGTCGCGAGCTGGCCAGCGCTGCACCCGATCTGGACAACGAATTCGCCTTCCTGCTGGTCGATGGCCTGTCCACCAAGGAAGACGAACTGGCCGCAACCCTTGCCCCCGGGCTCGGGGCGACACCGCTGTTCGGCGGGTCAGCCGCTGATGGTGACCGGTTCCTGGAAACGCGTGTTTTCCACGGGGCGCGCGCGCTGCGCAACGCGGCGGTCGTGGCCGTGCTGCGGACCGACTGCCCGATCCGCGTCTTCAAGTTCGACCACTTCCGCCCCACCGCCACGCGGATGGTCGTGACACGGGCGGACCCGTCGCGGCGCATCGTGCAGCAGATCAACGCCGAACCCGCCGCGCAGGAATTTGCGCGCATCTTGGGCAAAGACCCCGCGCAACTGACACCCTTTACCTTTGCCGCGCACCCGGTCGTCGTGCGCATCGGCGGGCGGCATCATGTCCGGTCGATCCGGCAGGTCGATGACAACGGCGACCTGATCTTCTTTTCGGCGATCGACGAGGGGCTGGTGCTGACACTCGCAGAATCTGAGGACATGGAACGCCACCTGCGGGCGCAATTCGCCCAACTGTCCCTGCCCGGACAACCCGCAGCGATCCTTGCCTGCGACTGCATGTTGCGCCGGACCGAGGCCGAGGAAAAGCAACAAGGTGGCCGAATCTCCTCACTCTTGGCCGAGGCGGGCGTGATCGGTTTTTCGACCTATGGCGAGCAGTTCAACGGCATGCATGTGAACCAAACGATGACGGGCGTCGCGATCTACCCGCCGCGAGGCCGCGCATGACCCACGACATCGCGCGCCGCCTTCTGAACCCGGCCGATCCGCCTGTCCGTCAAGTCGACAAGCTGATGACCATCGTCGAAGCGCTCATGCGCCGGGTCGAGCAAGACACCGACCATTCCGGCGCCGCCTATGCACAGTTCGAACGCGCTGCCTTGCTGGAAGACCAGGTGCGCACCCGCACGCGCGAACTCGAAGACGCGCTGGACCTGCTGCACACCTCGAACTCCCGCCTCGAAGCCGCAAACCGCGAGGCCGTGGCCGCAAGGCGCAACCTGTCCGACGCGATCGAAACCATTCAGGAAGGGTTTGCCCTGTTCGATGCCGCCGATTGCCTTGTCATGTGCAACTCGCGTTTTGGCATCCCCTTGGGGGATGTGCGCCCATGGTTGCGCCCCGGCCTTTCCTTCGCCGAATACGTCGATGCCGTCAGCCATGCGTCGGCCCTGTATCTCCCCGATGGCATGAGCCCCTCTGACTGGGCGGTCTCGCGCTTAGCACGACACGGCGAGCGCAGCGCCGTCTTTACCGTGCGCTTGCAGGATGATTGCTGGTTGCAGGTCTCGGAACACCGCACCCGCGACGGCGGCACCGTGATCCTGCAAACCGATGTCACCGACATCATCCGCGCCGAACGCGAGGCCCGCGGGCGCCTGCTGGACGATCAGGCCCGCATCGTGCGCGCGACGCTGGACCATATCCATCAAGGCGTCTGCATCTTCGACGATCAGGCGCGGCTGGTGGGCTGGAACGAACGGGCGGCCGAACTGTTGGCGATCAGCCGCGCGCGGTTCCGCACCGGCTCGGCCTTTTCCGACCTCGTCGCACGGCTCGCCGAGAGGCTGACCACGGTCGAAGGCACCCGCGTCGCGCGGCTGCTCGACTGGGTCGAACGCGAAAGCCCCCGCCCGCCCCTGCGATTCGAGATCCGCCGCGACGGGGACGTGGTGCTGGACGCCTTCGCCCAAGAGATGCCCGACGGAGGCTTCGTGATCTCGTTCGCCGACATCACCGCCGAGCGCCGCGCCATCGACGCATTGAGCCGCGCCAACGAAACCCTCGAGGCCCATGTCGCCGCCCGCACGCTGGAACTGCGCGACGCGCTTGCCCATGCCGAACGCGCCAATGCCTCGCGTTCGCGCTTCGTCGCCGCCGCCAGCCACGACCTGCTGCAACCGCTGTCAGCGGCCAAGCTGTTCCTTGCCTCGATGGCCGACGAAGCCTTGTCGCCGCGCGCGGTGTCGGCGCTCGACAAATCCATGTCGGCCCTGCAATCGGTCGAGGCCATCCTCGACGCGCTTCTGGACATCTCGCGCCTTGAAAGCGGCAAGCTTGCGGTCAACCGGACGGTCACGCCCCTGAACCCGCTGTTCACGCGCCTGCACGAGGAATTCGCCCCGATGGCCGCCGAGAAGGGCCTGAGTCTGCGCTTCGTGCCCACCGACGCCGCCGCCGAGACCGATCCGACATGGCTGCGCCGGATCCTGCAAAACCTCGTAAGTAACGCCTTGCGCTATACGCAAGCCGGGGGCGTGCTGGTCTGCCTGCGCCGGGGCAGCGGGGGGTTGCGGATCGAGGTCGTCGACACAGGCCCGGGCATCCCGGAGCACGAACGCGACGCGATCTTTCGCGAATTCCACCGGCTGAACGCGCGCGCCTCCGCCGCCGAGGGGCTCGGTCTGGGTCTGGCGATCGTCGAACGCGCCTGCGCCTTGCTGGGTCATGCCGTCACCTTGAACACCCGGATGGGGTTCGGCTCGCGCTTCGTGGTGCATCTGGGCGCCGAGGCCGACGCACCGGCCCCCGCCGCCCCGCCCGTACCGACGGCGCGCCCTGAACTGCGCACCGATCTGATTGGCCTTCTGGTCGCGCGCGACCCTGAAATGCGCCCGGCCCTGTCGCATCTTCTCGAAGGCTGGGGCGTTAATGTGCTGGATGCCGCGGACGCCCGCGACGCCCTTGACCTGATGGACGAAATCGGCATCGCCCCCGACTTCGTTCTGATCGATGCCCGCGCCGAGGACGAAGAGGCCAGCCTGTCCCTCGTGCAAGCCCTCGTTCAGCGTTTCGGCCCGTTGCGCGCGCGCATCCTCAGCGCCAACCGCTCCGAGGCGTGGCGCCTGCGCGCCGCGCGCGCCGGGGCACCCTTGCTTTACAAACCCCTTGATGCGCGCCTCCTCGAAAGGTTCGTGGCGCAGGCGGGTCGCTGAGGCTCTCGCCAATTGGTCGCATATTGCTCTGGCACGCTTGACCGCGCCCGGCAGCCTCGTCAGCATGACCGCGACGCCGCGCTCCGCCAACCGCCGCGCGGCCCAACCGGAGGGGAACACAGCGTGAGCCATTCGACGATCGCCAGCATCGACGAGGTGCAAGGGCTTCTGGCGGCACAGGATTATGTCTGCGGCCGCGCGCTGGCCACGGTCAGCTTCCTCGCGTTGCGCCTGGGCCGTCCGCTGTTCCTCGAAGGCGAGGCCGGCACCGGCAAGACCGAGATCGCCAAGGCCATCGCCGCCGCGCTGGGTCGCCGGCTGATCCGCCTGCAATGCTATGAAGGTCTCGATGCCGCGTCGGCCGTCTATGAATGGAACTTCGCCGCCCAGATGGTCGCGATCCGCGCCGCCGAGGCCTCGGACAGCGCCGACCGCGACACGCTCAAGACCGCCGTTTTCGGCCCCGACTACCTGATCGAACGCCCCTTGCTGCAAGCCATGCGCCCGCAAGACGGCGGCGCGCCGGTTCTTCTGATCGACGAAATCGACCGAACCGACGAACCGTTCGAGGCCTTCTTGCTCGAAGCGCTCAGCGATTTTCAGGTGACGATCCCTGAACTTGGCACGATCAAGGCGCCCGAACCGCCCATCGTCATCCTGACATCGAACCGCACGCGCGAGGTGCATGACGCCTTGAAGCGCCGCTGCCTGTATCACTGGGTCGATTATCCCGACTTCGCGCGCGAGATCGACATCCTCAACGCCCGCGTCCCCGAAGCTTCGGCCACCTCAGCCGCGAGATCGTGGCCTTCGTCCAGCGCCTGCGCACCGAGGATCTGTTCAAGAAACCCGGCGTTGCCGAAACGATCGACTGGGCCAAATGCCTGCTCGCCCTCGATGTCATCTCTCTCGCCCGAAGTGATCGCCGACACGCTGGGTGCGATCTTGAAATATCAAGACGACATCGCCCGCCTCCAAGGCTCCGAGGCGCGCCGCCTGCTGGAAGAAACGCGCAAATCCCTTGCACCCGCGTGATGCCTATCATCTGTCCGAAAATATCCCACGGGGGTCCGGGGGTGTGAAACCCCCGGCCTCTCCCCCTGCGACAAGGCTGGGTTCATGCCCGAATACCCTGATCTCGCACTTCCCGACTCTCCGCGCCTCGTCGAGAACCTGACCCATTTCGCGCGTGCCCTGCGCAAGGCGGGTCTGCCGGTCGGCCCCGGGCGTGTCCTGACCGCGATCGAGGCTGTCGCCGCCGCTGGCTTTACCTCGCAGCGGGATTTCTACTGGACGCTGCATGCCTGCTTCGTGAACCGACCCGAAGAACGGCAGGTCTTCGGGCAGGTCTTCCGGCTGTTCTGGCGCGATCCGCGATACATGGAACACATGATGTCGCTGATGCTGCCCGCCGTCCGCGGCGTTCAAGAGGAAACCGCCGCAGCCGCAGCCGCCAAACGCGCCGCCGAGGCCCTGCTGGACGGTGCGGAAGCGCCAGAGCCCCCCCGCACCGAAACCACCCCCGACGACGAGGACACCCAGATCGAGATCGACGCCTCGTTCACCGCCTCGGGCGACGAGAAACTGCGCACCCTCGATTTCGAACAGATGTCGACCGACGAAGCGGCGCAGGCCAAACGGATGCTGGCGCGCCTGAGCCTGCCGGTCAAACCGATCCAGACGCGCCGGCTGGTTGCCGATGGGGCCGGTCGCCGGGCCGACTGGCGGCGCACCTTGCGCCTTGCCACGCGCACCGGCGGCGAGATAACGGCGATTGCCCGCCGCCGCCCGGCAACGCGCTGGCCCTCGCTGATCGTGTTATGCGACATTTCCGGGTCGATGGCGTCCTATTCCCGCATGGTTCTTCATTTCGTGCATTCGGTCGCGAACAAGCAGGGACAAGGCTGGGCCAAGGTTCATGCCTTCACCTTCGGGACCCGGCTGACGAACATCACCCGCCATTTGCGCACCCGCGACGCCGACTCGGCCTTGAAAGCCGCCGGGCACGAGGCGCGCGACTGGCAGGGCGGCACCCGCATCGGGGCCTGCCTGCATGAATTCAACCGCGACTGGTCGCGCCGGGTGCTGGGTCAGGGCGCCGTTGTGCTGCTGATCACCGACGGCCTCGACCGCGACGATGCCAGCCTGCTTGCGCGCGAGATGGAGCGTCTGCACCTATCGACCAAGCGGCTGATCTGGTTGAACCCCTTGTTGCGTTGGGACGGATTCGCCCCACGCGCGCAGGGCGTGAAGGCTATGCTGCCGCATGTCGACACGTTCCGGGCCAGTCACTCCATCGCCTCGCTGCAAGCTCTGGCCGAGGCCTTGTCCGACCCGGCGGATCACGGTGAAAAGGCCCGCCTGATGGCGATGATGAACGGCGGGTAGCACCGAACAACCCTCACCGCGTTAGGGCGGCCCGAGAACAACGCGGTCATCAGGCGCCGCGTTGGCGGAAGGTCGTGCTGGCATCGCGCGCGCGACCTGTCATAGTGCACTGCAGACCCCGGTTTCAACGCAGGAGAACAGCATGAGCGGGATCACCCATGTCGATCGCGGCGGGACGGGGCGCGACCTCGTCGTGCTGCTGCATGGGTTGGCGGCGACCGGCGCGGTCTGGCACCGGGTCGCATCGCGTGTCGCGCAGCAGGGCCGGCGCTGGGTCGCGCCCGATCTGCGCGGCCATGGCGGATCGGCGTCGGACGGGCCCTTTTGGATCGGTCAGCACGCCGCAGATATCGCCGCATTGATTGCCGATGAGGACCGCGCGCATGTTCACTTGCTGGGCCATTCCTTTGGCGGTGCCTTGGCGGCGATGCTGGGGAAACGGCCTTTTGCCGCCGCCAGCGCGCGTGGTCGCCTTGGGGTCAAGACCGATTGGCCCGAAACGGATGTCGCCTTTTCCCACGCTCTCGCGGCCAAACCCGCGCGGCGCTTCGCAACCCGGGGCGAAGCCGAAGAACGCTATCTGAAAGCGGCAGGATTGCACGGGTTGGTGGGCGCCGATGCACCCGAAGCCGCACGCGGCGTGCGCGCGGTCGGGGATGCATGGGAAACGACCATCGCGCCCGGCGTCTTTGCCTGCGCCGGCCCCTCGACCGAGGACATCTTGCGCGCCGTGCGGTGCCCGTTGCGGCTGGCCACGGGGACCGAAGACCCGATGACCAATGCGGCTACGCTGCGCGCGATCGACCCCGGGACGGTTTTCCTTCCCGGCCTGCCCCATAATGCGCATGTCGTCGCCCCCGACAGCGTCGCCGCCTTGCTGGAGTAACCAATGCCCGATCCCCTCGCCCACGACCAGATCCCGGAAATCGCGCTTGCATGGCACCGTGACGGACGCGGCGCCGCATTGGCGACGGTCATGGGAACATGGGGCTCTGCCCCGCGTCAGGTCGGCAGCCAACTGGCGATTTCCGGCGAGGGCGAGATCATGGGCTCGGTCTCGGGCGGTTGCGTCGAAGGCGCGGTCGTCACCGAGGCGCTTGATGCCTTGCTCGACGGGCGCCCGCGTATCCTGACCTACGGGGTCAGCGACGAGACTGCGTTCAACGTCGGCCTTGCCTGTGGCGGCGAGATCCGCATCTTGGTCGAACCGGTGGGCCCTGCCCTGCCAGCCGACCTGCTGGCCGAGATCGTCGCCGCCCGCGCCGCCCGCCGCCCCTTGGCCTATGGCCTGAACCCCGACGCGTGGTCGCGGCGCCTGCTGACCCCAGCCGACGCGCCGCAGCGTTTCCGCGAAGATCGTTCTGGGCTGGAGGAGTCGGGCGAATTCATCACCCTGTTCAACCCACCGCTGCGCCTGCTCGTGATCGGGGCGGTGCATATCGCGCAGGCCTTGGTGCCCATGGCGCGACTTGCACGCTTCGACCCGGTGGTCATCGACCCGCGCGAGGCCTTCGCCAGCCCGGATCGATTTCCCGGGACCCGTCTTTCGCATGAATGGCCCGACGATGCCGTCCGCGCCGAGGGGCTGGACAGCCGCACCGCCGTCGTGACACTGACCCATGACGCCAAGCTGGATGACCCTGCCATCGAAACGGCACTGGCATCGGACGCGTTCTATATCGGGTGTCTGGGATCGACGCGCACCCACGCCAAGCGCGTCGAACGCCTGCGCGCCAAGGGCATGGACGAGGAAACCATCGCCCGGATCCATGCCCCCCTTGGCCTGAACATCGGTGCCAAAACCCCGGCCGAGATCGCCGTCTCGGCGCTGGCGCAGATCGTCGATACGCTCAGGCGCCCGACATGATCTTCGGCGCCGTCCCGCTGGATCAGGCCGAGGGCGCGATCCTTGCCCACTCCGAACCCCTGCCCGGCGGACGCCTGCGCAAGGGCAAGGTGCTGGACGGCGCTGATCTACGGGCCTTGGCCGACGCCGGGCACGCCATGGTCACCGTGGCGCGGCTGGAACCGGGGGACATGGACGAAGACACGGCCGCCCTCGCGTTGGCCCGGGCCCTCGTCCCCGACCCTGCCGCCGCGAACCTGTCGGTGCAGGCCGTGGGAACCGGGCGGGTGAACATTACCGCCGCCGCGCCGGGGCTCGTGCGGATCGACGCCGATGCCATCGCGCGCCTCAACACCATCGACCCGGCGATCACCGTCGCAACGGTGCCGCCCCTGCACCGTATGGACGCGGGCGGGATGGTTGCCACCGTCAAGATCATCGCTTACGGCGTCGCCGTCTCCGCCGTGCAGGCCGCCTGCGCGACCGGCGCCAACGCGCTGTCCTTGTCGCGCCCGACCGTCACCGGGGCGGTGCTGATCGAAACACAGGTGGGTGCGGCCCCCCTCGGTGACAAAGGCCGCCGCGTGACCGCAGAACGCCTTGCGCGGCTGGATGTGCCCCTGACCGACCACATCCTTGTCCCACATGACGAGGCCCCCCTCGCGCAGGCGCTCGGCGCGGCAGAGACGGGGCTGATCCTGATCCTTACCGCCTCGGCCACATCGGACATCCGCGATACGGCGCCAGCGGCGCTGGTGCGGGCCGGTGGGCGGGTCGAACATTTCGGGATGCCGGTCGACCCGGGCAACCTGCTGTTTCTGGGCACTCTGTGCTCGACGCCGGTTATCGGCCTGCCCGGATGCGCGCGCAGCCCCGCGCTGAACGGGGCCGACTGGGTGCTGGAACGCATCGTCTGCGGTGTTCCGGTGACAGCAGCCGACATCATGGCGATGGGTGTTGGCGGATTGCTCAAGGAAATCCCCAGCCGCCCGCGCCCGCGGCAATCCCCGGCCCTGCCGACTAGTCCTAAGGTGGCATATCGTCGCGTTCCGAGCCGTGCTTAACTTCGCGCGTCCTAAGGGAGGGATTCATGACAAAGATTTCCATGACGGTGAACGGCCGGTCCGTTTCGGCCGAGGCTGAGGGCCGGACCTTGCTGGTCAACTTCCTGCGCGAGGCGCTGGAACTGACCGGAACGCATGTCGGCTGCGATACAAGCCAGTGCGGGGCCTGCGTCGTCCATGTCGACGGCAAGGCAGTAAAAAGCTGCACCATGCTGGCGATGGACGCCGAGGGCGCCAGCGTCACCACGATTGAAGGCATGGCGAATGCCGATGGCAGCCTTGGCACGATCCAACAGGCCTTTCAGGATCACCACGGCCTGCAATGCGGCTTCTGCACCCCGGGTATGGTAATGTCGACCGCCGCGCTTCTGGCCGAAAACCCCAAGCCGACCGAGGCCGAGGTGCGTCACTACCTCGAAGGCAACATCTGCCGCTGCACCGGCTACCACAACATCGTCAAGGCGGTTCTGGCAGCCAGCGGGCAGGATGTGTCCGGTATGGGCGTCGCCGCGGAATGATCGGGTGCGGGGCGCGCGCGCCTCGCCAAACGGAAATTTAGGGAGGATCACATGCCCAAAGACGGTGGCATTGGCGCCAGCACCAAGCGGCGCGAGGATTTGCGGTTCCTGACCGGGAACGGACGCTATACCGACGACATCAACCTGCGTGGCCAACTGCATGCGTATTTCCTGCGCAGCCAGGTGGCGCACGGCCGGATCAACGCGATTGACAGCAGCACCGCCCAAGGCATGCCGGGTGTCGTGCGCGTCTTTACCGGCGCCGATTTCGAGGGCGTGGGCGGCCTGCCCTGCGGCTGGCAGGTCACCGACCGCTTTGGCCAACCGATGCAGGAACCCGCGCACCCCGTGCTGGCCCAAGGCAAGGTGCGCCACGTCGGCGACCCGATCGCTGTTGTGGTCGCTGAGTCTCTGGAACAGGCGCGCGATGCCGCAGAGACCATCGAGGTCGACATCACCGAATTGCCCGCCGCCGTCGACATGAAGGCCGCGCTGGCCGAAGGTGCGCCCAAGGTGCACGACGATCTGACGTCGAACCTGTGCTATGACTGGGGCTTCGTCGAGGAAAACAAGGGCGCCGTCAACGAGGCCTTCGAGAAGGCCGCGCACACCGTATCGCTGGAACTGGTGAACCAGCGCCTTGTCGCGAACCCGATGGAACCGCGCGTGGCCGTCGGCGATTATGACCCGTGGAACGATATGTCCACGCTCTACACCACCTCGCAGAACCCGCATGTGATCCGCCTGCTGATGGGCGCCTTCGTGCTGGGCATCCCCGAGCACAAGCTGCGCGTCGTCGCACCGGATGTGGGCGGCGGCTTCGGCTCGAAGATCTTCCACTATGCCGAGGAAGCCTTCTGCACCTTCGCCGCGCGCAAGCTGAAGAAGCCGGTGAAATGGACGGCCAGCCGGTCCGAGGCCTTCATCTCGGACGCACAGGGTCGCGACCATGTGACCAAGATCGAACTGGCGCTGGATGCCGACCATAACTTCACCGCGATCCGCACCGAAACCTATGCGAACATGGGGGCTTATCTGTCGACCTTCGCGCCGTCGGTGCCCACGTGGCTGCACGGCACACTGATGGCGGGCAACTACAAGACCCCGCTGATCTATGTGAACGTGAAGGCGGTGTTCACCAACACCGTGCCCGTCGACGCCTATCGCGGCGCAGGCCGGCCCGAGGCGACGTTCCAGTTGGAACGTCTGGTCGACAAGGCGGCGCGGGAACTGGGCGTTGACCCGATCGAGCTGCGCCGCAAGAACTTCATCCAACCGGACCAGTTCCCCTATGCCACGCCCGTGGCCGTCGAATACGACACCGGGAACTATGACGCGACGATGGACAAGATGCTGGCGCTTTCGGATTACGCGGGCTTTGCCGCCCGGGCCGAGGAATCGAAGAAGCGCGGCAAGCTGCGCGGCTTCGGTATCGCCCATTACATCGAGGCTTGCGGCATCGCGCCGTCGAATCTGGTGGGGCAACTGGGCGCCCGCGCCGGTCTTTACGAAAGCGCGACGGTTCGCGTGAATGCCACCGGCTCGATCAGCGTCTTCACCGGCTCGCATTCGCATGGTCAGGGCCACGAGACCACCTTCGCGCAGGTCGTCGCCGAGATGATCGGCATCGACGCCGGCCAGGTCGAGATCGTCCATGGCGACACCTCGAACACACCGATGGGCATGGGCACCTATGGCTCGCGCTCGCTGGCTGTCGGGGGCTCGGCGCTGGTGCGCGCCACCAACAAGATCATCGACAAGGCCAAGAAGGTCGCGGCCCACCTGCTGGAAGCCTCCGAAGCCGATATCGAGTTGAAAGACGGCAAGTTCAGCGTCGCGGGCACGGATAAATCGGTGGACTGGGCGGGCGTCACGCTGGCCGCCTATGTGCCGCACAACTATCCGCTGGAGAACCTTGAACCGGGGCTGGAGGAAACGGCGTTCTATGACCCGTCGAACTTCACCTACCCCGCCGGGGCCTATGGCTGCGAGGTCGAGGTGGACCCCGAAACCGGCAAGGTCGATGTTCTGTCCTTCACCGCCGCCGATGACTTCGGCAATGTGGTGAACCCGATGATCGTCGAAGGTCAGGTGCATGGCGGGCTGGCCCAAGGGATCGGGCAGGCGCTGCTGGAAAGCTGCACCTATGACGAAAACGGTCAGTTGGTGACGGGTTCATTCATGGACTACGCGATGCCGCGCGCCGACGACGTTCCCGCCTATACGGTCGACCACAGCTGCGTCACGCCCTGCACCCACAACCCGCTGGGCGTCAAGGGCTGCGGCGAGGCCGGGGCCATCGGGTCGCCGCCTGCCGTGGTGAACGCCGTGATCGACGCCCTGCACCGGGGTGGACTTACGCACGTCTCTCATATCGACATGCCGCTGACGCCTTCGCGCGTCTGGTCGGCGATGCAGGCCAAATAAGGGGGGCCGGGAATGTACAACTTCGACTTCGTCAAACCGTCCACCCTTGCCGATGCGGTCGCCGCCCTTGCGGGCGACGAGGCGCAGGCCCTGTCGGGCGGGCAAACCCTGCTGCCAACGATGAAGCAGCGCCTGAACGCACCGGCGACGCTGGTCTCGCTGACCGGCATCCCAGAGCTCAAGGGCGTCTGCCGCGATGGCGACACGCTGGTCATCGGCGCGGCCACACCGCACGCGGTGGTCGCCGCCGAAGCCGCGGCCCATTATCCGGCGCTTGCGGCGCTGGCGGGCGGGATCGGCGATCCGGCGGTGCGCAATCGCGGCACCATCGGCGGGTCACTGGCCAACAACGACCCGTCGGCCTGCTATCCGTCGGCGGCGCTGGCCTCGGGTGCGACCATCGTCACCAACCAGCGCGAGATCGCGGCCGACGATTACTTTGTCGGGCTGTTCGAAACCGCGCTGCACGAGGGCGAGATCATCACCTCGGTGCGGTTCCCGATTCCGACAAAGGCGGCCTATGCCAAGTTCAACCAACCGGCGTCGCGCTTTGCGCTGACCGGTGCCTTCGTCGCGCAATACGCGAGCGGCGTGCGGGTGGCGATCACCGGCGCGTCCGAAGGCGGGGTGTTCCGCTGGGCCGAAGCCGAGGCGGCGCTGAGCGCGAATTTCAGTGCCGACGCGCTGAACGGCCTTGCGGCGCCGGCGGACCGGATGATTGACGACCTGCACGGGACGCGGGAATACCGCGCCCATCTGTGCGGCGTGATGACAAGGCGCGCGGTCACCGCCGCGCACTGAACGATCGACGGTTGGGAAGACGCGGGAGGGGGGCTCTGCCCCCCTCTTTGCTTTCAGCAAATTCACCCCCCGGGATATTTCCGGACAGATGAGAGGGCCCTCACGGCTCGTCGAAACCCGGGGTGCCGCGCTGTTCGGGATGGGCTGCAAGGTAACGCCGCTTGATGGCGGCGCTGTCTTCGCGGCTGTCGTCGTGGCTCCAGCCCGGTTGGGCGAAGGCATAATACAAACGGTGGCGCATGGTGATGCCGCGCCGCGAGACATCGCGCAGAATGCCCACCCATTCATGGAAAGCCACGCGCAGCGGGTTGAAGGTGCCGATGTTGTGCACCAGCCCGTATTCCGGCTTGTCGTCATCGAGTTCGGGGACGAAGGTGCCGAACAACTTGTCCCAGATGATGAAGACACCCGCATAGTTGCTGTCGAGGTAGCGCGGATTGCGGCCATGGTGCACGCGATGATGCGAGGGGGTGTTCATGACCGCCTCGAACCAGCGGGGCATCCGACCGATGGCCTCGGTGTGGATCCAGAACTGATAGATCAGGTTCAGCCCGCCGACAAAGACGATCATCGCCGGGTGGAAACCCAGCAGGACCAGCGGCGCGCGCAGGATCACCATGAAGGTGATGGTGCCCGTCCACGTCTGCCTGAGCGCCGTGGTCAGGTTGTAGTGCTGGCTGGAATGGTGGTTCACATGGCTGGCCCAGACCCAGCGCGAGCGGTGCCCGATGCGATGCACCCAGTAATATCGCAGATCGTCGAGGACGAAGCACAGCGCGACCACCGCCCACGAGGTGCCGAGGTCAAGCGGCGTGATCCGCCACAGGGCCATCAGGACCCACCAGCCGACGAAGCCGAGCAGGATCCCCTCGGCCACGTTGCCGGCTCCCATCAACAGCGAGGTCAGGGCGTCGCGCGTCTCGTATCGGCCCCCACGGCGGCGCAGGTGGATCCACGCGAATTCCATCAGGATCGCGAGAACGAAGACCGGCACGGCCCAATCGACGACGGCGGGGTAATCAGGCATGGCGGTTCCTCCATTGCGCGAGCCATTCGTCGCGCTGCGAATCCGAGAGAGTCAGGTGGCGGTCGGGAAAGGCAAAATCCGCGAACCCTGCCCGAAGGCCGCCCGGCGCGGGCTCCAGCCGCGCCAAACGATGCGCCACGGTATCGGCGCCCATGCGGCCCAACAGGCCAAACCCGTCGGACAAGCGCACCAGCGCCACCTCGGGCGTCCACCAGACGGCGTCGGGCGGGTCGGCCGGGAAGTGCCGGGCCCATTCCCGGCGAACCTGCGCCGCGTCGCGCAGAATGACGGGCGCGGAATGCCCGGTCAGGTGCAACAAGATCGCGATCCCCGCGATTCCGAGAACGACGATGGGCAACAGAATGGTCAGCGGCATGGGATCCCTCCGATCCGCAGGAAATCATCTTGGCGCGCACAGTCAACACCGACCTCGCGGCAGGGGCTGTTCAACCCGTGGCGCGCGGATTATCTGTGCCTGAACGAGGAGAACAGGCATGCTGCGCGCGTTTTGGTTTGTCGCTGGAGGGGTCGCGCTGGTGCTGGGCATCGTCGGCGTGTTCCTGCCGCTGCTGCCGACGACGCCTTTCCTGCTGCTGGCCGCTTTCTGCTTTGCCCGCTCGTCGCCCAAGGTCGAGATGTGGCTGGTAGAGCACCCGCGTCTGGGGCCGCCGATCCGCGACTGGCGGCGCGAGGGGGCCATCGCCCCACGGGCCAAGGCGCTGGCGCTGGGAATGATCGGTGCCACCTTTGCGCTCAGCCTCGTCATCGGCGTGCCGACGCGGGTGCTGCTGATCCAGGCGGTCGTTCTTGGCTGTGTCGTCCTTTTCATCGCGACCCGGCCGTCGCCCCGGTAACCTGCCCTCGGGCAGGACGCGGCCACGGAGCAAAGGGCCCCTCAAAACGAAAAAGACCCGCACCAACAGGGGCGCGGGTCTCTCTTTCCTCAGGGTGCGATGATTATTCGATCATCGGCAGCAGCGCGTCGATCGACTTCTTCGCGTCGCCATAGAACATGCGCGTGTTCTCCTTGTAGAACAGCGGGTTCTCGATGCCCGAATAGCCCGTGCCCTGACCGCGCTTCGACACGAAGACCTGCTTGGCCTTCCAGCATTCCAGCACCGGCATGCCGGCGATGGGGCTGTTGGGGTCTTCCTGCGCGGCTGGGTTCACGATGTCGTTCGAGCCGATGACAATCGCCACGTCGGTTTCGGGGAAGTCCTCGTTGATCTCGTCCATTTCCAGAACGATGTCATAGGGAACCTTGGCCTCGGCCAGCAGCACGTTCATGTGCCCCGGCAGACGCCCGGCGACCGGGTGAATGGCGAAACGCACGTTCTTGCCCTTGGCGCGCAGCTTGCGGGTCAGTTCGGAAACCGACTGCTGCGCCTGCGCCACGGCCATGCCGTAACCGGGGATGATGATGACGCTGTCCGCGTCGTTCAGCGCGGCGGCCACGCCATCGGCGTCGATGGCGATCTGCTCGCCGGTGATCTCCATCGCCGGGCCCGTGGTGCCGCCGAAGCCGCCCAGGATCACCGAGATGAACGAGCGGTTCATCGCCTTGCACATGATGTAGGACAGGATCGCGCCCGAGGAACCCACGAGCGCGCCGACCACGATCAACAGGTCGTTCGACAGCGAGAAGCCGATGGCTGCCGCCGCCCAGCCCGAATAGCTGTTCAGCATCGACACCACGACCGGCATGTCGGCGCCGCCGATGCCCATGATCAGGTGATAGCCGATGAAGAAGGCCAGCAGGGTCATGGCGATCAGCGTCCATGTGCCCGAACCCTGGAAATAGAGAACCAGCAACAGGACCGACAGCAGCGCAGCCGCCGCGTTCAGCATATGGCCACCCGGCAGTTTGGTCGCCGACGAGGTCAGCTTGCCTGCCAGCTTGCCATAGGCGACGACCGAACCCGTGAAGGTCACGGCGCCGATGAACACGCCCAGGAAAACCTCGATCTTCAGGACCGAGAGTTCGGCGGCGGATTTCTCGGCCACTTTCAGGGCGAAGGCCCCAAGATGCTGTTCGTGCAGCCAAGCTTGCAGACCGGCGCCCCGCAGCGTGGTCGGTGCATCGGCAAGAACCGAGGCAACATTGACCATCTCGAACTGCGCGTTGAAGCCGATGAACACCGCCGCCAGACCAACGAGCGAGTGCATCGCCGCGACCAGTTGCGGCATTTCGGTCATCTGGACGCGCTGCGCGACAAACCAGCCGATCACACCGCCTGCGGCGATCATGACCAGCGACAACATCCAGTTGCCCGCACCGGGGCCATAAAGCGTGGCCAGAACCGCCAGCGCCATGCCGACGATGCCATACCAGACGGCGCGCTTGGCGCTTTCCTGACCCGACAGGCCGCCCAGCGACTGGATGAAGAGGACCGCCGAAACGACGTAAGCGGCCGTGGTGAAACCGTATTCCATGGCTGCCTTCTCCTTACGACTTCTGGAACATGGCGAGCATGCGCCGGGTGACCATGAAGCCACCGAAGATGTTGATACCGGCCATGAAGACCGAAAGCGCGGCGAGGATCGTCACCAGCCAGCTGCCCGAGCCGATCTGCATCAGCGCGCCCAGAATGATGATCGACGAAATTGCGTTGGTGACGGCCATCAGGGGCGTGTGCAGCGAATGCGAAACGCTCCAGATCACCTGGAAGCCGACATAGACCGACAGCACGAAGACGATGAAGTGCGCCATGAAGCTGGCCGGGGCCACCATGCCCACACCCAGCAAAAGCGCGCCACCGATCGCCAGCAGCATGATCTGCTGACGGGTCTGCGCCTTGAACGCGGCAACTTCCTGCGCGCGCTTTTCCTCGGGCGTCAGTTCCTTCGGCTTTTCCTTCTTCTGCACCGCGATCGCCTGAATCTTGGGCGGCGGCGGCGGGAAGGTGATCGCGCCGTCATGGGTCACGGTCGCGCCGCGGATCACGTCATCTTCCATGTTGTGGTTGATGACGCCGTCCTTGCCCGGCGTGAGGTCCGTCAGCATATGGCGGATGTTGTTCGAATACAGCGTCGAGGCCTGCGTGCCCATCCGGCTGGGGAAGTCGGTGTAACCGACAATCGTCACACCGTTCGGCGTCACGATCTTCTCGTCCTTGACGGTCAGATCGCAGTTGCCGCCACGCTCGGCAGCGAGATCGACGATGACCGAGCCGCGCTTCATCATCGCGACCATGTCCTCGGTCCACAGCTTGGGCGCCGGGCGACCGGGGATCAGGGCCGTGGTGATGACGATATCGACCTCAGGGGCCAGTTCGCGGAACTTTTTCAGCTGCGCTTCGCGGAATTCGGGCGACGACGGGGCGGCATAGCCCCCCGTGGCAGCGCCATCCTGCACTTGGCCTTCGAAATCGAGATAGACGAATTCTGCGCCCATCGATTCAATCTGTTCGGCCACTTCGGGGCGAACGTCGAAAGCGAGCGTGATCGCGCCAAGGCTGGTCGAGGTGCCGATAGCGGCCAGACCGGCGACGCCTGCGCCCACCACCAGCACTTTCGCCGGGGGAACCTTGCCCGCCGCCGTAACCTGCCCGGTGAAGAACCGACCGAAGCTGTTGCCCGCCTCGATCACCGCGCGATAACCGGCGATATTGGCCATCGACGACAGCGCGTCCATCTTCTGAGCGCGCGAAATCCGCGGAACCATGTCCATGGCAACCACGGTCGCGCCGCGATCCTTGGCCAGTTCCAGCAGCGCTTCGTTTTGCGCCGGCCAGAAGAACGAGATCAGCGTCTGCCCTTTGCCCAGGCGCTTGACCTCGGCGTCGTTGGGTTCGCGGACCTTCACGACGACCTCGGCCGCCTTGAACAGCGCGGCAGCAGTTTTCACCACTTCGACACCCGCAGCTTCATAGGCCGAATCCTCGAACCCGGCGGCAGCCCCTGCCCCGCTTTCGATGACGCAGCTATGTCCCAGTTTTTGCAGCTGCAGCGCCGACTCCGGCGTCATGGCTACCCGGTTTTCACCCGGGAAAATCTCTTTCGGGGCCCCGATTTTCACGCTTGGTCCTCCTGTTCAAGGGCCGGGCGAGGCGCCGCCCGATGTTTTCGTGTCGCTGGTGAATACCCCGCGCAAGATTATTACACAAGCGTGGTTGAATGTTTCGCATGAGACTCTTGGTCACAGGACCTTGTTTCGCGTCATTCGCGAACTTCACAACCGGATTGAGGCAGATCAAGGAACGATAAAGCGAATTGCTGTATCTGGGTTTCGACATTCGAAAAGGAGTCTGTGCATGTCCGACGAGACCGTTACCACCCTTGAGCCCGCCGCCCCGATGCCCGAAGCCCCGGCTGTTGCTGAGGCACCGCGTCAGCGGACCGTCAAGGCGCAACCGACGGTTTCGGAACTGATCGCCGCCTTCGAAAGCGCGCATTATCCCTACCCCTACAAGATGGCGCGCAAGCCCTACGAGATCGAGAAAGCGCGCCTTCAGGCGGAACTGCTGAAGGTCCAGATCTGGGCACAAGAGACGGGCCAGAAATTCGTCATCCTGTTCGAAGGCCGTGACGCTGCCGGTAAAGGCGGCACGATCAAACGCTATACCGAACACCTGAACCCGCGCTTTGCCCGTGTCGTCGCCCTGAACAAACCGTCCGAACGTGAACGCGGACAGTGGTATTTCCAGCGCTATGTCGAACACCTGCCGACCGCGGGCGAAATGGTGTTCTATGATCGCAGCTGGTATAACCGCGCGGGCGTCGAGCGGGTGATGGGCTTCTGCACGCCCGAGGAATACCTCGAATTCATGCGGCAGGCCCCGGTCTTCGAGCAGATGCTGGTCCGGTCGGGCGTGCGGCTTTACAAATACTGGTTTTCGGTCACGCCCGAAGAACAGCGCCGTCGCTTTTCGGAACGCGAGAACGATCCCCTCAAGCGGTGGAAACTGTCACCCATCGACAAGGCCAGTCTGGGCATGTGGGACGAATACACTGCCGCCAAGGAAGCGATGTTCTTCTATACCGATACCGCCGATGCGCCTTGGACGATCGTCAAGTCCAAGGACAAGAAGCGCGCCCGGTTGAACTGCATGAAGCACTTTCTGTCGTCACTGGATTATCCGGGCAAAGACCCTGAGATCGTCGGCGCGCCCGACCCGCTGATCGTTGGCCATGCCCGTCATGTGATCCGGCCTGGGTCGCCGGCTGTGGTTTCATAGTCGATTACCGGATTTTTTTGGCCCACAAGATTGGCGCGGGGGCAATCGCCCCCGTCCGCCGTGTCTTTGCTGCGCCCGTCAGGCGAACGCGATGGCCAAGACAACCATGATCAAGCCGATCACGGCAACAAACAACGACAGCATGTTATGCAGGATCCCGCGCTGCAATGCGGCCCGCATAAGCTCGTCGCTCATGCCGGCATTCTTGACGCGCCAGACATAACGCGCCGTCAGGATCAGGCCAAGAATGCCGATACTGGTAACAAACGCTCCGAACCAAATCAGCGCTTGCATGTGATTTCCCGAAAATTGCGCATGAACGTTAACAACTATACGATGTTCGACCGGACAGCACAAGTATTGCAGCCTTGCATGTGGATTTCGTGACAGTTAGGACAGGCCGAATTCAACACGGGGTCACCGCCATGGGTATCGACAGTTATGAAGTCACGGCCGACGAATTGCGCCAGTTTGTCGAACGTTATGAACACCTTGAGGCCGAAAAGAAAGACATCGCCGAGCAGCTCAAGGAAGTCATGGCCGAGGCCAAGGGTCGCGGTTACGACACGAAAGCCCTGCGCAAGATTATTGCGCTGCGCAAGCGAAAGCCCGACGAGATTGCCGAGGAAGAAGCGGTGATCGACCTGTATAAAGCCGCCTTAGGCATGCAGTGAGCCTGCGCCCGGGGTCTCGTCTCAGGCTTCAAGCAGCGTGACACCGGGCAAGGCCGACAGCATGTCGAGATCGGCTTCGTACATATCGGTCAGGCGCGCGCAATAATCGGGCGTCCAATACGGCATCGGCAGCGGCGGCGGCACGGCACCCGGATTGGGATGCCGCCGGGCAATCCCCTGCAAGACACCGCGCGCCGATCCATCGACAGCCGGCGGTTGCGGGAATTCGCGCCGAAGTTCGGCCATGCCGTCGGCGCTCAGCATCGGTTCATACCAATCCTGCCACCCCGACAGCGTCGAGCCCATCGGGTAACCGGACACCATGTTCAGGATCTCGGGCCAGAGGGCGGGCACATCCTCTTCTGTCCAGACGGTGACCGGGATACCGGGGTTGGCCGTGACGATGTGCGAGATGGTCGTGGACCAGCGCATCAGAAGGGGGTTCACCCCTTCCATCAACGCCTCGGGCCCGCCCGCGCGCGGATCGGCCGCCAGTGCCGGCAAGAACGTCGCCGGATTGCGGATCGCCAGATAGATCTCGAATTCGGCCTCGGGGAACAGGTGGCGCACCTGCTCGACGCGCTCGCCCGCCGATCCGTAGAAGGCGCTGTGAACGATGGCCCAGCGGTGGACCGCAAGGAAGAACTCCGACGACAGCACAACCCTGTCGATATCGTCATCCTCGATCAGGCCATCCAGCAACGCGTCCTGCGTCGCGGCGCTGGTCGGTTCGCTGCGCATCTCGAAGGCAAGCTGCCGCAATTGCTGCCGATATCCCCCCGGCGCGGGCACGGCGATGCCCATACCGGCCAACAGGCTTCGGTTGCGCATGAGACAGCGCACGAGGCGGTCTTCGTCGGTCTTGTTGACCCCAAGGTGCAAGGCGATCTGCATGCCCCCGGGCTAGCGCGAGGCGTCGCGCCACGCAAGTATCATTCACGCATCCAATCGGCTTGAGCACGCCGCGATTTGCCGCTATCACCGCATCCGGGCCGGTGTAGCTCAGCTGGTAGAGCAGCTGATTTGTAATCAGAAGGTCGGGGGTTCGAGTCCCTCCACCGGCACCACGATCGACGGGCCGTCGCCACGATCGCTTCGACGCGGCTCCATCTGGCGAACGTGCCGCAAGAGCCACAAACACGTGTCCAGACGCCCCGCACGCCCCGATTGCGGTTGCCATTGTTTCCGGAAAAGGCTACCCGCCTGCTGACCTCTGGTCCTTGCCGAACCGGCGATGGTTCGCGCCAAGCAATGCACCCGTTGCGCCGGGAAACGGATCGACTCGGCGCAATTTCTGTGACAGGACAGCGCGGCGTAGGCCTGCCTCACAGTGCAAGACGACTCGCCGACGATTTTGCAGGAGCGACTTTTGACGAAACGCGCATTGATCACCGGTATCACCGGGCAAGACGGCTCTTATCTGGCCGAATTTCTTCTTGAAAAGGGCTATGAAGTGCACGGCATCAAACGCCGCGCCTCGTCCTTCAACACGCAACGCATCGACCATATCTATCAGGATCCGCACGTTAACCATCAGCGCCTGAAACTGCATTATGGCGACCTGACGGACAGCTCGAACCTGACCCGGATCATCGCGCAGATCGAACCCGATGAAGTCTATAACTTGGGTGCGCAGTCCCATGTTGCGGTCAGCTTCGAATCGCCGGAGTACACCGCTGACGTCGACGCGACCGGAACGCTGCGCCTGCTCGAGGCGATCCGTTTCCTTGGGCTTGAGAAGAAAACGCGTTTCTATCAGGCGTCGACCTCCGAGCTCTATGGCCTCGTGCAGGAAATCCCGCAGCGCGAGACCACGCCGTTCCACCCGCGCAGCCCTTATGCTGTTGCGAAACTCTATGCCTATTGGATCACGGTCAACTATCGTGAAGCCTATGGGATGTATGCCTGCAACGGCATCCTGTTCAACCACGAGAGCCCGCGCCGGGGCGAAACCTTCGTGACGCGCAAGATCACGCGCGGTCTGGCGAATATCGCGATGGGCCTCGAACCCTGCCTGTACATGGGCAACATCGACGCCCTGCGCGACTGGGGCCATGCGCGCGATTATGTCCGCATGCAGTGGATGATGTTGCAGCAAGAGGTGGCGGACGATTTCGTGATCGCAACCGGCAAGCAATATTCCGTCCGTGAGTTCATTCGCTGGGCTGCCGAGGATCTTGGCATGACGCTGCGGTTCGAAGGCACCGGGGTGGACGAGATCGCCATCGTCGAAAGCGTGACCGGTGATCGTGCGCCCAAGGTCAAGGCCGGTGACGTCGTGCTGCGGATCGACCCGCGCTATTTCCGTCCGGCCGAAGTCGAGACCCTGCTGGGCGATCCGACGAAGGCGAAAGAGAAACTTGGCTGGGTGCCCGAAATCACTGCGCGCGAGATGTGCAGCGAAATGGTCGCCGAAGACCACCGGACCGCACGCCGCCACGCGTTGAACCTTGCGCATGGCTTGGAACTTCCCGTCGCACTGGAAGGCTGACGCCGACAGGCACTGCCCCGGATCTGTGTCCGGGGCGGCGCAGGCCAGATACCCAGCCGCAATCCAACGGTGCACGGGCGCCCCTTGAAAACCTCGCCGGAAAACTTGCGTGACCACGATGCCTTTCAAAATGCTTCTCGATTCGCCCGTCACGCTTGGTGACGCGCGCGGAAACATCAAGATCCTCTACGAAGTCGGAAATGTCGTCCTCAAACGGTCGACCTCTGCGAAGGGCGTGTTCCGTGGCTTGCATCGCCAGGTCGAACCGTCGCCGCAGGACAAGATCATTCGCGTCCTTTCGGGGCGTATCCTCGATTTCGTGACCGACCCTGATGACCCTGACGGCGTGATCTGGTATCGAGAAATCTCGCCGGAAACCGATTGGGTCCACATCGCCTCGCATCTGGCGCATGGCTTCTACGCGCTGGAGGACGTCGTTTTCGAATACTTCTGCGACGGGCGCTATGACGAAAAGCGTGAGCAGAGTTTTCATGTCGCCGACGTGTTGCGTGCCGAACTCAAGCTCGAGCCCCTGCAATTGTCGCCGAAAGACCAAAACGGCACCCCGCTGGCACGGCCAGTGCGGCTCTATGAAGGACACTGATCGATGCGCAAGCTTACGCTGCTGACTGCCTGCTACAACAGCGCCGGAACCGTTGCGGATACCCTTCGGTCGGTCAATGCGCAGGACTACCCCGAGATCGAGCACATCATCATCGACGGTGCCTCGAAGGACAACACTGTCGAGATTTGCCAGACCATCGGCACCCGCATCACCAAGATCGTCAGCGAACCCGACAAGGGCATCTATGATGCCTATAACAAGGGGCTGACGCACGCGACCGGCGAGATCATCGGCTTCATCAATTCTGACGATTACTATGCCGCGCCCGGCGTGGCGTCGCGTGTCATGCAAGCCTTCGAAGACCCGTCGATCGACGCCGTCCACGCCGATCTGGTCTATGTGCACCCGACCGACACCCATGTTGTCGAACGGCATTGGCATTCCAAGCCGATTTCCCGCAAGGCCCTGTCCAGCGGTTTCATCCCGGCCCATCCCACGGTTTTCCTGCGCCGCGAGGTGTATGACCGCGTGGGCAATTTCGACCTGAGCTATCGACTGGCCGCGGATTACGAGTTTCTTCTGCGCACCTTCTACACGCATGAAGTGCGCTCGCTCTACATCCCCGAAATCTGGGTGCGGATGCGGTCGGGCGGTGCCACGGGCGGGAATTATAAATCGATCCTGCGTCAGAACAACGAGATCCGCGCCGCGCAGGAAAAGCACGGCGTCCGGTGCTCGAAGCCGCGTTTCTATGCCGTGAAGATCGTTGACCGCGTGCTGCAACGTGCGCGCGCGCGCTTCGTCAACGCCCCTGACATGCTTGCCCCGAGGACGACATGATCGACTCGAAACGCGTTATTGCTCTGGTTCCCGCGCGATCGGGGTCCAAGGGCTTGCCGAACAAGAACATCAGACCATTGATGGGAAAGCCCCTTCTGGCATGGCCGATCGAGGCTGCGCTGGCCTCGCGCTTCGTCGACAAGGTCGTCCTGTCAACGGATTCCGAAGCCTATGCCGAGATCGGTCGCAAGCATGGCGCCGATGTGCCGTTCCTGCGCCCTGCCGAACTGGCATCGGACACATCGCCCAGCATCGACTTCATCTTGCATGCCATCGATTTCTTCGAAGAGCGTGGCGAGAAATTCGACATTCTTGTCCTGCTCGAACCGACATCGCCGATGACCGAGGCCAGCGATATCGATGCTGCAATTGCCGCCTTGTGCGCCAGCCCCTCGCTAACGGCCGCAGTCGGTGTCACGGCCATGGAAACCCAGCATCCACGCCTTCGCCGTGATCCGTGACGCCGCAACCGGCAAGATCGTGCCGATGTCCGGCGGCAGCTTTGGCGCGCTCCCCAGACGACAGGATCTGACCCCTGTCTTCGCCCTTGACGGCAGCTTCTATCTGTCGACCATCGAAGCCCTGCGGCAAAACAGGGGTTTTTGCCATGACCAGACGATGGGAATCGAGACGGACCGGTTCAAATCCCTCGAGGTCGACGACTTGGTCGATTTCCTCTGTATCGAAGCCATTTTGAAACATCGCGCCGAAACCGGCCTCTCCAAAGGAGAACAATGATGAAAAGATGTACCCGTTGCCTGAACGTCGAAACCGTCGACACGCTGAGCTTTGACGCCGAAGGCGTCTGCAGCGTTTGCCGCCAGTCGGAATACAAGGAAGAGGCGATCGACTGGGACGACCGCCAGCGCCAGCTTGACGCCCTGATCGAAGAATACGCCAACAAGGGCCTGTATGATTGCATCGTGCCGTTCTCGGGCGGCAAGGACAGCGTGTTCCAGCTGTGGTATATCGTCCGCAAGCTGAAGCTGAAGCCGCTGGTCGTGCGCTTCAACCATTGGGGATACCGCCCGAAGGTCGAAGAAAACAACACGATGGTCTTTAAGAAGCTGGGCGTCGACGTCGTCGAATTCCAGCCCAGTTTCCATGTCGTGCGCGAATTGATGCTGGAAAGCCTCAAGCGTCGCGGCGATTTCTGCTGGCATTGCCACACCGGCATCTATGCAGGCGTGATGCACATGGCCGTGCGGTTCGAGATTCCGCTGCTGTTCTGGGGTGAAAGCACCGCCGAATACCACAGCTGGTACACTTTCGAAGAGATGGAGGAAGTCGACGAAAAGCGCTTCAACCGTCTGATGAATCAGGGCATTACCGCCGACGATATGTATGAATTCCTGCAAGGCCGCGTCGAGATGCGCGACCTGTGGATGTTCAACTATCCCAAGCGCAAAGACCTGATGCGCCTCAAGGTCCGGTCGATCTGTCTGGGCAACTATATCAAGTGGGATACGCGGGCCAATGTCGAATTGATCGGCCGCGAACTGGGCTGGTACGGTCACGAGGTCGAGGGCGTGCCGCCGGAATACCATTACGAAAAGGTCGAGTGCACCTTCCAGGGGATGCGCGACTATTCGAAATTCGTGAAGCGGGGTTATGGGCGCACCAACCATCTGATGTCGATCGACATCCGCCATGGGCGCAAGACCCGCGAAGAGGCCCTGCGCATCGAAGCCCAGTATGACGGCAAGCGTCCTGCATCGATGGACTGGTTCCTCGAGATCCTCGGGCTGAGCGAGGACGATTATTACGACTATCTGCGCTCGCATCAGGTTCATCCGTGGGTCTTCGACAAGGACAAGGTCGAAGACGGCCCGGTTCCCTATGACTTTGACAAATGGGATCGCACCGACCTGAGCGACATCCCCTTTGGCCCCGAAGGCCGCAACACACCGCCAACCCAGACCAAGGCCGAGAAAACCGAATGATCGCAATCGTCGACTATGGCTTCGGTAACGTCCGGTCCTTGTCGAACGCTCTCGACTTTCTGGGCGCCGATACCGAGATCACGCGTGACCCCGAGGTGTTCGATGCGGCGGATCGCATCGTGCTTCCGGGCGTCGGCGCCTTCGGCGATGCGATCAAGGCGATCCGGGATCTGGGTCTGGAACCGGCGTTGAACCGCAACGCGTTGCAGACCCGAAAGCCGATGTTCGGGATCTGCCTTGGCATGCAATTGTTTGCCAAGAGCAGCACGGAACACGGTGGCCATCAGGGTCTTGGGTGGATCGATGCGGTCGTCGACCGGATCCGCCCGAACGACCCTGAGGTCAAGGTCCCGCAAGTTGGCTGGAACACGCTGGAAATCCGCAATTCCGGCTGGCTTTTCGACGGTTTGCCCGCGAAGCAGAACGATGTGTATTTCGTCCACAGCTATCACATGCTGTGCGCCGACCCGGCGGATCTGGCAGCGGTCACCAACCATGGCGGGCCGGTTACGGCGGCGATCAGCCGCGGGAACCTGACCGCGACGCAGTTCCATCCGGAAAAGAGCCAGGACAACGGCCTTCGCATCTTGCAAAACTGGCTGGAGCACGACTTCGATGCTTAAGAAGCGGATCATCCCCAAGTTCCTCGTTCACAACCGCCGCCTCGTCAAAGGCGTGCGGTTTCACGAGAACTGGCGCGAAGCCGGGAACCCCGTTTCCACTGCGCGGGTCTACGACAGCTATGGCGTGGACGAATTGATCTTCGTCGACATCGACGCGACACCGAACGGGGGCATCATCGACGGCTCGATCATCGAACGGGTGTCGGAAGAAGTGTTCATGCCGTTCACGGTCGGGGGCGGGGTGACCAAGCTGGAACAGATCGAGAAACTGCTGGCACAAGGCGCCGACAAGGTCTGCCTGACCACGGCGGCCTTGCGCGACCCCGGCTTTGTGACCCGCGCGGCCCAACGGTTCGGCGACCAGTGCATCGTCGTCAACATCGACTATCGCGAAACACCCGAAGGCCGGAAAGTCTATGCGGCCTGCGGCGGCGAGGCGACCGACCAATCGGCCTATGACTGGGCGTTGCGCATGGAAGACGCCTATGCCGGCGAGATCATGATCACCTCGATCGACCGCGACGGGACGATGTCGGGCTATGATCTCGACCTGATCCACCGCTTGTCGGATCGCCTGCAAAAACCGCTGATCGCGTCCAGCGGGGCGGGCAGCCTCGACCATTGCAAGATGGCACTCGATGCGGGGGCTTCGGCGATCACGATCTCGTCGATGTTCATCTTTTCGGATCACAGCCCGATCAAGGTGCGCAGCTACCTCGCATCGAACGGCACCAACGTCCGCAGCCAGACCGGAAGCCGGTCATGAGCCTGAGCGACCTGACCCTCGACCAGATCCTGTCCGAACCGCTTTTCGCGGTGCAGGCTTTGGGCGAGAGTCTGGTTCGCAACATTGGCGCCGAATGGTGGCTCTGGGCTCAGATCGCCTTGGCGCTGACCCTCGGGCTTGCCGCCGACCTCTGGCGCCGGCGCGACCTGCGCAAGCGATACCTGTCGCGGAGCTTCCGCGTCGATGTGACCTATGCCTTGGTTGACCTGTTCCACCTGTGGCATTTCACCGTTCTGATCCCGGCTGGGCTGTTCGTGCATGCCACGTTGCAGGCCTATGTGCCGTGGATCACCGTCGATGCGCTTGCCGCCCTGCCGGGGTGGGTGCAGCTGGCGATCCTGTTCGTCGTCACCGATTTCTGCGTCTATTGGTATCACCGCACACAGCACAGCAACATTGTCCTTTGGCAGTTCCACAAGACCCACCATAGCCAGCAAGAGCTGACGGCACTGACCGCATTTCGGATGCCGATCATCGACCGTCTGGTGACGTTGGCCGCGCTGGCCGTTCCTGCCGCGGTTCTGGGTGTCAGCTATGCCCAGCCTTTGGCGGTGCTGGTGATCCTTTATTTTCACCAGCTTCTGGTGCATTCCGCCACGGGATGGGGTTTCGGCCGTCTGGGATGGCTGATCGTTTCGCCCCTGTTTCACGAGATCCACCATTCATCGCGGCCCGAACACGTGAACCGGAACTATGGCGGCGTGCTGGCGATCTGGGACCGGCTTTTCGGCACCTATGCGCCCCAAGGCAAGGCCCCTATCCGCTGGGGTCTTGTGGACGAACGCGTGCCTGAGAGATTCTTTGGACAAATCTTCGTGCCGGTGGCCGGCCTCTACCGGCTGGCAATGGCTGCCCCAGGTTCAGCCGCCGAACCTGTAAAAGGGCCGCGCCGATGAACCTTGCCCCGAAACTCCGCAGCTCGCTCGCGACCAAGGACCTTGCGGCTTATGTCGCCTCGCAGGTCAACAGCCAGTTCCCCGACCCGCGACCTGTGGGGCTGGACGACCTGATGCCGGTGATGCCGGGTGCGATGGCCCGCCTCGAACACTGCTTTGCCCAGATCGACAACAAGTATTTCTTTGATGGCTCTCAGGCCGTGTTCAATCACCTGCACGGCGATCAATACGCGATGTGGCTGTATTTCCTGTCGAACGAACTGTTCCGTCAGGGCGGCGACCCTGCGGTCTGTTCCAAGCTGTTCTTGCTGAACAAATCCCTGCATGCCTGCGACATCTACTATGAAGTGGCGCTGCCGGACATCTTCTTGCTGGTTCACCCCTTGGGGAGCGTTCTGGGTCGGGGGGAATACAGCGATTACTTCGTCGCCTATCAACGCGTCGGCGTTGGTTCGAATCGAGACATTTATCCGCGATTTGGCAAACACGTGACGCTCAGACCGGGCTCGGCTGTTCTCGGCAACTGCATTGTCGGCGACAATTGCCAGATCGCAACGGAATCCCTCGTCCTCGATCGCGAGGTTCCGGCGAATACCACCTTCATCGGGCGCCCGGGGGCCGAGCGTCTGAAACCCAATTCCGCGCCCTACCCTCTCTGGCGCAAGGCTGCATGAGTAAGCAACATGGCAATCGACAAGACAGACAACCAGACCCTGAGCCAAAGACTCCACGCCGTCATTCCAGGTGGGGCCCATACGTATTCGCGCGGTGACGACCAGTTTCCGGCGATCGCGCCCGCGCTGCTCGAGCGTGGCGAAGGTGCCTACGTCTGGGATACGCAGGGGAACAAGTATCTGGATTACGGCATGGCCCTTCGGTCGGTCACGCTTGGCTACGGGCACCCCCGGGTCAACGCTGCAGCGATCGCCGAAATCAACAAGGGTGTCGGCCTGACGCGCGCCTCGATGACGGAACTGCGCGCTGCCGAGAGACTGAGCGCCCTGATCCCTGCCGCCGAAATGATCAAGTTCGGCAAGAACGGGTCGAACGTGACCACGGCAGCCGTGAAGATCGCGCGCGCCCACACGGGTCGGCGGTATGTTTGCGTGCCCCGGCAGCATCCTTTCTTCTCGTTTGACGACTGGTTCATCGGCTCGACGGCCATCAAGCGTGGCGTCCTCAGCGACCATGCCGCGACGACGCTGGTTTTCGATTACAATGACATCGGCTCGCTCGAGGCCCTGTTCGCCGCGCACCCTGACCAGATCGCTGCCGTGATGCTGGAACCGGCGACGCATATCACGCCTTGCGGCACCTGTGCCGGCGTTGCCGATTGGCCCGCGACGCCCTGTTCGGCCTGCCCGTCGAATTCGCAGAATTTCCTGCACAAGGTGCGGGCGCTGGCCCATGCCCATGGCGCGCTGTTCATTCTGGACGAGATGATCACGGGATTCCGCTGGCATCTGAAAGGGGCGCAGCATTTCTTCGGTGTCGAGCCCGATCTGGTGACCTTCGGCAAGGCGATGGCGAACGGTTTTGCCCTCGCCGCTGTTGCCGGCAAGGCCGAGTTCATGGAAGTCGGCGCGATCAACAAACCCGGCATGGAACGCACGTTCCTGCTGTCCTCAACCCATGGCGGCGAGATGCCGGCCTTGGGCGCCTTCCTTGCCGCCGTCGACGTCTGCGAGGAAGAAAACGTTCCTGCGCATCTGTGGGCCTATGGCGGGCAATTGCGCGACGGCTTGCGTGCCCTCGCCGCGGAACGTGGGCTGGCCGAGCATTTCGTCCTCGAAGGTCCGGCGGTTGCGTTGAACTATGTCACCCGGGGCGCCGACGGCCTGCCCAGCCCGGTCATGCGCACGATCTTCGCGCAGGAATTGCTGCGCAACGGCGTCATGATGCCGTGGATCTCGATCTCGTTGGCGCATGGCGCGGCGGAACTGGATCAGACCCTGTCGGCGGCGGCGAAAGCGCTCGATGTGTATGTCAAGGCCCTGAACGGAACGCCTGCGGACTTCCTTGAAGGCGACGCCGTCAAACCCGTTTTCCGCGCCTTCAACTGAGAGCAACATGATGACAAGCGCGGTTTCAGGCCCCGACCTTTCGGGAAAAACGGTCGTGATCACCGGTGGCGCCGGGATCCTCGGGCAGCAATTTGGCAGCGGCTTCGCGTCGTCGGGCGCGCGCGTCGTTGTCCTCGACAGGGATCAGGCCGCCTGTGATGCAACGGCCGAGACCCTCGGCGCCGGGGCGATCGGTCTGGCGTGCGACATCACCGACCCATCCTCGGTGAAATCCGCGATGGCGGCCGTCGTATCGCGGATGGGGAAGCTCGACGTTCTGTTGAACAACGCCGCCAGCAAGTCGCGCGATGTGCGCGCCTTCTTCACGCCGTTCGAGGACTACGACCTCGAAATCTGGCGCGACGTAATGTCCGTCAACATCGACGGCATGTTCTTGATGAGTCAGGCGGCAAGCAAGCAGTTCCTGCAACAGGGCACCGGCGGAAGCGTCATCAATCTGGCGTCGATCTACGGGCTTGTCGGGCCCGACCCCAGAATTTACGAGGGCTCGCATTATCTCGGCGGGCCGATCAACACCCCGGCGGTGTATTCGGCCTCGAAAGCCGCGGTTGTCGGCCTGACGAAGTGGCTGGCGACCCACTGGGGCCCGCACAATATCCGCGCGAACTGCCTTGTCCCCGGCGGTGTCTCAAGCGGCCAGAACGGTGTCTTCCAGCAAAATTATGCCGCGCGCACACCGATGGGCCGCATGGCCGAAGCACAGGAAATCGTCGGCCCCGCGCTGTTTCTGGCGTCCGACGCCGCAAGTTACATCACGGGGCAAGTGCTCGCGGCTGACGGTGGATGGACCGCGTGGTAAAGGCCTGATGCTTGTCATTCTTCTGAAGTTTCTCGAGGTTGGCAGCCGCGCTGTCTTTATCGTCCTGACGTCCTATTCGCTGGATATCGAACAGGCGGGTCAGTTCGGCCTCGTCGTGACACTGCAGGGACTTGCGTCTTTCGCCATTGGATATGAACGCCATATCGATGTGATGCGCAAACAGGCGGGACAGCCGCCTGACCGGTTTGACACGGCCGTGGCACAAGCCATCACGATGTACGTGGCGAATTCGGGCTGGGCCGTTCCGATCTTCGTGATCGCCTTGGTTCTGATGGCGCACTTGCCGCCCGTGCTGATCGCATTGTGCGTGGTGATCGCGATCTCCGAGCAGATCATGAACATCGCGTATCACATGGCCATGGTCGAGCCGCGCTATCGCAAGATGCTGGCAGTTACGGTGGTCAAGAACATCGTCATCGCCGGGGTCGTCGTCGTCGCGGCGATCGCGGGAACAATAGACTTGCCGGATGTTCTCAAGGCATGGGCCATAGCATCGGCGGCCGGTGTGGGCGTGATCGCGGTGTTCTGGTTTGGCCTAAGTCGCGCGCAAGCCGATCCACTCCCCCTGCGCAGCGTCCTCGAGACGCAGTATCGGGCCTCGTGGACGCATTTCATCCTCGGCCTCACGGCGGTCATCACCATCCAGATCGACAGGCTGTTGGTCGGCGCGGTGCTCACGCTGGAAGACGCCGGGATCTATTTCCGGCACGTCCTTCTGGTGTCGATGCTGTATCAGGTGTTCAACATCGCCTTCCACAACCGCATTCTGCCCAATGTCTTCGTTCAAGGCCAGCAAGGTCGGGTCGAACCCCTTCTGCCGATTGTCCGGCGCGAATACTGGAATGTTCTGGCTTTCTGGGTTCTTTCGGCAATTGGCGGGATCGTTCTGGACAGGCTGACTGGTGGCTACCTGCTGCAGCGCTACAACCTTGAACCCCTATATTTCGTCGGTTTGTTGCTTGCGTCGGCGTTGCGGGCGCGGGCTGATCTGAACGCACTCGTCTTCAATGCGCTGCACCACGAGCGGACGATCTTTCGCCTGCAGCTGACCTCCTTCGCACTCAGTCTTCCTGTCCTTACGGCCATGTCGATGCTTTACGGAATCCCGGGCCTGATTGCAGCGACCGGGATTGCCGCCTTGATCTATCTCACCCTGTCGACCCTGCGCCTTGTCCGTTTGAAATCGGTGACCCACAATGCTGTCTGAAAACTCCGGAACCGTCCTGATCTATTCCATCCATCGCACCGAAGACTGGTTTCGCCATCTTGGGCAGAATATGGGGTTTGAAAAAAGCCACGTCGTCTCGTGTCTGCCGGGAGAAGGCGACTATTGCGTCGTGGATGACTTCAAGAAATTCCAGCAGCAGTTTTTCGCCCAAGATGCACGTGACTCGGCGTTGTTAAGTGCAGCCGATGTTCGCGAAATCACCGCACGGTGCCGGGTCTTGCGGTTCATGGGCGAAAGACGCGCTGCCGCGATGGCTTTGGCCATGGCCGAGGCCTTTACCAAGGTTCTCGACGAAACGCGCCCCGACGTCATCGTCAGCTTCCCGATCGATCGCTATGTCTCGGACATCCTCGCGATCCTCGGCGAGCGGCGCGGTATTCCGTTTTATGAATTGACGGTATCGGCCCTTCCGGGAATGTCGATGCTGATGCAAAAAGGCGTCCTTTGCACGCATGACGTCGAGCCGGACCCCGAACAGATCACCCATTTCGTCAACGAATTGGCCGAACCGCTTTTCAAACCCTCGTACGTACAGGGCGTCGCCAATTTCACACAGGCGCGCTTCCTCAAGGTCTTTGCCTATTTCCGGCTGCGCGGTTTTGTCTTCTGGCTGATCTCGCTTTGGAAGGGCGACCGGTTCAACCTGCACTATCTCGATGCGCAAAGCTTCCTTGGCCACAAACCCAGCCTGTCGGATCGGCGGATCACGGAACTCGTCGATCATGCATGGCGTGGCAAGATCGAGAAATTCGCCAAGGAAAAGCGTATTCTCTTCGGCTTGCAGCTCTTTCCCGAAGCCTCGATCGATTACTGGATCCATGATCTTGAACTGATCGAACACGAAGATCTGGTCTTCGAAGCGGCTCAGGCATTCTCGAAGGCGGGCTATTGTGTGCTGGTCAAGGATCACCCCCTTCAGTTCGGGTTCCGGCAGCTCGGCCTGATCCATCGGCTTTTGTCGTTGCCGAACGTCGTCTTTGTCCCGTACGAGGTCAACGGGATGGAAGCGCTCAGCCTGTGCGGCGTGAACTTCACCTGTACCGGCACGCTTGGGATGCAAGCAGCCTTGGCCGGCGCCAAGTCTGTCACGGTTCGCAATTACTACACGACCGATGAGGACTTCATCCTTCTCGAAAAACGCGCGGACGTGCCCCATCTGCCGCAGATGGTCGAAGCATTCCCGGAGGTCGATGATCTGGACGCTCGGCAACGGCGGCTGATCGCAAAGCAGCTTCGGGGAAGCTTCCCGAGCGACTTCTTCTCGTTCCAGGGATTCGACCCGGCGAAGCCGTCCCAAGGGGCAACGGATCTGGGCCGCACCATTGGTGCCGAGTTGCGAAAGTTGCTTGCCGCAACGGGCCCGAATACCCAACCGTGACTTGAAGACCCCAACCGCGTGATGGTATTGTCCCCGCGGTCACATCCGCCAACCGACGGAGTCTCGAATTGAGCACATCTACTTTCGCTATCCTCGACGCCAAAGTGAGCGAGGCCCCTTTTGATCAGTCTTTGAAGTGGTCGCCTGAACTTGTCGACTATGATCGGCACCCAGCGTATCAAAACCTGGTTGGTTCCGCGCCATTGGCGGTTCGCGTGAAAGCCCGGATCCAGTTCTGGCGCAGCATGGTGCCGCTTCTTTTCAAGCGCTTGATCCGTTACGAGATGATCCCGATCGAAACGCGTCGGCCCAAGAACATCGCTGGCGTGTTCGCTTTCGCATGGGCGGCCACCCGCAACGCGCTGGGTCTTCACAGCCGGAAACGCGTTGGCACCGCTCCCTCGGCCGTGTTCAGCACGCTTGAACGCGATGGTTGCTGTGTCGTGACGATCCCCGACGAGCGTTTCGAAGAACTGGCCAGAATCGCAGTTCCGCATTTTGAACGCTTGGAACAGCGACGTGCCCGCAAGCGCACGGGTGATCGCGAATTCGACGAGTCGCGATCCAACGTCGACGCAAGGGAACATGGCGACGCCCTCTACAAGGCGATCGAAAGCATCCTGATCGATTCTGGCATCATGGACGCCGCAAGCCGCTATCTGGGTCGCGATGCACGTCTGATTGACGTCAATCCGCAGATCAATGACTCGACCGACAGCTTCTGGCGGAACATCTTTCCGGACATGACAGCGATGAAGTTGCCCGATACCGCCTATTTCCATCGGGATGCGTCGGGCGGCGATCTCAAGGCGATCTTCTACATGACCGACGTCGGCCCGCAGAATGGTCCGTTTTCTTATGTGGTCGGTTCGAACAAGCTGAACATGTCACGTTTCGACGACCTTATTGCCGAAGCGAATGACCACAATGGTCTTTCTGGCACCGGCCCCGAGGCACGAAAGCGCTTCGCAGCGTTGCCGCGCAAGCTGCGGCAAAAAGGGGCTTTCGGGAACGATCTCCCCGATGACTCGCGCTTGGCGCAGGAAATCAAACGGGGCCTCTGGCAGATCACATCGAACAAAGGCGCAATCGTCTTGTTTGATACCAAAGGCGTCCATCGCGGCGGTATGGTGGTTGAAGGCGAACGGCGGGTAATCACCAACGTCGTTGGCTGACGCCGCAAGGGTGACGATTTAGGACGGAGCCGGAAGGAAGAAGATGAGATTTCATCCGGCCGTTCTGATGCTGATCGTGTGGTGCAGCGCTTTTGCTGCCTTCATCATCCTGCCGTTCGAGTTTGTTCACCGATCCATCGAGGTCGAGGGCGTCATGGTCCTCGTCCTCAATCTGGGTGTATTCGTGTTGGGCGGACTGATGCGGACGGTCTATCTTCCGCAACACCCGGTAATCGACCCGACACGTTTGCAGATGCGGCGCGCAGATTTGCTGCTCAAGGCGCTCGCCTTGCTGGCCTGTGCGACGATGGGGCTGGAGGTCGTTCGCGGTGGCTCCTTGGACCTGACCGCCGCGTATAGCACGCGTTCAGACCAAGCTCAGGCAATGCTGAATGGAGCGCTGTCGCAGAGTTCGGGAATATTCAAGATTGGGTTCATCTGCTACCCGGCGGGATATATTTTCCTTGTGCGAAGCGTTTTGCTGGATGCCAAGCCGAAATGGACACAAGTCATCATTTTTGGCGTGCTCCCCGGCGTTCTGGCCGGTCTTGCAATGGGCGGCCGCGCACCGATCTTCAATACGATGGCCTATGGTTTCCTCGCCTATATGGCGCGTGGTTGGCTGTATCAAAGAAATCGAAGCAGCGATGCCCCCAAGGTGCGCAAGGTCAACCCGCTGATCAAGATTGGCGCAATCGTCGGCGGCGTTGTCGCGTTCAACTACTTTATCAACGTCTTCATCGTGCGTGCCGAGGTTGTCGGCGGCGCGGACCTGATGTTGAGCATCGCCGCCACGCAATGGGGCGTCACGTTTGGCGGGCCCGGTGCCGAATTCATGATATCGATCTTTGGGCCGGTGACGACTTACCTGATCTTCGTTTTCGCGTGGTACTTGGTGCAAGGCGTCGTGATGTCGAATTCCCTGTTCATGAATTACGGCGGCGATGCGCTGATGGGGGTTTACGGGATCGATATCCTGACGGCGATCATGAGGCGGATCGATCCTGCGGGCGTTTCCAATGGGTTCAACTATCTCTTGAATCTTGACACCTATGGCTTTTTCCCGTCGGCGTTTGGAACGCTCTATGTCGATTTCCTGTATGGTGGCCTCGTGTTCGCCTTTGTCTGGGGGTGGCTTGCCGGGGTCGTGTATCGGAACATTCGGCGCGGTCTCGACCCGCGCTGGTTCATCTTTGCCCCGTTTGTGACGCTCGGCGTGATTTTCAGCCTGATCAATACGCCAATCGGCTTCAGCAACGGGTTCATTACTCACTTCTGGCTCGTCGTGACTTTTCTGCTGATCCGACGGCCCCGCGCACCAATGCCGGCCCGGGCTTAATCAAAAGATTCTAATGTCAAAAGAACTTTCATATCGTCCAGAGATCGACGGATTGCGCGCTATCGCCGTAATGTCGGTTGTCGTTTTTCATGCCTATGAGCCGGCTTTGCCGGGCGGTTTCGTCGGTGTGGACATTTTCTTTGTCATCAGTGGCTTCCTGATCACCTCGATTATCGCGAAAGAGATCGCGGATGGCAGCTTTTCGATCGCAACCTTCTATGAGAGGCGAATAAGGCGGATCTTTCCGTCACTCTTCGTCGTCTTGTTGGCGTGCATTCCTTTTGCCTGGATATTGATGACGCCTGGCCAATTGCGGGATTTCTCGCAAAGCGTTCTCGCGACGGGGACTTTCCTTTCAAATATCTATTTTTTCTTGAAAACGGGATACTTTGAACAAGATTCTCACGTCCTTCCTCTGCTGCATACCCGGTCACTTGCGGTCGAGGAGCAATATTACGTCCTCTTTCCACTGTTGATGCTCTTGCTCGCCCGAGGAAGACACAGTGTGACGGTTGCGGTTTTGGCCCTGCTGGCATTCGGGTCGCTGGCCCTCAGTATTCTCTGGGGTTCGTCGCATGCGATGATGAATTTCTTTCTTTTACCGTCGCGCGGATGGGAGCTTTTGTCGGGTGCCTTGCTTGCCCTGGTGTTCCCGACAGTTCGTCCCTTCCTTGAAGACCGGCCTCGCCTGCGTGCTGGAATTGAGGTGGCAGGGATCGTCGGTCTCTTGCACGGGTTGCTATTCATCACGAGCCATGATCCGTTTCCCGGCTTGTTGGCGTTGCCTGCGGTTTGGGGCACGGTTGCACTGATCGCCAGCATGAAGCCCGACCGCATGGCGGGGCGAGTGCTCTCTAGCAAGCTCGCGGTCGGGATCGGCATGATCTCGTACAGTGCCTATCTCTGGCATCAACCTCTGTTCGCCTTTGCGCGGATCAGATGGGGCGTATTGCCGCCCGTTGCCCTCGTCGGATTAATCGCCCTGACATTGATCTTGGCGTTTCTTTCGTGGCGGTTTGTCGAAAGGCCTTTCCGGAATCGTCAATGGCTTCGCCGCGGCACCGTCCTTTGGCTGGGCGCGGCGATGATTGGCGCCATGGCTGTCGTAGGTGGCATTGGCCACCTCCAAAAAGGCTTCCCCAACCGTTTTGATCAGCAGACCTTGGCGTTGGCGGCCACCGCTGCACCAAGTCCACGGCGAGCTGAATGCCATACTGAAGGCGTCGATTACCGGCGTCCATCAGACGGATGTATCTATGGCACAGGCACGCCGACATGGGCTGTACTGGGGGATAGCCATGGTGTCGAGTTGGCCCTTGCACTGGGCGAAACGCTGGGAAGCCGAAACCAAGGCCTGTTGCACCTGACATTCAGCGGCTGCCCTCCGGCGATTGACTTCCCCTATGACAACCCGGGTTGCCGAGAATGGACCAACGACGCGGTGGAATACCTCGAGTTGACGCCGCAGATTTCCAACGTTTTGATTGTCTACCGGGCAGCATTTCATTTGTATGGCGAGCACGGGCCGCTGGCGCATGATTTGGCGGCGCTGCATCAGGGAACAGCACCGCTTTTCTTGCGCGACCGCACGCCCGAAGCGGCCCGCGAAGCCTATTGGAATGGACTTCGGGGCATTGTCGACCGGCTCGTTACGGCAGGAAAGACGGTGTATGTCCTTGGTCCGGTGCCTGAACTGCCCGTCCATGTCGAACGCATCATATTCGATACCACCCGTTCAATCGGCGACCGCAGCGACGCCCCCGGTGCCTCGGTCGATTTCCTGCACGCCCGATATGACGCCATCAATGCCCGGCTTGCCGAATTCGAAGGCCCGCATTCCGAGGTGGTTTCGATTTCCGAAACCCTGTGCGATTCGGATATGTGTCGCGCCACCCAGAACGCATCCTCCAACTATTTCGATGACAATCACCTGAGCATGGCGGGTGCGCGGGTCGTCGTTGACGGGCTGATCGCATCGGGGCGCCTTCCCTTGGAGGAAACACGGTAATGCAAACCGTACTCGTCACCGGGGCAAACGGCTTTTTCGGGCGGATCCTCGTGCCCATTCTGCGCAAGGATGCACGGGTCATTGCCGCGATCCGCGGCGGGACCATCACCGATGCCGAGACGCGGATCGTCGGCGATTTGTCCTCCAACCCGGATCTTGCGGACGCACTGCAAGGTGTGGATTGCGTCGTCCATTGCGCCGCGCGTGCGCATGTTCTGCGCGAGGATCACGCCGATCCCCTTGCCGAGTTCATGAAAGTGAACTGCGACGCGACCTTGCACCTCGCGCGGGCGGCGGCACGCGCTGGCGTCAAACGGTTCGTGTTCCTGTCCAGCATCGGGGTCAACGGAAACCAGACCTTTGGCACCCCTTATCGCGCCGGGGATATGCCGGCTCCTCATGCGCCCTATGCGGTCTCGAAACTCGCGGCAGAACAGGGGCTTGAACGGATCGCTTCCGAGACGGGGATCCAGGTCGTGATCATCCGGCCGCCCCTCATCATCGGGCCGGAACCTGTCGGGAACCTTGGCACTCTGGCACGGATGATTGGCAAGGGTATCCCCCTGCCCTTTGGCCGCGCCACGTCGAACCGGCGCTCGCTGGTTTCGGCCGCGGTCCTTGCCGATCTTGTCCGGGTCTGCCTGACCCATCCCGCCGCAGTGGGTGCGCCTTTGCTGGTTGCAAATGCTCGCCCGATGTCGACGCGCGACATTCTGGAAACCCTCGCCAAGGTCACGGGCCAAAAGCTGCGGATCTTTCCGTTTCCTGTGTTCCTTCTTCGCGCCGGCTTGCGGGCTCTGGGCAGGAAAAACATGGATGGCCAGTTGTTCGGCGACCTCGAAATCGATATTGCGGAGACGACAGCGCGGCTGGGCTGGCGTCCTCAGGCCTGATAGGGTCGCGCAAAGGAGAATCCATGACGACCTTCATCATCGCCGAAGCAGGCGTGAACCATAACGGCCGCGACGAACTGGCCTATGCCCTGATCGACGCCGCCGTGACCGCGGGCGCGGATGCGGTGAAATTCCAGACTTTCTCGGCAGAGAAGATCGTTCAGCGCAATGCCGAGAAAGCCGAATATCAGAAAAAGGCCACGGGCGACGGCAGTCAATTTGACATGCTCAAGAAGCTCGAGATGAGCGCCGATCTGCATCGCGGCCTGATCCGCCACTGCGCTGATCGCGGGATCGAGTTCATGTCGACGCCGTTCGACACGGACGCCGCCGATTTTCTCGTGGCCGAGGGGATGAAGCGGATCAAGGTCCCGTCGGGCGAACTGACCAACACGCCGTTCCTGCGGCACCTCGCCCGCTTTGGCTTGCCGCTGATCGTTTCGACCGGGATGGCCACCATCGACGAGATCCGCGAGGCCGTGGCGACATTGTCCGCGGCGTGGACGGGATCGACGCCGTTCGAACAGAACGTGACGATCCTGCACTGCACGTCGAACTATCCCGCAGCACCGCAAGACGTGAACCTGCGGGCGATGAACACGATCGCATCCGAAACCGCGCTGCCCGTTGGTTATTCCGACCACACTCTCGGTATTGGCGTCTGCACCGCTGCCGTTGCCTTGGGCGCCTCGGTCATCGAAAAGCACTTCACCCTCGACAGGGGGATGGATGGCCCTGACCACAAGGCCTCGCTGGAACCCTCTGAACTCGCCGCGATGATCGCGCAGGTCCGCACCGTCGAAGCGGCGCTGGGTCACGCGATCAAGGCACCGACCGAGTCGGAAAAGGAAATGCGCGTTCTCGCGCGGCGTTCCATCGCCGCGGCCCGCGACCTTGCGGTAGGCCACAGGCTGAGCGCCGCGGATCTGGTGATGCTGCGGCCCGCCGTCGGGATCGAACCCCGCGAATTCGACAACCTTATGGGGCGCACCCTTGGGGCGGCCGTTACCGCAGGAACAGCCCTGCAATGGTCCGACATCGAATGATGCCAAGCGACGCGCGCAAAATCCTGTATGTCAGCGGAACGCGGGCCGATTTCGGCCTGATGCGATCGACGCTGTGCCGCATTTCGGCGACGCCGGGACTGTCGCTCGAGGTGGTGGCGACAGGGATGCACCTTGACCCGACCTTCGGGGAAACGTGGCGCGAGATCGAGTCCGCGGGCCTCGACCTCGTCGCGCAAATCAAGGTGACCTTGTCCCCGGCGACCGGCGCGACGATGGCAGCGGCGATCGGCACCATGATCGGGGAATTCGTCACCGTTTTCCAGCGCCGCGCGCCCGACGTCGTCCTTGTCCTCGGCGATCGCGGGGAAATGCTGGCCGCGGCGATTGCCGCGATTCACCTGAACATCCCCGTTGCGCATATCCATGGTGGCGAGCGCTCGGGGACAGTCGACGAATCCGTGCGGCATGCCATCACGAAGCTCGCGCATCTTCATTTCGCAGCAACCGAAGAAGCGCGTGGCCGCATCATCGCCCTCGGTGAAAACCCGGACCATGTCTTTGTCAGCGGCGCACCGGGCCTCGATGACATCGTTTCACGCAAGACCCCTTCGCGCGACGAGGCACTAGCGGGCTATGGGTTCGATCTGTCCCGTCCTGTCGGCCTGATCCTGTATCATCCCGTCCTTCAAGAGGCCGGTGTCGCGGCACGAAACGCGCGCGCGGTCCTCGACGCCGTGCGAAGTGCCGGGTGGCAAGCTGTCGCGTTGATGCCCAACGCCGACGCCGGAAGCGAAGAGGTCCGCGCGGCCTTCACCGACGACACCAACCCCGACATCCTGAAGCGCGTGCACCTTCCGAGGGACGAGTTCATCACCCTCATGGCTACCGTGGATGCGATGATTGGCAATTCCAGTTCGGGCATCATCGAGGCAGCCAGCTTCGGCACCCCGGTGCTGAATATCGGGACACGCCAAAACCTGCGCGAACGCAACGCCAATGTGCAGGATCTGCCGGACGATGGCGCGCAGATCACGCAAGCCTTGGCCCGGCTGAGCGTTGGCTACCGGTGCCCAATTCACAATGTTTATGGCGACGGATCGGCGGCCGACAAGATCTGCCAAGTTTTGGCGGACCTGCCAATCGGCCCCGATATTCTTAACAAGGTATTGAGATATTGACATGATTTTAATCGGAGCAGGCGGCCACGCCAAAGTGGTTTTCGATGCGCTCGAGGCTGGCGGCTACAACATGAGCGAGTTGCAGTTGCGCGCCGACAAATCCGCCCCGTTCATGGGACGTCCCGTTTCAACGCCCGAAGTTCTGCCCGAGATCAAGGACATGGATTGCCATGTCGCAATCGGCAGCAACGAGATCCGGCACAAGCTGATCCGCGACCTCGGCGAGGTGCATGGTCGGTTGCGCTCGATCCGGCATCCGCGTGCGACGGTTTCGGCGCATGCGCGGATCGGAGACGGGTGCTTTGTCGCCGCCCATGCTTGCGTGTCGACTGACGCGCAGCTCGGCCGTGGGGTTATCGTGAACCACGGTGCCGTGGTCGAGCATGACTGTGTGATCGGCGACGCGGTGCATGTTGCGCCGGGCGCCATCCTCGGGGGTGGGGTAAAGATCGGCGATCTCGTGCTGGTTGGTGCGAACGCGACGGTTCTTCCGGGTCTCGCCGTCGGCGCGGGGGCCATCATCGGCGCCGGGGCCGTCGTGACCAAGAATGTTCCCGAGGGCGGTGTCTGGATCGGCACAGCTCTGGCCCGCAAGGAGTAATGGACGTGATAGATTCGATCTGCATCTCGGAATCCGCAACTCTGCACGACGCGCTGGCCAGCCTCGACGCGACGGGATTCGGCCTTGTCATCGTGCGCCGCTCCGACGGCACCATCCACCGCACGGTGACGGATGGCGATCTGCGCCGGATGATCCTGAAAGGCGCGGCGCTGTCGGGAAATGTCAGCGAACTGCCCCACCGAGACCCGGTGACCGTGCCCGACGGGACGACGCGCAGCGAGGCCCTCGGCCTGATGGATCTGCACAACATCAACCATCTGCCGGTGGTCGATGCCGCTGGCAAGCTGGTCGATGTGCTGGATCGCAAGTCCCTGTCGAAACGGATCTACCTGTCTCCGCCGCATATGGGCACCCTCGAACGCGAGTTTGTCGAAGAGGCTTTCGCCTCGAACTGGATCGCCCCGATCGGCCCGAACGTCGACGCGTTTGAACGCGAAATGTGCGAAATCATCGGCAGCAAATCCGCCGCTGCGGTTTCGTCGGGGTCGGCCGCACTGCACTTGGCCATGCGTATCCTTGGCGTCGGCGCAGGCGACCGCGTGTTTTGCTCGACGCTGACGTTCATCGCCAGCGCCTCGCCGATCACCTATCAGAACGCCGAACCCATCTTCATCGACTCGGAACCCGGGTCTTGGAACATGTCGCCACAGGCGCTGGAAACGGCGTTGCGCGCTGCAAAGGCCGAGGGTTGGATGCCCAAGGCGATCGTCCTCGTGAACCTGTATGGCCAAAGCGCCGACATGGATCCCATCATGGATCTGGCGAACGCCTACGGGGTCCCCATTGTCGAGGACGCCGCCGAATCGCTGGGCGCCAGCTACAAGGGCCGCAGCAGCGGAACCTTCGGCAAGCTGGGCGTGTTCTCGTTCAATGGCAACAAGATCATCACCACCTCGGGCGGTGGCATGCTGGTGTCGGACGACCCGGACATGATTGCCCGGGCGCGCTTCCTGTCGACGCAGGCCCGCGAACCCGAAGTGCACTACGAGCACAAGGAAATCGGCTATAACTACCGGATGAGCAACATTCTGGCCGGTGTCGGTCGCGGGCAACTGAAGGTCCTGATGGATCGGGTCGCGTCGCGCCGGGCGCTGTTTGAAACCTATGTCGCCGAACTGTCGTCGGTGCCGGGGATCAACTGGATGCCGGAACCTGACTGGAGCTTCTCGAACCGCTGGCTGACCGCCTGCACCTTCGATCCGGCGGTGGCGAAGGTGGAACGGCACACCCTGCTGACCCGTCTTGCCGAGGAGTTCATCGAAGCCCGGCCCATCTGGAAGCCGCTGCACATGCAACCGGTTTTCAAGGGCTGCCGGTATTTCCAGCATGACAACGCAAGCGTTTCCGACGCGCTGTTCGAAACCGGGCTGTGCCTGCCTTCGGGGTCCAACATGTCGACCGACGAGATTGAACGCGTGATCCGGATCATCAAATCAGTCGCGAGCTAAGAAAATGTTGAAACGCCTGTTTGATATCGTGCTTTCGGCGCTGGCGCTGATGTTCCTCGGCATCCCGATGCTGATCGTTGTCGTGCTGGTCAAGCTGACCTCGCCCGGGCCGGTGTTCTTCTGGTCGGATCGCGTCGGACGCAACAATGCGATTTTCCGGATGCCAAAGTTTCGCACCATGCGGACCGATACGCCCGTCGTCGCGACGCATTTGTTGACCAACCCGACCGCCTATCTGACGCCCATCGGGCAAGTGTTACGCAAGACCAGCATCGATGAACTCCCGCAGATCTATTCGATTCTGGTCGGTGACATGAGCATCGTCGGCCCCCGCCCCGCGCTGTTCAACCAAGACGACCTGATCGCCCTGCGCACGGAAAAAGGGGTGCATAAACTGCGCCCCGGCCTGACCGGCTATGCGCAGATCAAGGGGCGCGACGACATCGAGATCCCTGAAAAGGTCGCGTTGGACGAATACTATCTGAAGAACATGTCGGTTGGCTTCGATATCAAGATCATTATCGAAACCGCCCTCGCCGTCTTTCAGATGCGCAACGTCAAGCACTGAGAACCCGCGGGCGCCTCACGGCTGGTTGGTGTCATGCCGCCAGCCCAGCCCGCGGCTGATGTGTTCGCCGGCGGCGACCAGATCGTCGGCGATGTCGGGTGGAATTCGGTCGGTCACGCGGGTGGCGCTGATGGCGGCGACGACTTCGCCCGATAGGTCGAAGACGGGCGCCGCGACGCTGGACAACCCGCTTTCAAAGCTGCCGACCCCCTCGACCCGACGGCGGGCGCGATCGGTCGCCGCTTGGGCAAAGATGCCCTGCGCCGCGCGCGCGTCGAGATCGGCATAGAGCTTGCGCAGGACCGCCTCGGGCTTGGCGGCCAGCAACACCCGGCCCATGGCCGTCGTGGCGGCGGGCAAACGACTGCCGACATGCACCAGCGACGACAGGCCCCCGGTCGCGGGCAGGCGCATCAGATACAGGACATGGCGCCCGTCCAGCACCCCCAGATGCGTTGACCAGTCGTGATCGTCGCGCAGGCGCGCCAGAACCGGCTGCGCCACTTCCAGCAACTCGCGGCTGGCATGATAGCCATAGCTCAGCCGCACGACCGCCGGGCCCAGCCGGTAATGGCTGCCATCGCGCGTCGGCAGCAGATACCCCTCGGCGACCAGTGTGTGCACGGTGCGAAACGCGGCCGACCGCGTGATCCCCAATTCGCGCGCGATCCCGGAAAGCGTCATTTCGGGGCGCAGGGGGGTAAAGGCCTGCAATACGGCCAGCCCCCGCATTAGCCCGGGCACACGGTAAGGATCATCATGGGTCATCGATGTTTCACCGGCAAAACGCTCCCTTCCTTTTGAAACACGCCTGCCTATGGTTCTGTCAATGACAAATGAACACAGGGTGCAAATATGAACATCCAGAATCAGACCGCGACGCTGCACGCCCAACTGGCCGCAAGCACCGGGCGTTTCACCGACAAGACCTTCGACTGGAAAGCCTTCCCGTCGAACATCGGCTTTCCCGAACTGGAACGCGCGCAGATGCGCTACATTGGGGCCGGCGGATCGCCCAAGGTGGGCGACACCTCGACCCTGAAGGCCGAGAATTTCACCCTGTCGCTGATCTACAAGGAACCGGGCCGCTATGCAGCCTGCCACAGCCATGAGATCGAGGAAAGCTTTCTGATCCTGTCGGGCGCACTGATCGTCGGTTGGGAAAAGGATGGCGAGGTGGTCGAGGTGAACCTCGGCCCCAAGGACATGATCCTCAACGCCCGCGAGGTTGCGCATGGTTTCCGCGTTGATGGCGTGGAACCGGTGATGATGTCGATCTCGGTCGATGTCGGCAAACCGCTGCCGCCGGTCTATCGCTATCATCCCAAGGACTGCCCCGCCGAACTGGCGCGGTCCTTCGGCGCGGAACCGGGCAAGACGATCCGCTTTGACCGCAACGGGACGCATCCGTTGCAGCAGTTGATGGCGGATTTCGTCGTGCGCCATGCCGAACTGCCGACGATCTGGGAAGACGCCGGGTTCACGCGCAAGGTCTATGTCGGCAGCGCCCGGGCGCCGTGCACAACGACACCTGCCGCAAGGAAATGTGGGGCATACCCTCGCGTGCCCGCGTGGCCCCCTTCACCCGACAGGTCGAAGATGCGATCCTGTGCCTTGAAGGCTCGGTCGAGGTGGTCTGGGTCGATGCCGATGGCACCGAAGCCTCGGTCGAACTTGGGCCGCGCGACATGGTGCGCACGCCTGCTGGCCAAGCCCATGCGATCCGCAACAACAGCGCGGGCGCGGCCACCGTCTGGACCGTGATCGGGCAATTCGAAGACGACGGTTTCGCCTATCAGGCCGGTTGAAAGGGGAAAGGATGACCACGAACACCGCCCCCGAGGCCCCCAGCGACGCCTTTCGCGATGTCATGGCCGCCGCGCGTGCCCAGCCGGGGCGCGCCCGGCTGGCCAATCAAAGCATGGGCCGCCCGATCAGCGCCGCCGAGCGCACCCTCGCCGAGGCCCTGATGGCCGTCTATGCGACCGGAGCCAAGGGCGCCGAGGCCGTCGCCCGCGGTCTGGCCGAGCGGCAGGTTGCCGCCCCGCTGTCCGGCCGAACCGACTGGGATGCCGCCCTGCTTGAAGCCGAGCTGTCGGCCCTGAACCAAGCTTTTGACGCCGCCTATGCCGCGCATGGCACTGGCGCCTGACTTCCGGAGGGACATTTCATGGTAACCGATGCTGACACCCGGGCGCGCGTCGAAGCCCGTGTGAACCAAGGCTTGCGGGGCTTTTGGTATCCCGTCGCGAAATCCGTTCAGGTCACCGGCAAGCGCCCCTATGGCACCATGCTGCTGGGCCAGAAGATCGTGCTGTGGCGCGATCAGGCCGGACAGATCAAATGCATCGAGGATTATTGCCCGCACCGCGGCGCGCCCCTCTCCTATGGCGAGATCCACGAGGGGCATATCGGCTGTCGCTATCACGGGGTGGTGGTCGATGGCACCGGCACCGTGCAGCGCGTACCTGCAATGCCCGATTGCGCGATGGAGGGGCGCAAGGCCCTGCGCGATTTCCCGGTGCGTGAAACCAGCGATGCGGTCTTTGTCTACATGGCCTCGGTCGAACGCCCCGAACCGCCTGAACTGCCCCTGCCCGTCGAATTGACCGATCCTGCGTGGACGGGATTCCTGTGCACCTCGGTCTGGGAAACCAACTATCGCTACGCGCTCGACAACCTCGCAGACCCGATGCACGGCTGCTATCTGCATGCCGAAAGCTTCACGCTGGCCTTCGGGTCGAAACAAGATCTTCTGGAACTCGACCGCAAGGACGCAGGCTTCCGCGTCAGCCGTGTCGGTCAGGTGGGCGAGAATTTCGACTGGTCGGAATTCGTCGTGACCGAAGGCGGGATGTTCTGTTTCCTCGACATCCCCTATCCCCCCGCCGCCGGCCCAGGCGGTCACATGCGCATTCTGGGCTATGTCAGCCCGATGGATGAACACCGCTGCAAGGTGTTCTTCTGGCGCATGCGCAAGGTCGAAGGGTTCGAGCGCAGGTGGCGCTTCCTCTATCGCACAATGCTGGAAGAACGCCATTGGAACGTTCTGGAACAGGACCGCGTGATGCTCGAAGGGATGCCCGACGATGCTCGCAAGCGCGGATGCTGTATCAGCATGATATCGGCGTCGCGCATCTGCGTCGGGCGCTGAACACCGCCGCCAAGGCACAGCTTGCGGCCGAGGACGCGGCGCAATGAGCCTGCGGGACGGCACATCCGATCACCGGGGCCGCGCGCGGACTGGGCGCGGTTCTGGCCCGTGCCGTGGTGGCACAGGGCGCACGCCTGACAGCTGGCGGACCTCGCACAAGACGAAGGCCGCGCGCTGGCCGACGAACTGGGGGCCGCGTTTGTCCCGGTGGATCTCGGCGACCCGGACAGCATCACCGCGCTCGCCCATGGTCTGGACGGCCCCTTGCACGGGCTGGTCAACAACGGGGCGATCGCCACCGGGATCGGGGGGATCGGGTTCGAGGATATCGACCTCGAAACCTGGGACAGGGTCATGCGGGTGAACGTGCGTGGCACATGGCTGATGGTCCGTGCCTGCGCGCCCGCGCTGCGGGCTTCGGGCAGCGGGCGGGTGGTGAATGTGGCATCCGACACCGCGATCTGGGGCGCGCCGAACCTGCTCAGCTATACGGCATCCAAGGGAGCGGTCATGGCGATGACCCGGTCGCTGGCGCGCGAACTCGGCCCCGACGGGGTTGGGGTGACGGCCATCGCGCCGGGTATCCTGACAACGCCCAGCACGGACTATGTGCCTGAACATCGTCACCACCTGTATCACACCGGCCGCGCCGTCCCCGGACCGCAGCCGCCCGAAGATATCGCCCCAACCGTCTGCTTTTTGCTCGGCGAAGGCGCGCTGACCCTGACCGGACAGGTGTTGCCGGTGAACCGGGGGTTCGTGTTCACATGACGCCACAGGCGCTGATCGACGCGCTGACCAAACCTTGGGCGCATGGCGAGCATTTCGAATCCATCGGGGCCGTATTCGATGCCCCCGTGGTGCTGGACGGTCTGACCCTGCGCAGCTTTGACCTGTCGCGGGCGCGGTTCAATGGCGGCCTTTCGGCACGCGGCGCCCGGTTTCGCGGGATGGCGTGGTTGCGCGGCGCCACTGTGACCGGCGCGCTGGATCTGACGGGTGCAAGCTTTCGCACCGATCTACGGCTCGACGACCTGAACGCCGGGTCCGTCACGCTGGAGGATACGCAGTTCGAAGGCGTGCTGGTGCTGGACCGGGCACGTCTGGATCGGATCAACGCGCGCAATGCGCTGTTCCTTGCCAACCTGTCGATGGCGCAGGCCCACATCGCACAGCACACCGACCTGACGGGAGCCACCGTCATGGGCGGGCTGTGGGCCGAGGGTGCCACGCTGCACGGCCTGACGCTGGAGGCGGCCGAGATCGACGGGCGCCAGCGCGGGATCTAAACCTCCGGCGTGGCCAGCCGGGCCTCGACCGCGGCGTTCATCGCGGCCAGTTTGCCATAGAAGCCGTCGACCGCCCCTTGCGCCGTCTCGCGCATGCGGGCGTTGCGGGCGGGCAAGCTGGCGATGTCTTCGTTTGCACCGCCCTCGCCCACCGCGCGCGAAACATCCTGCACGAACTGACAGACCGGCAGACGCACCTCGCCGAACAGGTCCAGCGCGCGGGGCAGATCGGGTTCGGCCGCAAGGGCACGCGCCAGCACGACGCCATCTTGCATCGCCATCGCCCCACCCTGCCCCATGAACGGGGTCGAGGCATGGGCCGCATCGCCGATCAGCAGCACGCGCCCCCGGTGCCACGGCAAGGGCATGACGACCTCCTCGACAACGGTGAACAGAACCTCGCTTGTGTCGTCCAGCGCCTCGCGGAAGGGGCGGACCGGGCCATCGAATTCGGCAAAGGCGGCCCGCATCCGGGTGACCCATTCCGACGGCGGCACATGCATGCCCACCGGATGCGCGACCGTCCCGAACGTGTACAGCCTGTCATCGCTGATCGGCATGATGCCATAGCGTTTTGCCGGGCCCATCTGCATGATCTTCTGCACCAGCCCCGCCGGGCGCCGATGCACCGACCGCCAGACCCCGAACCCGGTATTGCGGGGCACGATGTCCGCGGCGATTTGCGCGCGCACCCACGAGCGCACGCCATCCGCCCCGATCACCAGATCCCCCGTCACATCGCCTTGCGAGGTTTCAACACGAACGCGCGCGCCTGTGTCGTCGACGGATTTCACCGTGACGCCCAGCGACACGGGCACCCCCAGCGCGGTCATCCGGGCGGACAGCACGCGGTGCAATTCGGCGCGCTTGATCCCGACGATTGCCGGAACCCGCCCGCCCCGCGCTGTCGGATAGCGGGTTTCGACGATCGGCTCACCGTGATGATCGAAATTGGCGTTCACCCCGTCGGGGATCGCAAAGCCGGACGCAAGGATATTCGGCAGAACGCCCAGATCATCGAGGGTTTCCAGACCGTTGGCATACACGAAGATGCCCGAGCTCTGGAATCGCCATTCTGTCTCGCGCTCCAGCACCCGCACCCGGTGCCCGGCCCCTGCCAGCGCGATCGCCGCGGCACAACCCGCGATCCCGGCGCCCACGATTACCACGTCAAGTGCCATATCCCTCTCCTTTCGTCAGGCCTGATGCGTGGCCAACAGCGCGGTGTCGCGCAAGGCCATCTGCCGTTGCAGCATGTGCTGCATCATGACGAACTTCTGCGCGGCGGCGGCGGGTTCGGCCCACAGGTTGCGCAGCTCGTCCGGGTCGGTGTTCAGATCGTACAACTCGCCAAGGTCCGAGCCTTCGAACACGCTCAGCCGCCACCCCCCATGCACGACCGACCGGATCGAGGTATCGGCATCGGGATCGCCATAGACCCCCATCCCCGGATCCTCGATCAACACGGGCAGGTCGCGGGCATCGCCGGCCAAAAGGTCCTGTCCCTGCATGCCGACCGGCACGCGGATGCCCGCGCGTTGCAAAACCATCGGCGCAAAGTCGATGGCGCTGCCGTGGATCTGTGTCACCCCCTGAGCCCCCTGCGGATCGGCCCACAGGAAGGGCACGCGGATCACGCCTTGGGTATGCAGGCCGTGTTTCAGCATGGTGCCATGGTCGCCCATGTAATCGCCGTGATCGGACATGAAGCAGACAACGGTCTCCTCGTCGCGCCCCGTGGCGCGCAGCGCGGCCAAGACCCGGCCCACGGCATCGTCGATCATCGTGATCGCGCCATAGTTCAGCGCAATCATCCGGCGCACCGCATCGGCATCGGCGTGAAAGGGCCAATAGGCATCGGGCGCGGCATCCCCCCGGGCATAGCCCGCCAGCATCGACGCGGGCAAATCATCCCGCGCGCCGGTCTTCTGCGTGAAACTGCTCGGCAAGGGGATGGTGTCGGGATCATACAGGTCGAAATAGCGCCCCGGCGGGGTAAAGGGGTGATGCGGATCGGGAAACGAGACGAGCAGGAAAAAGGGCTCGTCCTTGGGCGCGTCGTGCAGAAAGGCCTCGGCCTCGTCGGCGACATAGGCCGTGGGATACAGGTCTTCGGGCAGTGCGGTGCGCCAATGCTGGGGGCCGTCGCCGTGCGGATCGTCCAGCGCCCGGTCTCGGCCACGCGGGTCAGGGGCACCGGCCAATTTTTCGCGCAGCCAGGCAGAATAATGACCTTCGACCTGGTCGCCATGGCCGATGCACAAGCGCAGGTGATCGAAACCGTAATATGGCAACGCCACCGCGCGCCCCGGATCGCGCGCCCAAAAGGCGCGGATCTCGGCCTCGTAGGCGGGGCCACGGCGTTGCGTCTGAAGGGCGTTGTCAAAGGGCGCATGCGGCAGATCACCCGCGCCGCGCGCCACGCGGGGCTTGGCTGGAAGGGGCGAGACATTCTGGAAATGCGCCTTGCCGACCAGCCCCGTGCGATACCCGTGCGCCCTGAGGACGTCGACATAGCTCGTCTCGTCCAACGCGACGGGAATACCATTCTGCCGGCACCCGTTGGCCGACGGCATCCGCCCCGTCAGCAAGGCCGCGCGGTTCGGCTGGCAGATCGGCGTGGCAGTATGAAACCGCTCAAAACGCAAACCGCGCGCCGCGATCCCGTCGAGGTTCGGCGTCTGCACGACCGGATTGCCGTAACAACCCAGATGATCAGCGCGTTGCTGATCGGTCATGAAGACGACAAAGCTGGGGCGGCGCGGCGCTGTCATCGCGCGCCCCTATCGGAACATCGCGTCAACCGGCCAGGTCACCAGTTCGGGGAACACGAAGATCAGCGCAATGGCGATGATGTCGCAGACGATGAACGGCAACGCGGCCTTGTAGATGTCGTTCATCGTCGTTCCCGGGGGGGCCACGGCCTTCATCACGAAGAGGGCAGCGCCCAGCGGGGGCGATGTCGACCCGGTCTCGATCGCGATGAGATAGAGCGCCGCGAACCAGATCGGATCGAACCCGAACTGGATGACGATCGGCACATAAATGGGCAGCGTGATCAGCATGATCGGCAGCGGGCCCATGAACATGCCCAGAAAGATCACCGATATAATCATCAGGATCACGATCATCGAGGGGCTGACATCCATCGACACGATGGCATCCATCATCCCGTAGGTCGCACCGGTATAGGCAAGGATCTGGGTGAAGCCGACCGCGCCCGACACGATCAACAGCACCATGACCGAGATATTCGCACTGCCGAAGATCGACTTGGAAAACACGTCCCAACTCAGGCGCCGTTTCACCGCCGCAAGGCCCAGCGTGGCAAAGGCCCCGGTTGCGGCCGCCTCGCTGGGGGTGGCGATACCCAGGAAAATCACGCCCACGACCGAAAAGACAACCACCGACAGCGGCAGGATATGGATGACCGTCGCATGAAGTTTCTCGCGCATTGGCACGGGTTCGACATCGAAACTGGGGGCGAGGTCGGGCTGAAGGGTGCAGCGTATCCAGATATACAGCGCATAGAGGACCGCCATCAGCAGTCCGGGCACAATGATCGCGATCAGGATACGCCCGATGGACAATTCCGAAACGACGCCCAGCACCACCGCCAGCGAACTTGGCGGGATCATGATCGCCAGCCCGGACGAACCCAGAATAGGCCCCAGCGACATCGCCTTCTTGTAACCGCGTTTCTCCATTTCAGGGACAAGGGTCGACCCCAGCAGCGCAACCGACCCCATCGAATTCCCTGTCAGCGTCGAGAACATCACCCCGCCGCCCACGGCCATGAACGCCAGCCGCCCGCGCAGCTTGCCCATCCATTTGTCCAGCGTGTCCATCAGGTCGATGGCGATGCGCGACTGGAACATCCCCTCGCCCATGATCATGAACAGCGCGACAGGCACGAGGGTGAAACTGGCCAGCGAATCCACGGTGTTCAGCACGAGTTGCTCAACACCCGATTGCCCGCCCATGAGGATATAGGCCCCGACAAGATTGACCAACAGAAAGGCAAAGGCCACCGGCACCCCGGCCAGCATCAGCAGCAACAGCGGGGCCAGGATCGTCGCAACGACGGAATACCATTCCATGATCAAAGATACCTGCTGGTAAGGGCGCGCAGGCCCTGGTCAAAGAACTGAAAGGTCATCAAGGCCATTCCCAACGGAAAGGCGATCGTCAACCAATAGCTGGGCGGGGCCATGACCGTGATCTCGCGCGCGCCGCTGTCGATCTGGTCCAGAACGACGACGACGCCGACATAGGTCAGCACCGCGCACAGGAAGAAACCCAGCGCCGCGTTGGTGACGCCCGCGATCCGGCGCCATGTGCCTGTGAGGCTGCCATACAAAAGGTCCAGCATCACATGCCGGTTCTTTTCCAGAAGGTAAGGTGCGCCAAGGAAGGTGATATACAGCATCGCGTATTCGCTGACCTCGATCACCCAAAGCTGCGACGAGCCCGTCACGGCGCGCCCGACAACCTCGAGGAAAATGATCGCTGTCACGAAGAACAGGATCGCCGCGCCGAGGATGGCAAAGGCAAGGTTCAACCGGCTGAACAGTCGGACTAGGGTTTGATAATAGCGCAAGGCCCGATACCTCCGGTTGGGAACGGCCGGGCAGAACTGCCCGGCCGCCATTGTCTCAGGTCGACAGGATCATTCCATCATCGCGCGCAGTTCGGCCGAAATCTCGGGACCTGCGGCTTCGGTGATGGTGGCCCAAGCCGCATCCATTGCGGTCTGGCGATACCGTGCCTCGTCCTCGCCGGTCAGCTCAAAGCGCTGGAAGCCCGCGGCTTCCATGTCGGCCACGCCCTGCGCGATGTCGCCCGCCCAGATCGTGTCCATCCGCGGCGCGAAATCGTCCCGCAGGAAGGCGATCAGTTCCTGCTGGGTCTCGGAGGGAACCTGTGCCCAGGTGTCGGGGTTCACAAGAACCGGGAAACCGGCGCGGTAGACGCCCGGATAGATGACCTGATGCACGATGCCCTCGAACTGGCGGTGGTTACCCACCGGGCCCTGCACGAAACCGTCGATCGTGCCGCGTTCCATACCGGTGAAAATCTCTTCCATCGGCAGCACGATGGGCTCGGCGCCCAGCGCCTGGATCAGCGGCAGCAGCGTCGGGAACACGCGAATCCGGCGGCCTTCGAGGTCAGAGAGACGCTCGATCGGGTCCCGCAGATAGATCAGGAAATCGAGGTCCGACGCCGGAATTTCGCCCAGCAGCACGAGGTTCTGTTCGGCGTGCAGTTCGGCCATGCGCTCGTGATAGTTGGTCGCCGCGATGGTGTTGTAGTCGTTGAACGACAGGTTCATCGTCGGCGAGGCCGGGACCAGACCGCCGTAATAGCTGGGGCTGGTATAGGCCATGTCGATCGCGCCGTTGCGCACGGCCTCGGCTTGGCGGAACGGCGGGATCACTTCGGGGCCACCCCGCCAGTTGATGTGGATACGGCCAGCGAAGCGCTCGTTGACCTCTTCGGCGAAGCGGCCGAATGGCCCGGTGATGTTGACGCTGCGCGGCGCCAGCGTCACGGCGTTGAACGTGACTTCTTCGGCGACGGCAGGGGCCGAGGTCGCGGCCAACGCGGCGGCGAACAGGGCGCTTTTGATCAGGTGTTTCATGGTTTCTCCCGTGTTGGTGGTTGTCACAACGGAACGGACCATGCGTCATACGCATAGACCCAATCCGCATTGCTTCCCTTCTTCAGCCATTCATTGGCCAAGGAACTTTCCTGAATGCGTGCCGTGCGCGGCTTGCGTTCGGCCTCGTAAGTGGCCAGCGCTGCTTCGACCCCGTCGGGACCGACACCTTGCAGGGCGCGCGCCAGCACCACGGCATCTTCGATCGCCATGCACGCGCCCTGCGCCATGAAAGGCACCATCGGGTGCGCCGCGTCGCCCAACAGCGTCGCGCGCCCGCGCGCCCATTGCGCCATCGGCGCCCGCACATGCAGGGCCGAGGCCGTCACACTGTCGCAGGCATCCAGCAGCGCGCGCGCGTCGGGATGAAAATCGGCATACATGGCGCGCAAGGCCTCGACGTCGCCCGGGATCGTCCAGCCCTCTTCGGTCCAGCCTTCTTGCGGCGTTGTGGCGAACACGAAAATCTCTTGCCCCAGCGTCAGCGGGAACACGACGATCTGCTTGTCTTTGGTTGCGCCCCACCACTTGGTGAAGGCGTCGATGTCGGGAACATGGGCGACCCTCTCGCGCGGGACGACCCCGCGATAGGAGACAATCCCGGTGAACTCGGGCTTGTCCTTGCCCCAGAGCGCGCTGCGCACCGCCGAATGGATACCATCGGCACCCACGACAAGGTCGAACCTGTGCGTGGCGCCAAAGGCGAAGACAACGCGCGCGCCATCGCTGTCGGTCTCGACCGCGGCGACGGGCTTGCCCAACTGGATGCACTCAGGCGGCAATTGATCCTGTAACGCGACCAGCAAGTCGGCCCGGTGGATCGTCAGCTGTGGCGCGCCGTATTTTTCCTCGGCCGCGGAACTCATGGGCAAGCGCGAGGTTTCCTCGCCCGTGATGCCGTCGCGACTGATGCGGAAGGTCGGGCGCGCGGCTGTCTGCCGCAGGATGTCCCCGACCCCCAGCCGGTCAAGCGCATGGACCGCGTTGGGCGTGAGGTTGATATCAGCCCCCACACGATTGAACTGCGCCGTGCGTTCGAACACCTGCACGTCGTGACCCGCCTGACGCAAGGCCAAGGCCGCGGTCAGCCCGCCAATCCCCGCACCACAGATCCCGATGGAAAGTTTTGACATCCTCACCCCAGTGTTCTATTTTGAACGCATCGTTCAAATAGAGTAGCCCGCTTCAAAAAACCGGTCAAGGAAATCTCGATGCGTGATGACAAGACGCCCAGTTTCCCCACCTCGCAGATGGCCCCTGCTTTGCCTGTGCGATGCCCGTTCGAAGCCCCTGCCCGGAAAAGGAGCCGCGCATGACCCAGACCGAGACCGTCAAGACCCCTGAATACTCGGTCCCGCCGGTTGAACGCGCGCTCAGGCTGTTGCGCTACATCGGCGATGGCCATGCGTGTCGCAATCTCAGCGCCGCAGCCGAGGCCATCGACATCAACCGCACGACGTTGATCCGGCTGATCCACACCCTGCTGGCCCATCGCATGATCGAGGAAATCCCCCACGGCGGCGGTTACCGTCTGGGCGTGGGGCTTATCAGCCTCGGATCGCAGGCGATGCACGGGCGCGACATCGTGCAGGCCTGCCAGCCGGTGCTGGCCGATCTGTGCGCCGAGGTCGGCATGTCCGCGCATATGGGCATTCTTGACGGGCCGGATATCGTGTATCTCAGCCGCGAGACGCCCAACACGCATCTGGTCAGCAATGTCCGTGCCGGCTCGCGGTTGCCGGCGCATGCCTCGTCCATCGGCCGCGCCATTCTGGCAGCGATGACGCCCGAGGCCATTGTCGCCGCCTTGGGCGAGGCCCCGCTGACGGCCCGAACCACCAAGACCCCGGCCACGATCGACGGCGTTCTGGCACAAGCCCGCGAGGATCGCGCGATGGGCGTCGCCTGGAGCGAGGGCAATTTCGAGGCGGGCATCGGCTCGTGCGCGGCGGCGATTTTCGATCATACGGGCGCCCCGGTCGGCGCGTTGAACGTGTCGGGCGCCCAGTCGGCCTTCGTCGATGAAATCGCCGAGGGCAGCACCCGCATCCGCGATGCCGTGAAACGTGCGGCACAGCGGGCCTCGATGGCCTTGGGATATGCGCCGCGCGGCTGACATCAGGGCCACCGCGCCCACGGGTGCGGCTGGCCCGAGAGATCGTCATACACGGATTTCTGCCGCTGATAGGCACGCAGCCCGGCGCGCCCCTTCTCGCGGCCCATGCCACTGGCCCCGTCGCCGCCGAAGGGCGTCGATATCGAGAACTGCTTGTAGGTGTTGATCCAGACCGTCCCCGCCCGGATCGCCCGCGCGACCCGCCAGCATTTGCGATGATCGGTGCTGAAGATCCCGCACGCCAAGCCATAGTCATTGTCATTCGACTGCGCGATCACGTCCTTTTCGTCGTCGAACGGGATCACCACCAGCACCGGGCCGAAAATCTCCTCGCGGCAGGTGCGCGCGCTGTTGTCGAGGCCCGCGATGATCGTTGGCATGTAATAGGCCCCGGCCTCCAACCCCTCGGGGCGATGCCCGCCGTATAGGATCTCGCCGCCCTCGTCACGGGCTTGCGCGACATACCCCTCGACGGTGGCGCGATGGTCGGCATGGACCAGCGACGACACCTGCGTGCGCGGATCGAACGGATGCCCCACGACCAGCCTGCGCGTCGCCTCGACCAGTCGCGCGACGAACTGATCGTAGATCCCGCGCTGAACGAACAGCCGCGAACCCGCGATGCAGCTTTGCCCGCTGGACGAAAAGATCCCGAACAACACCCCCGCAATCGCAAGGTCCTGATCGCAATCATCAAAGACGATCGCCGGGGATTTTCCGCCCAGTTCCAGCGACACGGGCATCAACTTGTCCGCCGCCTTGTGGGCCAGCGCCCGCCCGGTCACGGTGCCACCCGTGAAAGATACTTTCGCAATGTCGGGGTGTTCGACCAACAGGTTTCCGACCTCGCGGCCCGATCCCGGCAGCACCGAGAACAACCCTTTCGGCAGCCCCGCGTCATCGATGATCCGCGCCAGTTCCAGACAAACCAGCGGCGACCAGCTGGCCGGTTTCAGCAACACCGCATTGCCCGCCGCCAACGCAGGGGCAACCTTTTGCGCATCGGATGCAATCGGCGAATTCCACGGCGTAATGGCCGCGACAATCCCCAAGGGTTCGTGAAGCGAGGCCGTTCGATACATCCCGCGCGGGCTGGTCAGATCGTCGTCCGTGGTTTCCAGAACCGCCGCGAAATAGCGAAACGTCGCCGACGCAGACAGCGCCAGTGCCCGCGTTTCGGCAAGGGTTTTCGACGTGTCGCGGCTCTGGATCCAGCTGATACGGTCCACGTTTGCGGCGATGCCCTCGGATATCCGGTAGAGGACCGCCGCGCGCTCGTGCGGACGCAGGTCCTGCCATGCCGGGTCTTGTTGGGCGGCCTTGGCCACCGCGATGGCTTCGCGCACATCATCCTGCGATGCGCCATTGAGCGTCTGGTTCTCGACCCCTTCGGCGGCAAAGACCGAAGTGAGGGGCGCACCGTTCCCCGGCCGCCACTCACCGCCGATGAACAATCGCCCGTCCGTGAAGTCCTGCGTCATGGCATGCCTCAGATCACGATGGCGCCCGACCGGTTCAGCACCGCGCGGGCCATGCTGTAGGCGGTCGAGGCCGAGGTTTTGGGGTTGCGCGCCGATGGCTTGGCGGTCAGCGACACATTGAAATCGACTGCCGCCGAGCGCACGGTGAACTCGTGGATATTGCTGTCGACCGTCGGATCGGCCACCAGTTCGACGCGCGTGTCATCCATGCCCATTCCCGCCAAGGCCAGTGTCGCCGCGACATTGGCATTCTTGGGAAATTCGGTTGCCGCCTGACGTGCCGACCCGCGAAAGAACACGGTCGGTTCGGTCAGCGCGCCAAGATCACAGGCGGTTTCGGCAGGGGTTCCCGCCCACGCGCTCGGGGGCTTTCGACCGGTGTAAAGGACGCTGCGTAACCCCGACAGCCGCGCTGCCGCCAGCATGTCGATCCCGCCGATGGCCCCGGCAGGCAGGACCAGTTGCGCCCTGCCGACCTTAGCGGCCTCGCTCAACGCGGCTTCGGTATCCGGATTCGCGAGCGCACCGATGGAGGCGACAACAAGATCGACGCCCGCGCCCAAGATGGCGGGACCATAGGCCGCCACAGCCGAATGACTGGCGCATTCCGCAACGGTATCAGGCGCGCGCGCCAGAAGCCCGGCAATGTCCGAAATCACCGTGATCGCACACCGTTCCGCCGCTTGCGCCTGAACGGCGGCCAGCACTTCGGCCTGGTTCCCGGGACGCACCAGCAAGACCAAGGCGTCTGGGGCCGGGTCCTGCGCGACAAGGACATCGATCAGATCGCGCGCGATCGACCCGAAGCCGATGATCCCGATCGTGGTCACGACTTGCCCCCGGCAGCCCCGGCGGGCGGCCCGGCAAAGGCCTCGGCGAAGGGGCCGATGGCGGTCATGTCGATCTCGATCAGGTGGGGGCCTTGGCGTGCCATGCTGGCATCGAACACACCCGGAAAGGCGTGGATATCGGTGACCTTCGTGTGCGGCAGGTCAAGGGCGTCGCACAGCTTGGCAAAATCGGGGGTCTTCAGTTTCGAATAATGCCGCCGGCCCTGATACTGCGCATCCTGAATGTTCTCGATGACGCCATAGGCCTGATCGTTCATCAGGACAAAGGTGACATTCGCCCCCTCGTCGACTGCGGTGATCAGTTCCGCCATGCCCAGCATCGTGCCGCCGTCGCCCAACAGCGTGACCGTCCGCGTGGCCGAGGCGAGCGCCGCGCCGACCCCCATGGCCACACCCTGCCCGATCCCGCCCCCCAGCGCATGCACGCCCAGATGCGGCGCGGCGATCTGCACATAACGATTGCCGAAGGTCGAATTCGAAATCGTCACATCGCGCACCCAAGGGTGTCCACCCGCCGGAACCACGCCCAGAAGATGATCGGCCACCACCTGATAAGGTCCCAGACGCGCCCGCAGAACCCCTTCGGCCGTCGCGCGTGCGATGGCGATATGGTGGTTCTGTTCCGGGTCCACGTCCAGTTTTGGTGGCAAGCGATCCAGCAGAGCGCGCAGCGTGGTCGCGGCATCGCCACAGATGAACATCTCGACCGGATAATTGCGCCCGCATTGGCTGGCGTCGGCGTCGATCTGGATCAGGGGGCGGGGCAAGGCCATCTTGTTGTTCAGCGTCTCGTTGCCCCGCAAACGCGAGCCGACGACGATCATCAGATCGGATTTCGCATAGACGCCCTGTGCCTCGGGGGTCATGTTGAAAGCGCCCAGCGTGGCCGGGTTTACCTCAGGCACGACGGCGCGTCCTTGGGTCGACGTCACCGCGCCAAATCCGCGCGCGACCAGTTCCGTGGCTTCGGCGCTGGCGCCGCGCGCCCCGCCGCCCAGCCACAGCATCGGGCGCTTCGCGGCCCTGACCATCGCGGCCAGTTCGTCCAACCGCGCCGTGTCGAGCCCCGGAATGGCCACCGCCGGCGCCCGGGCGGTTTGCCCCGGCATGGCCGAAAGCCGCTGAACGTCAACGGGTATTTCAAGCGACACCGGCCCCGACGGCGGAGTGCAAGCCGCGCGAACGGCCGCCTCGAGGGTGCCGAGGGCCGATTTTTCATCCCAGATGCGAAACACCGCCTTGGAGACACCGCGCAGCATTTCGGGCTGCTTGGGCACGTCGTGGATGGCGGCGCGGTCGCGATCCATGAACTCGCGGTCGATCTGCGTCGTGATATGCAGCACGCGGCTGCCAGCGGTCAGCGCCTCGGCCTGCGCGCCCGCCGCGTTGCCCGCCGCGGTGCCCGTCGAGGTGATGACCACGCCGACCTCGCCTGACACCCGCGAATAGGCATCGGCCATGTTCATCGCACCGGCTTCGCCACGCGCAGGAACAAAACGGATGCGTCCCTGCGTCGCGATCCCGTCAAGGATCGGCATGTTGTGAATCGAGATCACCCCGAAAACCGTGCTGATCCCCATTTCGGACAGCGCCCGCGCGATCTGATATCCGACCGTTTCCGTCATCTGCGGTTCTTCCTTATGGTCAGGCAAAGCGCGACACCCCGCCCGAGAGTTCCAGTTGCGCCCCGGTGATGTAGCTGGCAGCGGGCGACGCGAGGAAAGCCAGCGCGCGCGCCGCCTCCTCAGGGTTGCCGAGCCGGCCGAGGGGGATCTTCTTTTGCGCGGCCAAGGCGGCGTACCATGCGTCGCGCGATTGGCCTTTGTCTGTCCGCGCCTCGAAACGGCGCTGCCATTGGTTGCTGTCGACAAGCCCCAGCAGGATCGAATTGACCCGCACCAGCGGTGCCAGTTCGACGGACAACGATTTCAGCAGGTTCTGCACCCCGCCACGGGCCGCCGAAGTGCAGACCATATGCGGTTCAGGCTGGTAGGCCAGCAAGGAATTCACCGCGACGATCGCCCCCTGCCCCGATGCGCGCAGCATGGGCAGGCAGGCATGAATCGGGTTGATCTGGCTGAAGAATTTCAGCTCCAGTTCCTCGCGCCACGCGTCATCGGTGGTGTCCGAGAACGTCGAAACCCGCCCCTGCCCCGCGTTGGTGATCAGCACCTCGCAGCCACCGAAGCGTTCGGCGACTTCGGCGGCAAAGGCATCGGTCGCGGCCCGATCCAGAACCGAAAACGCGCGCGCCAGCACCCTGTCGGCACCGAATTCCGCCGACATCTGCGCCTGCACGTCAGCCAGCCTTTCGGCGCCCCGGGCACAGAAGGCGACATTGGCCCCCTCGGCCAACAGGACCCACACGGTGGCCAGCCCGATCCCCGAGGATCCGCCTGTCACGATGGCTGTCTTGCCTGTCAATCCCAGATCCATGTCACCTCGCCGGGGGGTTGAAGCCGTAATCCGGCCGTCCAGCCATGATCGTGCGCTGCGCGGGCGTGGGCGGACCGGCGGTCATCCACTGGTCCATCGCCTCGGGGTCGGTGCGCGACCAGACCTTGGGCTGATGCGTGGCCTCGTCGATCTGCTGCACGTCGGCGGTGAACTCGATGACGAAACCGGACGGCGAGATGAAATAGGCAAACGGGTTGTTGCCCGGCCCATGCCGCCCCGGCCCCCAACTGGGAACCTGCCCGTTCTGCTTCATGCGGCCAATGGCGCGCATGAAACTGTCGATCCCGGGCACTTCAAACGCCACGTGGTTCACCGCCGGATATTGCGCGCGCACAAGGGCGACGGCGTGGTGCACCTCGTTGCAGCGCAGGAACACCATCTGGTCGGCGCTGTAATCGCTGGTGCGGAAACCCAGCACGTCGCGATACCAGGCCTCGGTCCCTTCCATATCGGGCGTGTTGAACACCAGATGCGAGACCTTGTAGGGATAGGCATGCGTCGTCTTGGCCGCGCGCATGGGCAGGTCGGTGGTAAAGCGCAGGCGGCGGTTGTCAGGGTCGAGAACCTCGAACCCATACCCGCCGATCGGGTCGTCAAACAGGCCCGGTTCGCCCAGCACGACGCCCCCCGCGGCCACGACTTGCGCATGAAGCGCGTCCATGTCGGCGCGGCTGTCCATGCCGAAATGCGCGTATTCGATGCCGTAAGTGTCGCCGTCCTTCAGGCCATACAGGAAGGGCTCGGCCCCGGTTCCGGCAAGGTAAACGATACCGTCGCCGCGCGCGGCCTCGGTCAGGCCCCATTGCTGGGTATAGAAATCGCGCGTCGCCGTCATGCCGGGCGCGCGCATCACGATCCCGCGCAGATGGCCGACGCTTATCGGTTCAGACATGGTGTCCCTCGTGCTGGATGGTGGGGATGCCCAGCCCGGCCAGTTGAAGAAGGGCACGGACAAAGGCTTCGGGTTGCTGTTGATGCAGGGCATGCCCGGCATCGGGAAGGGTTATGACCGGCGCGGGCCGTCCCTGCCCCTCGGCAAGCGCGGCAGCCGCCTTGGCGGTCTGTTCGGGCGGGGTGACGGCATCCTGTGCGCCAACGATGAACGCGGTGGGCACCGAGACCTGCCGCAAGCATGCACAAAGATCGCCCGAGGCCAGCATTCTGACCGCTTGCGCATATCCCGCCGGATCGACGGCGGCCATGCCGGCCTCGACCGCGCGCAGCACGTCGGGATGGGCGTGGGGCTGCCATACCAAGCGGGGCGCCCGGGCGCGGGCAAACGCGGCGGGCCCCTCGGCGTTCAGGTCGGTGATGCGCGCGGCAACGGCGGCAGGCATCGGCGCACCTGGAACGACCCCATAGCCCAACGCACTGGCGGCCAGCACAAGCTGCGACACACGCTGTGGATAGAGCCGGGCAAAGGCCACAGCGATCAGCGTGCCCAGCGAATGACCCACCAGAATGACCCGGTCGATACCTTGCGCCGCAAGGAATGCGGCCAGCGCCGTGGCATAGTCCGCCGGCAACGGCCAGTCAGCGGGAAGCGCACGAGAACAGCCATAGCCCGGCGCATTCCATGCGATCAGCCTGATATCAGGCGGCATGGCTTGCATGACCTGCGCGAACGACTCTGCCCGCGACCCGATCCCGTGCAACAAAACGACGACGGGCCCATCCCCGTCGCGGGTTCGGGCGGTGATGCCTGTCGTGTCGTCCGTCATCGCGCGGATCACCGGGTTCCCCTGTGCTGCGTTCGGGCGTCCCGGATCGATGCGGGCGCAAGAACTGTTCTATTTTGAACTCTGTGTTCAAACAAAGGCTAATTCCGGCGGTTCGCCCTGTCAACGCAGGAATCGCAGGCGACGCCGCCGGACGACCCATTTGTCGGCCTGCACACGCTCGCCCAAAGGGGCCCGGCGAAGGATCGAGTGACGTGACGTTCCCTTCGCGCGCCATATATTAAAATCTTTATTTTATTTTTTTTCGTGACGGCATGACCACGAAGCGGATTCCCCGCACCGCAGATCCCCTCACATCAGGAAAGGACATCTTGGCCTGCTGCCGGTTTCGTGGACACGAAGATAAGATCGTGACCAAGGAAACGGAGATCGGACATGGTAAGACGGAAGTTCACGAAGGAGTTCAAGTTTGAGGCTGTGAAGCTTGTGACAGAACGGGGCGTTGCGGTAGCCCAGGCGGCCCGTGATCTGGATCTGGCCGAGAGCGTGCTGCGGCGCTGGATGCGGGAAGCCTCTGCGGCGCCCGTTACGGCGTTCCCCGGCAATGGCCAGCAGCGTGCCGAGCTGGCAGAGATCGCAGCCCTGAAGAAAGAGGTCGCCAAGCTCAAGGCGGAGCGTGACATCCTAAAAAAGGCCGCGGCATTCTTCGCGAGGGAGTGAGGGCATGACTGTCCTATCACAATTCCAACGAGACCGGTCGGGATGCAAAAGTCTTCTGGACGGACACAGTCGTCCTGATCAGCAAGGACGAAAACCTCACGAAAAGCCATGCGCGATATGTGGAGGCCTGCCTGATCAGAGGTGTCGGAAGCAATCCACGCTGGACAATCCCAAATATGAAGCGGCCATCCGAAGACGCGGGAAAGCTCCCCCTTCCAGATCGAGCTGCCATGGATGAGTTTGTCGATCAGACGAAAACCTTGGTCGGTGCACTCGGATGGGACCTATTCCGCGAAATGCGGGGCCGCCCAGTTGAATCGACAAACGAGGCCTTTCAAACCGTTAGCTCACAAGAGCTTAAGTTCTTCTTTCGGGGCGAGGGCTTCGCCGCCGAAATGCAGCTCGGTTCGTCTGGGGATTTTGTAGTCTTGGCTGGGTCAAAGGCGCGGATCAAGACCACAACTACCATCCCACGCGGTACGGCTGCGATGCGTCAGACCCTTCTGGACACAGGCGTGCTACGGGAAGACGGAAATTTCCTGCTCTTCACCAGCGACTACAGCTTCACGTCTGCATCCGCTGCCGCAGCCACGGTGATCGGGGCCAGCGCAAACGGACGGATACTGTGGAAGCTTCCGGATGGGAGGACTTACTCGGATTGGGAAGCCAACCAAGACGGCACGAAAACTGCGGACGGGGCGCTCGGACGAACTCAGAGCGTAGTCGAATGAAAAGCCTCAGAATGTATTTGATCGCCGAAGTCTAGGAGAAAGATTTATGTCAAAGGACCTGGGCACACGGCCATCCTGGTTTGTCGGTGCCGCCTATAACGGCACAGAAGACCAAACACCCAGATTTCTTGCCGAAGGCATCTGGGAAAACGGATATGAGGACGGAAAATACGGTGATCTCGTGCGCTCGATGCGGCCTGGAGACAAGATAGCAATCAAGTCATCCTACACGCGCAAGCGCGATCTACCGTTCGACAATCGCGGCGCAACCGTTTCTGTGATGGCTATTAAGGCGACAGGCACGATCACTGCGAACCCAGACGACGGCAAGCAGGTAAAGGTCGATTGGGCTCCATCTGTGCCCCCGCGCGAGTGGTACTTCTACACCAATCGTTCGACAATCTGGCGTGTTGGCTCCGGTGAATGGATGGAGGACGGGCTTCTTTCGTTCGCTTTTGATGGTCGCCCCCAAGACATTGACCGCTTCCGGAACGAGCCATTTTGGCGCGAGCGGTTCGGGGACCTGAACGGCGAACAGCGGTTCCGCTGGACAACTTTCTACAGCGCGGTCGCCACCCGGTTGCTAGACTATCGAAATGACCGCCGACCTCTTGTCGACGGGATTCAGTCGATTTCTGGAGACCTCCCCGGTCTCGGCATCTATCTAAATGATCGCTATCCGAGCGGTGAACGAGGGCCACTCCAGGATATCTGCCCTTTCACCACAATGGGCATGTTCAACCGGTCAATGACGGATGCCAATCGTCATCTAATCGCAGGTGCTCTGGGAAAACTGCTAGGTGTAGAGGAAGCCCCTCCCGATTCATTCGAGGGAATAGCCGTGCTGCGCCGCCAGCCCCATCACCTGCGCGTAGTCGCGATGGTCGGGCGTGACCGCGGCGCGGATCTCGTTCTTTTCCTCGCCCATGGCGTCGCTGCCGACGTCGATCCGGGCGACGAACTCGATCCCGTCGAGATCAGCGAAGCCCCCGATCCGCCGCGCTGCCTGCGCCTGCGGGGACTGGTCCTTGTCCGAAATCCCGCGCGCCGAGTTCAGCATCCCGCGGATCAGGCTGCGGCCCATGTTGGCCCAGTCCGGACCTTTGGGGCTGTAGAGCCCGATCAGCGTGAAGATCTTGCGCCGGGCGTACTGGCCCTCGGTCACGGTGAATTCGCCGTTGAGATAGACGGCGCCGGTGGAGCCGCGGGTGGCATAGCCACCGGTCCAGCCCTGCGACGGGTCGTCGAAACCGCCGGGACGGATGGTCAGGCGCACCTTGGCCAGCGT
>JAWKXG010000008.1:0-134330 GCA_041397065.1 Paracoccaceae bacterium | reverse complement strand
TGATCGGGCCCCGCATCGGCAGCGGGTGCCTCGTTCGTCGCGTTCAAGGCGATGGCAAAGCTGTGAAGCACTCCGCTCCCGCCCTGTATTGCCACAATTGCGCTGCCTGCCCCGGCGCCCGAAGGCGTCCAGTTCACGGTGAAAGCAGACTGTCCACCACCCGCGATCATTGTCAGTCCATCGCTGACAACGGAAATGTCCTTGGCAGAGGGTCCCGAGATTCCAACACCCGAAACCATCAGGGGCGCGCCTGAATCGTTGTGGATCACGAAACTGCGGCTTTGGGTGAGGCCCGCGACGGTGGTTCCGAAATCGGTGTGGTCGGCGCTGTCGGGCGTCGTGTCGCCGCTGGTGATGACCTGCCCGTTGCCCAGAACCCTGAATATCGGGACGCTTGCATCGACCGTCACGGTCAGCGTGTCGGTCACCGAGGCAACGCCATCTTCCCCCCGCAGCCGGAAGACGAAATCCGTGGTTTGGGCTACCGTGGGTGCCGTGAAATCAGCGGTGATCGTCGCGCTTGCGGCGCCCGTGGCTGTTGAAACCGACAGCGGCAGCACCGGCGCCGGTGGCGATACCTGTTCCCACGACAACGTCATCTGTTGAAGGGCCTCGTTGCGCCCCTCGGCAAGGTCGACGGCCCCGCTGCCGCTGATCGTCACGCTGTCGCCTTGCAGAACGGACTGATCGGGTCCGACGGCGATCTGGGGCAATTCGTTGGTTCCGGTGCCTGCGACGGCAAAGGTGAAATTCCCCTCGTCCGCGTCATTGCTGGCGATGGTGACGGTCGCGACATGATCGCCCACCGATCGAGGGGTATAAGTCACGATGAACACGGCGGTTGCGTCCGCCTCGATCGTTGCTGGAACGTTCGACAGCGCAAAATGCTCGGTGTCCGACAGGGTGATCGCTGTGATCTCCAGCGCCACGTTGCCGGAATTGCGGATGGTGAAGCTGCGCAGCTGCTGCCCCCCCAGCACATAGGCCGCGCCGAAATCGGTGTGATCCGCGCCTTCGGGCGAGGTGTCGCTGCTGGCGATGCCAACCCCGTTTCCGCTGACCTCGATCTCGGGCGAGAAGTCCGGGGCCTTGACGGTGATCGTGATCTCGTCGGTGGCGGTCGTGACCCCGTCACTGGCGGTCAGTTGGAAGGTGAGGACGACGTCCGCCGCCCCCGCCGCCAGCGTCGGGGCGGTGAAGGTCGGGCTGTTTGTCGCCGCGCCATTCGCGGTTATGGGTGCGTCGGGCGAAAGGCTGACGGTCGGCCCGCCGATCTGCGCCCATGTCGCGGTGACAGGTTGCCGCGTTTCTGCATCGCCGTTGCTGTCGTCGCTGAAGGCCTGTCCGGCCAGCGTCACCGCAGCGCCCGAGGCGACGGTCTGGTCAGCGCCCGCGTCGGCGGTGGGGCTTATGTTTGTGGCCTCGCCCACGATGGCAAAGTCATAGACCCCTTCGTCGGCATCGTCGCTGACGATCTGGATGAACTCGATGGTCGCCCCGATGCTGCCGGTCGGTGTGTAGGTCACGGTGAAACTCTCGGACCCACCAGCGGCCACGGTCGGCGAGCGCCGGAAATCGAGAATGGGCTGCCAGCCCCGCCCGTCAGGGTGAAGCCGCTGACGGTCAGAGCGGCGTCGCCGGTGTTCTGGATCGTGAAGGTCCGCGCGACCGTACCGCCATTGGTATAGGTGCTGCCGAAATCGGTGTGATCCGCACTGGCGGGCGTGGTGTCACCATCCGTAATATCGACCCCGTTGCCCGTGACGTTGATCTCGGGCTCGCCGGCTTGAACGGTAATCGCGATATCATCGGTGACCGTCGTGAGCCCGTCATCCGACGTCAGGCGCAGGACGACCACGGCGTCGGCCGCGCCGCGTGCAAGCGAGGGCGCGGTGAAACTGACATCCGCCGTTGCCGCGCCATTCGCGGTTGTTGTCGTGGTGCCGCCCAGTGTGACGCTGGGCCCGGACACCTGCGTCCAGGTTGCCGTGACCGGCTGCAAGGGCTCACCCGCCCCGCTGTTGACGTCGCTATACCCCTGTCCGGATACCGTAACCGAGCTGCCCGAGGGCACGGTCTGATCGGCGCCGGCATTGGCTGCGGGGGCGGTGTTGCGCCCCAGACCGTCGATCGTGAAGGTATAGGCGAGGTCGTCTGGGGCATTGCTGTTGATGGTGACGATCGCCGAGCCCCAATCGGCGAGTTGGGGCGCGAAGCGGATCGTGAACGTTTCCTCCTGGCCCGCTGCGACAGAGGTGGGCGCCGAGACAACAGTGAATTCATCCGCGTTCTGCGGCGCGACGGTGATACTGGAAATGGTTAACGGCGCCGAGCCTTCGTTCAGAATCCTGAAAGTTCGCTCGGTGGTGCCGCCAAGCGCATAGGTAGCGATGAACCGGGTGAAATCATAGTACGCGGTTCCTGTTTTCCCATTCGCAATGTAGCGGCCGCCGATGACACGGATCGTCGGTTCAGGGTCCCTGACGTAAATCGTGATGTCATCGGTGACCGTCGTGGCCCCGTCGGTAACCGTCAGACGCAGGACGATCACAGCCTCGCGCGCGCCGCTGGGAAGGGGTCGCGCGGTGAAACTGATATCCGCCGGCGCCGCGCCATTGGCGGTCACAGTCGTGGTGCCGCCCAGCGTGACGCTGGGCCCGGACACCTGCGTCCAGGTTGCCGTGACCTGCTGCAACGGTTCGTCAACCCCTGCGGCGAGGTCGGCAAAGCCCTGACCCGACACCGTAACCGCACTGCCCGGAAGCACGATCTGATCGGGCCCGGCCTGCGCGTCGGGGTTGGCATCGGTCCCGATGCCGTCGATCATGAAGGTAAAGACCGGGTCGTCGGTGGCATCGCTGTATATCGTGACAATGGCAGTTCCCCGCGCGGCGAACTGCGGCGTAAAGCGGATCGTGAGCGGCTCTTCTCCGAACGCTGCGACGGTCGTTGGCGCCGAGACGACAGTGAATTCACCCGCGTTCTGCGGCACAACGGTAAGGCTGGATATGGTCAACGGCACCGGGCCACTGTTTCGGATTGTGAAAGTTCGCTCGGTTGAGCCTCCTCCACGCGGATACGTCGAAACGAACCGGGTGGAATCCAGTGTGCGCGGGGACATGTCGCCATTCGGGATGTCTCGGCCACCCGAAACGGCAATACTGGGTTCAGGGGGCGGCATCACCGTGACGATGAGGTTGTCGGTGCTGTAGACACCTTCGTGCCTCATATCCATGCGAAACGCATACTGAATCGGTGGAGCCCCGACAGCCCGCGTCGGCGCGGTGAAGGACGGTGTAGTTGTCCTCCCTTGGCTTAGATCGGGATACGTCACCCCCGGAAGATACTTGACCCAAGAAATATTTGGCGTCGCGTTGATTGGGTGATCGGGCGCCAGTGTCGGCGCACCGGTACCCTGAAGTGTGACGACTTCGCCGGAAAAGACAGTGATATCTGATCCGACATTCGCCTGCAGCCGCCCGGTGACCTCGATCACGAAATCAAAGGCAGGGGTTTGGGCGTCGTTGCTGTTGATCGTCAGGGTCGCGGTCCGGTGTCCATACCCCTGCGCCGTCGCAACCACGGTGATCGTCTGCTGTCCGCCCGGTGCGATGCTGCCGGGGGTGGCCCCCTGCAAGGCGAAATCGCCAGACTCCTCGCCCGAAACGGCGATGCTGGAAATCACGAGTGGAGCGGTTCCGTTGTTCTGGATCAAGAAGCTGCGGCTGGCAGATTCGAGCGGCCAGACAGTCCCGAGCAGTGTGTGGTCGCCGCCATCGGGCGTCGTATCGCCGTCCGCGATGGCGACACCGTTTCCTGTAACGCCGATCTCGGGGCCGGGGGCCTTGCTGATCGTCACGGTGACGGTGTCGGACTGCGTGAAAACCTCGTCATTGACCGTCAGTTCAAAGACCACGTCATGGGTCGTTCCACCGATCAGAGTTGGCGCGACGAACGACGGGGTCAGCGTGTCCGTTCCGGTCAGGGTGACGGATTCACCGGATATCTGCGCCCAGGAATAGGTGATGGTCCGGCCTGGCTGGGCGGGTGGCGTGATGGTCGCATCCAGCGTGACCGTGTCCGCATAATCCACCGACTGATCGGGCCCCGCATCGACCGCCGCGCTTTCATAGACACCTTGCACACCGAGGTGGAAAAAATACGGGCTTTCATTGGGGTCATTCGAGGTAATGGTGATTCCGCCGAGCCAGTTCCCTATCAAATACGGGGATGCCACGACCCGGAAATTGGCCTGCCCGTTCGGCGGGACGCTGGTCGGAACCGCCCCGTCCAGGTTGAAAGACCCGCCACTGCGGCTGATGCCGGATATTTCCAGCGTCGACGGACCGTCATTGTGGATCGTGAAGGTCCGGTACGATGTTCGAAACAGTTCGGTTCTTGGAAACAGGGTGCCATTAAGCGAATTCGGAGACTGGTTTCCGTTGAGCACGATGTTCCCGCCATCTCCGGTGACGCGGATATCGGGTGGGCCGAGGGCCTCGACGGTGATCGTCACGCTGTCCGTGATCGCGCCGCTGCCGTCATTTGCCGTCAATCCGAAGACCAGATCGGTGTCGCCGTCCTGATACGCGATTGATGGCGCGGTGAAGCTGGCATTCACCGTCGCTGCGCCGTTTGCCGTCGCGGTTGTCGTGCCGCCCAATGTCACGGTGGGGCCGGATACCTGCACCCACGTGCCCGTCACCCGTTGCAAGGGTTCATCGGCACCGCTGTTTGAGTCGCTGAAAACATGCCCCGGCAAGGTCACCTCCGCCCCGGATGCGACCGTCTGATCGGCCCCTGCATTGGCGGTGGGGGCGATATTGGTTGCCGTGCCCGTGATGCGAAACCAATAGGTAGGGGTATCGGGGTCGGTGCTGACGATCTGCAGGTCCGTTGTCCGCGTGGTGATGGTTCCTGTTGGCGCGAAGGTCACCGTGAAGCCTGCCGTCTGGCCAGCCGTGACCGCGCCGGGCAAGCCCGTGACCACGAAGTCACCGCCAAAAGGCCCCTGCAGCGTCGCCCGACTGATCGTCAGATCGCCGGGGCCGGTGTTGTGGATCGTGAAGACCCGTGCCACGGTGCCACCATTGGTATGGATGCTGCCGAAATCGGTATGATCGCCCGCGCCGGGGCTGGTATCGCCCGAGGCGATCGTCACGCCGTTGCCACTGATGCTGATGTCGGGCTCAGGTGGATAGACTTGCACTGCGGTGCGGCGGGCATTCGTTGCAAGCCCGTCAAAGGCAGTCAGTTCGAATTCCAGCGACACGGGTGCATCCGTCGTTACAAGGGTCGGCGCCGTGAAGCTGGGGTTCAGCGTGGCCGTCCCGTTGGCTGTGACGGTGCTTTGCGACAGGGTGACCGCCGGCCCGCTGATTTGTTGCCACGTCAGGGTCACCGGTTGGAGCGGTTCGACGAACCCGTCGAACCCGTCCGAAACGCCGCTGCCCGACAGCGTCACCTCCGCCCCCGAAGCGACACTCTGGCTGGCACCCACCGTCGCGCGGGGGGTGCGGTTGTAGACATCGGCCTGAATGAGAAAGCTGAAACTGCTTTCGTCGGTGTCATTGTTGGCGATGATGACGGTGGTGTTGCGATACCCGTTCGCGCCAGCGGCCACGAACGTGATGTCAAAGGTTTCCGACGCCCCTGCGGCAACAGTGGATGGGGCGCCCGAGACGGAAAACAGTGCCGCGTCCCCCCCGGACAGGCTGATGCCCGAGATTGTCAGAGGGACGTTTCCAGAGTTTTGAATGGTGAAACTCCGGGTGATGCTGCCGCCATTCGGGTAGGTATCACGAAAGTGCGTATTGTCGCCTGCTCTGGCGACGACGGAGCCGCTGAGGATGGTATGGCCATTCCCCCTCACGGTGATCTCGGGTTGGCGCGGGGCTTCGACGGTGATCGTGACCTCGTCGGTGAAATTGCGGCCGTCGTCAAAGGCGCGCAGGCGGAAGACCAGCGTTTCGTCCGCCCCGCCGGGGGTCAGCGTCGGCGCCGTGAACCCGGCGTTCACGGCAAGGCTGCCGTTGCCCGAGGCTGTCGCGTTGGACAGCGTCACCGCGGTTCCCGAAACCTGCGACCATGTTCCCGTCAGGGCCTGCAACGGCTCGTCCGCGCCGTTGTTCTGGTCGCTGTAGACGGTGCCGGCCAGCGTGACCGCCGCTCCCGAGGCAACCGCCCGGTCCGCCCCGGCATCGGCCCCGGCATCGATGTTCGTCGATGTGCCCGTGATGATGAAGTCATACAGGCTTTCATCGGCATCGTTGTTCTGAATCCGGACCTGGCCCAGTGTTCCACTGGATTGCGAGGTTGGGGCATAGGTGATGTTGAACGTCTTGGATCCACCCACCGCCACCGAGGTTGGCGCTCCAGTCACCGTGTAAAGCCCCGGTGAGGAGGTCACCGTGATGCCCGAGATTGTCAGCACCGCCTCGCCGGTGTTCTGGATCGTGAAGGTCCGCGTGATGGTTCCGCCAAAGCGATAGGTCGATCCGAAATTCGTATGATCCGCGGCATCAGGCGAACCATCTCCATCAGCAATGGTGACGCCGTTGCCGGTCACGTTGATCTCGGGCAACAGCGGCGGGGCCTCGATGGTGATGGTCACATCGTCGGTGGCCGTTGACAGGCCATCATCGGCGGTCAGGCGCAACACGATCACAGCATCCGGCGCGCCCCGTGCAAGGGTGGGTGCCGTGAACCTGACACCCAGCATCCGCGATCCTGCACGACTGAGGGTGACCTCGCCGCTTAAGGAAACGTCCGGCCCCGAGATCTGCGACCACGTGCCGGTCACGATCTGCGCGAAATCATCCCTACCGCTGTTCTGATCTGCATAGACCCAACCGACGACAAGCGCCGCCGCACCCGAATCGAACGTCTGGTCGGTCCCGGCTGCCGCCGAAGGCGCGACATTGGTGCCCGTGCCCGTGATCGCGAAGGCAAAGCTGCCCTCGTCGCTGTCCGAGTTGGCGATCGTCACCGTTGCGGACGACGTGACGGGTGCCGTCGGCTGAAAGGCGACACCAAAATACCGAGACTGGCCCGCCGGAACGGTGCTCGGCGCGTTGAAGATGGTGTAGGCGCCAGCACCGTCGCCCGAGAGCGAAATCGAACTGATCGCCAAATCGGCATCGCCCGTGTTGGTGATCAAATAGGCTCGTTGCACGGAATATCCGAGAGAGGCATTGCCGAAATCCGTAAAATCCGCGCTGGCGGGCGTGGTGTCGCCATCGGCGATGGTCACGCCGTTGCCGGTGACGTTGATCTCGGGCGCTGGTGGGGCGACCTGCACCGAGGTTGTCCGCGTGACCGTGGCCAGTCCGTCCGTTCCGGTCAGCCGGAACATCAGCGTTACGGCCGCATCACCCGCTGCCAGTACTGGCGCGGTAAATGTGGGGTTCAGCGCCGCCGATCCAGTCTGCGTGACCGTTGTCGAAGACAGGGTCACGGCGGGGCCACTGGTCTGCTGCCATGTCAGGGTCAGGGGCTGCAGCGGCTCGTCATTGCCCGAATTTCCGTCGGAAAACCCGCTTCCGGCCAGCGTCACCGTGGCGCCCGACGCGACGATTTGGTTCGTCCCGACAGTCAGGACCGGGGGGTAATTGTTCTCGGCCTGTGCCACCAGGGCGAAGTCATAGGTCCCTTCGTCGGCATCGTCATTCGTGATCGTCAGGGTCACCGCGCGCAGTCCCGACCCCGACAACGGCGCGAAGGTGACGTCGAATGTCGCTGCCCCCCCGGCTGCGACGGTCGAGGGCGCGCCGGTGATCGAAAAATCACCCGCTGAAGCCCCCGACACCGCGACGTTCGAGATGTTCAGAACCGTATCGCCGGAGTTCTGGATCGTGAAGGTCCGGGTAAGCGACCCGCCATTGAGATAGGTGCGCCCGAAATTGGTGTGGTCCGCCGTGGATGCCGATGTATCGCCATCCGCGATGGTCTGCCCGTTGCCGGTGACGTTGATCTCGGGCGTGGTCTGGGCGCAAACGGGGCGTGCTGCCAGCAGGGCCAGCACCAAGATAGCGACGGCCAAGCCGCCACCCCGACGCAGGGCCACAAACGCGGCCCGGACCCTGACAGCAATACTCGGCATTCAACCCCCAGCGGGTGCCCGCGACAGGCGGGCGACCGGTCCTCAAAAGCAGAAAAAGAACCTCTAAAGTGAGGACCCCTTGTCGGGCTTAGCGGGCAGGGTGAGTCCCGGAAATACCATGAATTGGGTATGCCCCCTTGCACAAAGGGGGTTGATTCCCGCATTGCGGGCAGCCGTCAGGTGTCGGTGTTCAGGCCGGATTACGCCCCGGATTCAGAATCTTGCCCAGGGTTCGACGGCGCGGCATCGGCCTTGCGGCAGTATAGTTCGAGCCTGTGCGCGATGATCTCGTATCCGTATTCGTCCGCGATCCGCCGTTGCATGCGTTCGATCTCGCGCGAGACGAATTCCTTTACCTCGCCGGTTTCAAGGTCGATGAGGTGGTCATGATGCGGCCGGTCGGCGATCTCGAAGCGTGAAGCACTGCCGTTGAACGTATGGGAATGCAGCAGCCCTTTTTCGACCAGCGACGCCAATGTCCGATAGGTCGTGGCCTGACTGATGCTGGCATCGCTTTGCCGCGCGCGGGCAAGGACTTGTTCAGCGTCGGGGTGATCCTCGCTTTCCAGAAGCACCCGAACGATAGCCTGCCGCTGCGCTGTCACGCGCAGGCCCGCCCGCCTGATCAGATCGCTGGTTTGGTCGAGGTGATGTTGTCCATTCATGAGGCGAAACTATCTTGAGGGCGGAGGCGCTGTCAACCTAGTTGCAAATGCTTCTCATAAGCAATAATGTGCGGGGCTGGTGCTGGTGCCGCCGAAACAGGAGACACGACCATGACACGGTGCAGAAGAGCATTCCTTGGCGCAGTCGCGACCATGGCTATGGCTCTTTCGGCAGGCTGGGCCGTCGCACAAGACAGGCTGAGCGTCGTGGCCACCACCGGCATGATCGCAGACGCCGCGCGCGAAGTCGGCCGCGATCTGGTCGAGGTGCGCGCCTTGATGGGCGCCGGGGTGGACCCGCACGCCTATCGCCAGACCCGCACCGATATCGTGGCGATGGCCAATGCCGATCTGGTCTTGTGGAACGGCCTCTATCTCGAGGCGCAGATGGAAGGCTTCTTGCTGGACCTCGCCAGCGGGGGCAACGCCGTCGTCGCCGTGGCCGACGCCGTGCCTGAAGACCTGCTGATCGGGTCCGAGGATTACGAGGGCCGTTTCGATCCGCATCTGTGGATGAACCCGACCCTCTGGTCGCGGGTGGTGGCCAATGTGCGCGACGCCCTGATCGTAGCCGCCCCGCAGCACGAAGCCACCTTCCGCGCCAATGCCGACGCCTATCTCGGGCTAGTTGCGGAACTGGCGCGCTATGCCAGCGATGTTCTTTCCACGGTGCCCGACGAAAGCCGCGTCGTCCTGTCGTCGCATGATGCGTTCAAGTATTTCGGACGCGCCTTTGGGTTCGAAGTTCTGGGCATTCAGGGCATTTCGACTGAAAGCGAAGCTGGGCTTCAGCGCATCGCGGAACTGGTCGATCTGATGGTCACGCGCAATATCCGCGCTGTCTTCGTTGAATCCTCGGTGTCAGATCGCAATATCCGCGCGTTGATCGAAGGCGCCGCGTTCCGGGGGCACGATGTCGTCATCGGCGGCGCGCTGTTTTCAGACGCGATGGGTGAACCGGGCACCTACGAAGGCACGTATATCGGCATGATCGATCATAACGCCACGACCATCGCCCGTGCACTGGGGGGCCAAGCGCCCGAGCGCGGCATGGCGGGTATGCTGAACTGATGGAACCCGTGATGCCAAGTCCTTCCGTGACAATCGCCGCCGAGGATGGCCGCACCCTGCCCCCGCCGACCCCGTCGATTGACAGCCCGCTGGCGGTGCGCGGGCTGACGGTGTCTTACGGCGAAAAACCGGCGGTTTTCTCTGTCGATGCCACGTTTCCGGCGAAGGCCATGTCGGCGATCATCGGGCCGAACGGCGCGGGCAAGTCCACGCTTTTGAAGGCAGCACTGGGCGTGATCCCGCGCCTGTCCGGCGAGGTCTGGGTTCATGGCCGCCCGCTTGAGGATGCACGCGACCGCATCGCCTATGTGCCGCAACGCGCCAGCGTCGATTGGGATTTCCCTACGACGGTGATCGATGTCGTCCAGATGGGGCTTTACCGCAAGGTGGGCCTGCTGGGCCGTTTGACGGGCAAGATGGCTGCAAAGGCGCAGGATTGCCTTGATCGGGTCGGGATGGCGGGTTTCGCGCATCGCCAGATCGGCCAGCTTTCGGGCGGACAGCAACAGCGGGTCTTTCTGGCCCGTGCCTTGGCGCAGGATGCCGATCTGTATCTCCTCGACGAACCATTTGCCGGGGTTGATGCCGCGACCGAACGCGCGATCATCGACGTGCTGAAACTGCTCAAGGCCGAAGGGAAGGCGGTGGTTGCGGTGCATCACGACCTCTCGACCGTCAGACACTATTTTGACCATGTTTTTCTTATCAACGTCCGCCGGATCGCCGAGGGTCCGACAGCGACGACCTTCACTGCCGAGACCCTGAACGCGACCTATGGCGGGCGACTGTCCGCCAGCCATGTCGACGAGTTGACCATTGCCGGGGAACGTGCATGAGCGGATTGCTCGACGCGCTGTTCTTGCAGGCGGGGTATAACGCCGCGCTGGTGGCGATCGGCGCCGGATTGCTGGGCTTTGCGGCGGGGTCATCAGGCACGTTCATGTTCCTGCGCAAACGCGCGCTTGTCTCGGACGCGGTCGCGCATGCCACGTTGCCGGGCGTCGGTATCGCTTTCATCATGATGACCCTGTTGGGCGGTGACGGGCGCAGCCTGCCGGGCTTGCTGGTCGGATCGGCGATCTCGGCTTGGGTCGGGCTTTTGCTGATCGAATGGATCGTTCGGCGCACCCGCTTGGCCGAGGATGCCGCCATCGGCGCCGTGCTGGGCGTGTTCTTCGGCGTCGGTGTCGTGCTGCTGACCGTGATCCAGTCGATGAGTTTGGGCCGGCAGGCCGGGCTTGAAGGTTTCTTGTTGGGCTCGACGGCGGGAATGCTTTTCGAGGATGCCGTGATCATCGCGGCGGGCGGATCGCTGGCGGTATTCGCGACATGGCTGTTTCGCCGACCCATGACGCTGGTGGCTTTCGATGCGCAGTATGCGGCGGCCTTGGGCTATGACATTCGGCGCATCGATCTGATCATGATGGCGCTGGTCATGGGGGTCACCGTGATCGGGCTCAAGCTGGTGGGGCTGATCCTGATCGTTGCCATGCTGATCATTCCGGCGGTTGCGGCCCGTTTCTGGACGGAGCGGTCGAACCGGGTCATCTGGATCGCGGGCGCGATTGGCGGGGTCTCGGCCTATCTTGGTGCGGCGATCTCGGCCTCGGCCCCGTCGATGCCGACGGGCCCGATCATCGTGCTGGTCACGGCGGGCGTTTTCGTGGTCTCGCTGTTCTTCGCGCCGGTGCGCGGCGTTTTCGCGGCTGTCATCCGGCACCGCCGTTTTCAGGTGCGCGTGCATCGGCGGCAGGGTCTTTTGGCGCTGTCGCGGCAAGAACCGATCCGTGAACCCTATACCCTGCGTCTATTGACGCGCGAGGGCCTCATCCGCCCGGATGGCGTCGCGACCGACGCAGGCCGCGCACAGTCCGCCAAGGTGGCGCGCGACGAACACCGCTGGGCCATTGCGCGCGACGTCCATCAGGACGCCGGGCTGACAGGGCGATACGATGGCCTCACCCCGATCGAAGAGGTCTTTACCGTTGACGAGATCGCCGAATTCGACCGCCGGCTTGGCGCACCGGTGGCGATATGAAGCCCGCCCTCGTCGGATATGATCCTGTGCCATCGCGCATCTGGCCCCTAAAAAGGGAGCACCCCCATGGGGGCTGAATTCGTCCAGTTTTCGCTGGCGCCGATCCTGATCGGTGTTTTCGCGGCCATCGCCTGCGCCTTGCCGGGGAATTTCCTGATCCTGCGCCGACAGGCGCTGATCGGCGATGCGATCAGCCATGTGGTGCTGCCCGGGATTGTCGTGGCCTTCCTGCTGACGGGTGTCGTCGCGGCGGTTCCGATGATGATCGGCGCGGCCTGCGCGGCCATTGTCGCCGTCATCCTGATCGAGGCCGTCAAGCGGCTGGGCAAGATCGAACCGGGCGCCGCCATGGGCGTGGTGTTCACGACGCTGTTCGCTGCGGGTGTGCTGCTTTTGGAGCAGACCGATACGTCACAGGTTCATCTCGATGTGGAACACGCGCTGATGGGCAATCTTGAGTCCCTGATCTGGTTCCGGGCCACGGGCTGGGGGTCATTGCTGGACCCGGTCGCGCTGGCCAGCCTGCCGCCCGAATTGGGGCGCATGGCGGTGGTCTGCCTGTTCATCACTGTGCTGACGCTGGTATTCTGGCGTTGGCTCAAGATCGCGACCTTTGACGAAGGGTTCGCGCAGGTGCTTGGCATCCCCGCGTCCGGTGTGGGTTTCGGCCTTGTAATCACTGCCGCCATCGCCGCCGTCGCCGCGTTCGATGCGGTGGGATCGATCATCGTGATCGCGATGTTCATCTGCCCGCCTGCCGCCGCGCGCCTGATGACCAACCGCCTCGGCGTTCAGGTCTGGTGGTCGGTGGCCTTCGCGACGCTGTCGGCCGTGACCGGTTACATCCTCGCCGGCTATGGGCCGCTGTGGTTCGGCGGCCAGAACGCCGTCAGTGCGGCAGGCATGATCGCCGCCGTTTCGGGCGTGATCCTCGGCCTCGCGTGCCTTTTTGGCCCGCATCGCTCTCGTGTCGGCATTGGCCGCGCCGAAGCCGCCGAATAAGGTGTCCCTTCGCGGCTGCGGTGTCGTCGCGCGCTTGGAACCGAACGTCGGGCGACGGCCGCAACATCTGGCCCCAAGCCGCGCAGCGCGCGCATCATTGCGTCGCAAGCGCCCGCCGGACCGCGTCGACAAAGGCCCGGGCATTGGTGAGTGCCGTGCGCCGTTCGGTATAGAGCGCGTGAACGGCGACATCGGGGACAATCCAGTCGCGGCAGGCAACGCCCAGCACCCCTGAGCGCAGGGCCTCGTGGATCGTGAAGTCGGGCAAAAGGGCAAAACAGCCGCCATCTTGCAGCAACGTGCGGATCAGTGCCGCGTTGTTGATGACTGTCTGACGGTTTGGCTCGGATGCAAAATCCTGCCCATGGGGCCCGCGCAGCGAAAGCCGCGTCGGGGTGGCAGGCGAGCGGAGCCAGATCAGGCCCGACAGCTCATCGGGGTGTGTTATCCGCGCCGCAAGGCCCGGGCTGCAACAGATCACCCCGTGCGTGGTGAACAGCTTGCGCGCCAGCCTTGGATCCGCGCCGGGGTCGCCGATGCGCAACACAAGGTCCGTCTGCGCGGCGACCGGGTCGATGGCGCGGTCGTCCATGTCGATCTCCAGCGCGATGCCGGGATGATCGGCCGTAAAGGCACTGATCACCCGGGCAAAGGCCGGGCTGGCCAGAACCGTCGGGGCTGAAATGCGCAATCGCCCCGTCAGCCCCCGTTTTGCGTCGCGAACGGTTTCCAGCCCCTTGACGAAGGCATCGGCCAGAAGGCGTGCATGGGGCAGAAAGGCCTCGCCCTCGGCGGTCAGGGCGATGCGCCGGGTCGACCGATACAAGAGCTGACGACCCAGCCGCGATTCAAGATCGGACACCATCTGGCTGACATAGGGCGCCGACAAGGCCAGACGGTCGGCAGCGGCGCGGAAACTGCCGGTCTCTAACACCATCGCAAAGGCCGCCATCGGGCGCAAAAGGTCGAGATCATTCATGGCATATGGCTAACAGTCTGATCGATACTTCGTAAATAGTGAATATTCGCAGCCTCGGCCAATCTGTCTTCACCAGCAGACAGAGGAGCTGACCATGCTGAAGACCCTGACCCTTTCCGCAGTCCTTGCCCTGACCGCCAACGCAACCATCGCACAAGAGGCCACCATGACCGGACCCGTCTACGAAATCGCCATTCAGGAAATCCGCAACGGCGATGTCGCCGATTGGGCAGCCGCGCGCGCGCCGTTGCTGGCGGGTCTGGCGCAGACGCCCGGCGTCGAGGCCGACTGGACCCTGCGCGCCTTTTTCACCTTCCCCGAACCGGGTCCCCTGCCCGTCTATGTTGGCCTGACGCGCTGGTCGTCGATCGAGCATTTCGGCACGGCGGCGCAGGCGATGATGACCATGCCGGTTGTGCAAAGCTTCTTCGAAAAGGTCACCATGCAGGCCTTCGTGCAGGTCGCGCCCGCCGATGGCCAGCCGTTCATCCTGGAAGACTATATCAACCGCCCCGGTCAGGTGCTCGAGGTCGCGGTGCGCACGCCGAAGGCCGGCGAAGAGGGCAATTTCGACGCCGCCCGCGCCGCATTCTTCGGGCGCGTGGCTGAACAACCCGGCTATCTCTTCGACCGCGAGTTCGTCACCGCCGATGGCCAGCGCGTGGTGATGATCGGCTGGGACAGCCAACCGCAGTTCATGGCCGCTTTGGGCGCGCTGTCGCAAATGCCGGAAATGGGTGCGTTCTTCGGCATCATCGACGCCAGTGCCTATCAAGCCGCGATTGTCGAGTGACCCTGTTTGGTAGCGAGTGATCCGCGTACGCCGGGCGCCAACGGGCGCCCGGTTGGTGCTCAGGTCTCTGACAATGCGGTGGTGATCGCTTGCCATTGGTCGCGCGATACCGCTTGGGGGCTCGCCAGCAGCCAGTAACTCTCGTGATGCGGAAGAGAGTTGGGATCCAAGCGCACCAGCTCTCCCGTTGCCAAGGCTTTTGCGCACAAGGGCAGCGAGGCCAGCAAAACGCCCAGCCCCGCCTTGGCCGCGCCGAGCGCCGAGAGATGCGTGTCAAACCGCAGGTCGGGCAAGGGCGTTGTCGGTATGCCGAACGCCGCTGCCCAGGCGTGCCAACCGGGTCGCTGTCCGGCACAGGCGATGCGTGGCAAGGCTGTCCAATGCCCGGCGCGGGCCGCCAGCGACGGGGCCGCCACGGGACAGATCTCTTCGGCATAAAGTTGGGTACGATAGGGGTGGGGCCAGTCCCCCGTTCCATAGCGGACGCGAATGACGTCGTCCTGCGGGGCGACATGGGTCCCGACCACCATCGACTGAATCGAGATTTCAGCCTTTGTGAGAGTTTGCAGACGACCAAGCCTTGGGAGAAGCCACAGGTCGATAATGGTTTGGCTGGCCGACACCGTCAGGCGTCGATAGCCGGTGCCAAAAACCGCTTCGGTGCTGTCACGCAACCCTTCCAGCGCAAGGCGGACGTGAGGCAACCATGCTTCGCCCTCGACAGTCAGAGAGATCGCCCGCGCCCGACGGTGGAACAGCGGCGTGCCGAGATGGTCCTCCAACTGCCCGATGCGCTGACTGATCGCGGCCTGTGTCAGACCGACGTCCTCGGCAGCGGCGGTAAAGCTGCCGAGCCGCGCTGCTGCTTCGAACGCGCGAATCCATTCGAGAGGGGGAAGGCGGTTCCTGTTCATAAGCAAAAACACATCTCAGACTGCGGATTCCTGATTTGTATTTATTCGTAGAGCTTGGGAAACTCCAGCCAAGTCGAAATCAACCCTTGGGGACTCTTATGTCGTCCGTCGCACTCGACCCATCCGGAACTTTTCTGACCCTTGAAACGGCCAAGGGCGCGCACCGTTTTCATGCGATCTGGCTGCGGGACAATGCGCAGGATGCTGAAACGCGCGCGCCGGGTAACAGGCAACGATTGATCGCCCTGCGCGACATCCCGGCCGAGACCCGCATCGCGACGGCCGAGATCGCGCCTGATGGGGCGGTGCAGGTGCGCTTTGTGCCCGAGGACAAGACCGTCCGCTTTGATCCGGCTTGGCTTGCGGCGCATGCCTATGACCGCACCGCAGTCACAGCGCGGGGCTGGCTGCCCGACGGAACCCAGCCGTGGGATGCGGGGCTGATGGACGCCGTGCCCTGTGGCGACTTTGCCCAACTGCGACAGGGCGGCGCGCCGTTGCTCGATTGGCTGGGGCAGATCGTGCGCTATGGTTTCGCCAAGGTGGTGAACGCGCCTGTCGAACCGGGGGCGCTGTTCCGGATCGTCGATCTGTTCGGCTATGTGCGCGAGACGAATTATGGCCGCCACTTCGAGGTGCGGACCGAGGTGAACCCGACCAACCTCGCCTACACGGGCCTCGGGCTTCAGGCGCATACCGACAATCCCTATCGCGACCCGGTGCCGACCATTCAGGTTCTCTACTGCCTCGAAAGTTCTGCCGCCGGGGGCGAGAACATGGTGGTCGACGGATTCGCCGCAGCCCTGCGCCTGCGCGCGGAAAACGCAGAGGGGTTCGACCTTCTGGCCAATCATTGCGCGCGGTTCGAATATGCCGGCGAGGCGGGCGTTTGCCTGACCTCGCGCCGCCCGATGATCGAACTGGCCCCTGACGGTGAACTGATCGGAATCCGCTTCAACAACCGTTCGTTCGCCGCAGTCACAGATGTGCCCTTCGACAAGATGGAGGGTTATTACGCCGCGTATCGCCGTCTGGGCGAGATCATCGACGACACGGCCATGGAGGTGACCTTCCGCCTGAATCCGGGCGAGGCCTTTGTCGTGGACAACACCCGCGTTCTGCACGCGCGCAAGGGTTATTCCGGCGAGGGGACGCGCTGGTTGCAAGGCTGCTACGCTGACAAGGACGGGCTGCGGTCGGCCTATGAGGCGATGTGCCGCGCGGGCATGCTGGAGGCTGCGGAATGAAGCCGGATATCAACAGCCTGAGCGCCGAAACCATTGTCGCCTTCATCGGCTCGATTTTCGACCGTCGCGGCGGCGAGGAATATCTGGGCGAGCCCGTGACCATGGGCGAACACATGCTGCAAGGCGCGACGATCGCCGAAAGGAGCGGCCAGCCCGAAGAGATCATCGTCGGCGCGCTGCTGCATGACATCGGCCATTTCACCAGCGAATTCGGCACCTTCACGATGGACGATACCGAAGACCGCCATCACGAGGACGCGGGCGCCGAGGTACTGGAGCGGTTCTTTCCGTCGGTCGTGACGGATTGCTGTCGCTATCACGTCGCGGCCAAGCGCTACCTCTGCGCGACCCGCCCCGAGTATTTCAAGCGCCTGTCCGAGGCCTCGATCCATTCCTTGCACCTGCAAGGCGGCCCGATGTCGCCCGAGGAAGTGGCCGAGTTCGAGAAGAACCCGAACCTCAAGCAGATCATCGCCGTTCGTTATCTGGATGAGGCGGGGAAGGTCGCGGGGATGGAAACGCCCGATTTCTGGCATTTCGCGCCCATGGTTCAGCGGATGGTCGACATGCACATGTCAAAGGGCTGATCAGGGGGCCGCCCGATCCCCGCCGAACCTGTCCAGCACGTTGCGCGTGACCGCAATCACCTGCGCATCGCCCCGCATCAACCCCGCCACCCATTCGCAGGTGGCAGCGGTGAACACTTCGCCCGCGCCCTTGTGCCAATGCACGATCATCCCGTTCCCGCGCGCGCAGGCGTCCAGCGTTTCGGGCGTGACCTCGCCGAACAGCGCCTTCGCCTTGAACGCGGCATCGGCGCTGCCGATATACAGCGTCTCGCCCCAGATGCCTGTATCGGCCTCGATATTCGTGGCAAGCCCCATGGCGAGGATGGTGATCTCGGGCACCGCGCCGTCGGTGCAGGTCGGAAAGGGCAGACCGTCTTCCATCCGATAGTCCAGCCCGTCGACCTCATACCCGAAGATGCGCGAGGATGCCCCCAATACATCACCATACCCCAGCCCCGCGCCCTGAAACGCCCAGTGACCGGGGCGATAGACGGTAAAGCCCCCTGGCCCGTTGCCCGCGCAGCGCCCCAGCCCCGCATAGACACCGCGCAAGGCGTTGACGCCGAAGGTTTGCGCGCCGGGGCGGTTGACCGGCGCCACCTCCCACGCGGCGGTGGTCAGATGGGGCGTGGTACTGGCGGCCATCGGGTCACGCTCGGCGACGTATTTATAGCAGGTCTGCGTCCGGCCCTCGTCACTGATCCGCGTTTGCCACAGGAAGTTGCCCGCAAAGCGCGCCACCCGCCCGCCCGCCTCGACATAGGCGTCGACCGCGTCGCGCATCGGTGCGCTCCAGTATTCATCATGCCCGACGAAGATCGCGCAGGCGTGGCCTGTCAGGCGGTCTGGGTCGGCATCAAGGTCGTGCAGCGTGGCGAAATCCAGATCATAGCCCGCCGCCTCGGCCCAGCGGGCGAAGGACGCTCGTAACTCGCCCAACCGCTCGAGGCGTATTTCTTCGAATAGCCATAGGCATAGGCCCATTCCATGTAAGGGTATCGCGTCATCTCGCCATGTTTCGGCGGATGGTCCGGCAAGGCGCGGGGGGCACCCGGGGGCAGCTTGCAGAACCCGCGCGTCCAGGGGCGCTGCGTGGACACGACGGGCGAGAATTCGTTGGCCCCTGCCCCGGTGATCCCCTCGTAATGGTTCGACCCGCCCCAGCAGTTATAGGCCAGCCATGTCCCCGTGGCGCAGACCAGCACATAGGGCGCACGCGGCAGATGGGCCGCGCGGCGGATCAGGATCAGGTGGTGTTCCTCGATCCGGTCGCCGTCGCGTTCTGCGGTCAGGGTGATCAGATAGCCGCCGGGAAGCCAGTCATCGGGCACGGTGAACCGCGCGCTTTCGCGCCAGCCGCAGCCGGTGACGGAACAGTCGGTTGGCGTGTCCTGATGCTCTCCTTGCAGATCGTCAACTCGCAGCAGCGGTTCATAGGTCACGCCGTCGCGCCCCACCTCGAACGACCAACGGTCGGCGGTAGTCGAGACATGCAGCGCCACATCGTCGCCCGGCGCGTAGGACATGCGCGGGGTATAGCCCCAGATTTCCAGCACTTCGGGGTCGCGCGCCGGGCCGATATAGTAATGGTCAAGAATGTGGCGCGCTCGCGCCCGGGTGCGCGGGGTGATGGCGGGTCCGGGGCCTTCGGTTGTCATGGTGTCTACTCCGGCAGGTAATTGTCGGACCAGCCGGTCGCGGCGGTGCCGGTGTCGATCATGGCCGAAATCTCGGCCTCGGTCAGCCCGATGCGCGACAGGACCACCCGCGTCTGCGCGCCCGGTTTCGGCGCATGGCCGGGGATGGTGATGCTGGCGCGGTCCGGGCGCACGGCATTGGGCGCAACTAGATCGACCCAGCGGCCCATCGGGTGCCGATCATGCCGGATCGCGCGATAGGTGGCGTGGCGGATATCGGCGGGGCCGGCGCTTTCAAGGTGCAGGTTCGCGTCGCGATTGGCCGAAAGGGAACCGAGCGGCACGACTGCCGCCGACCCAGTGGCAAAGCGGGCTTGCCAATGCGCGATGGAATGGGCGGCAAAGCGGTCGGCCAGTGAAGCGGCCAAACCACTCTCAGACACCCCCGCCAGATCAGCCAATTCCGGAACGCGGGCCAGCGCGGCGGCGCGCTCGGTGGGTGCCGCGAAGAACATCCATCCATCGGCAGCGCGGTAGCAGTGATAGAACGGCCCCCAACCGTGCACCTCGCGCCCGGCGGGCTCATCGAAGGGCGCGCGCCCGTCGAAGTCATACATGAATTGCGCCTGTATCATCGCGCCGCACCCGGCCAGCGCCGCCCGCGCCACACTGCCCTTGCCCGTCAGTCGGCGACGTTCCAGCGCCGCCCCCAGCGCCACGCAGGCGGCATAGCCGGTCAGCGCGTCGATGGTGCCGAAATGGGCGTGCTCTTCGGGCGTGTCCGGTCCGCCGCCAAAGCGCACCATCACCCCGGTCGCGGCCTGCGCCAGATCGTCATAGCCCAGATGATCGGATTTCGGACCGCGCATCGGTCCGCCCCACGCGTCAAGTTGCACGAGGATCGCCGTCGGGTTCAGCGCCGACAGCCGCTCAGGCGACAGGCCAAGCGCCTCGCGCTGTTCGTCCGTGCCGTTCATCGTCACCACATCGGCCCCGGCGATCAGCCTTTCCAGCGCCGCACGGCCAGCGTCGCTGCCCAGATCCAGCAGTATGCTCTCCTTGCCGCGATGGGCGTGCAGGCCGAACACGATTGCGTTCCACGGATCGACCGAGGGGCTGACCGGCTGCACCGAGGTCACCTGCGCCCCAAAGCGCGCCAGCGTTGCGCCGATGGTCGGGCCTGCAATGACGTTGGTCAGATCGACCACGTTCAGCCCATCCAGCCACCCGCCCAGCCCCGTGCCCAGCGGCGCGGGGCGCGGGCTTTCGGCCAGTATCGCGGGCAGATCCGTGCGGAACTCATCCACCACCGGGCCGGGCCGCTTATCCATCGCGCCCGCATCACCCAGCAACCACGCCAGATTGCCCAACTGCCGCATCTTGCCATGGCGCGGATCGTCCACCTCCAGCACCAGCCCCGAGGTCAGCGCATGCGGATCGGCCAGCCATTCGCGCGTGCTTCGCTGCGCGCTGGCCGGGGCCTTGGCCGCACCGAAGATCGCTTCCCATTCCCACGAAGGACGCGTCAGAAACGCGGCCTGCATCGCATCGGACACCCGCTTGCGGTCGCAGTCGCCCACCGGGTAGTTCCGCAGGGCCCATTCATCGGGCCAATCCTTCTGGTCCAGATAAGCGTCGAAATCGGGCAAGGTGTCGGCCAGCTCATCCAGCCCCAGCGCCCTCAGCGCCCGGCGCTGGTGCGTCTTGATCGAGCAGGACACCACATAGAACCCCCGCCCATCCGCGCAGGTATAGGTGCGATAGAACGGGTCAAGGAAAGCGCCCAGATCGGCATAGCTCAGGTCCAGCGGCAGCCCTGCGGCGCGGCGCCGGTCCAGCTCTACCTCGCGGGGGGATTTATAACGGGCGGGGTAGTCTTGCACCTGCTCGCAGTTATAGACCAGCCCCTCGAACAGGGCCGAGGCCAGCGGCACCTCGATATGATCACCCCCCATCCGCTCGCGCGCACCCAGCGCAAACAGCACCGCCATGGCCCCGAATGCCGCGCCGTAGGCCGAGGCGAGGCCCAGCGGCGTGAAGGACGGGTTGATCCCCATCAACTGCCGGTTCAGGCCCATGTCGGTGAACTGCCCGGTGCGCGCGGCGATCACCGCCTCCCACGCTGCCACGCCCGCCAGTTCCGGATCGGTCGAGGCAAAGCCGGGCAGCGACAGCGACACGATACCCGGATTAACCGCGCGCAGGTCGGCAGGGCCAAGACCCAGCCGCGCCATGACACCGGGGCGAAAGTTGTCGATCACCACATCGGCACGGGCGACCATGTCCAAAGCGGTCCGCCGGCCCGCTTCGGATTTCAGATCCAGCACCAAGGACCGCTTGCCCCGCGACAGCATGTCGAACGCCGGATCACGCCAGCGCGGCCCGCCCGGCGGGTCGATTCGGATCACCTCGGCCCCCAGATCGGCCAGCATCATGCCGACCATCGGGCCGGCCAGGTAATGGCCGAAATCCAGCACGCGGATATGGGACAGGGGGCGGTCGGTCATGGCGTCTTCTCCAAAGCGCATCGCGATCAGGATGTGCCATGGCCTTGGCCGACAATATCACCGATACTGCCATATATGACACCGATTCTGCCAAATGCCAAAGCGACGCTGACGATCAACATCCTCCTGTTCGAGGCATTCTCGAACATGGTTCTGGCTTGCTTGCTGGAACCCTTGCGCGTGGTGCGCGACGAGCATGAAGCCGCCATTACATGGACGATCCTGACCCCGCAGGACGCCCCGGTGCGATCGTCGAGCGGGCTGGCGCTGGCGCCCGACCGCCCGATGTCACAAGCGGGGGCCTGCGACCTGCTGGTCGTGATCGGCGGCGACCGGTTCCGAAGCGATGCCGGGCATGGGGCAACGCGCCGTGCGCTGATGGCCGCGCGCAAGGCCAAGACCGTGATCGCGGCTGATACCGGGGCTTGGTTGTTGGCGTCGGCGGGCTATCTGGACGGTCGGCAGGCGACCTTGCATTGGCAGTTGCTTGCCGAATTCGCAGCCACCTTTCCCAAGGTCCAATGCGTGGCGGCACCCTATGCGACCGACGGCAAATGGATGACTTGCGGCAGTGCGTCCGGGGCCATGGAACTGGTCCTGCAAGAAATCACGCAACGGTTCGGCGCGGCGGCCCGGTTCGATGCGGCGGCGATGTTTCTGAACGCGCCCCGGCTTGCGCATGGAGCCAGTGACGGGCTGAACGGTCTGCCTTCGCACCCCAACCCTCGAGTCCGGCGGGTTCTGGACCTGATGGCAAGATCCGTCGAGGCACCGCGCACCCTGCCCGATATCGCGGCCGAGGCAGGCCTGACCCTGCGCACCATGGCGCGTCTCTTCGAAGCGGAACTCGGGCTTTCGCCCGGGAAATGCTATCAACACATGCGCCTTGCCCGGGCAAGGGAGCTGATGCTTCAGCAAGGGATGACCCCGGCGGATGCGGCCCCGTTGTGCGGGTTTTCTTGTGCGTCAGGCTTGCAGCGGGCGCTGGCCCGCAAACCGGCCCAATCTGTTGCGGGGTCAACCTAGCGGCCCCGGTTTGGGCGCGATCCTAGGTCCGCGCCTTTTCGAACGCGGTCCATGCGGCTTCAAATGCCGCGAAGTCGAAACCGGGCTGGCGTGCCGGGTCGAGAATCAGCCGTTCCGTCGCTTGCAGCTTTCGGATCGCCGCCGCCAGTTCGGGGATCACGTCGGACGGGACGACGAGCGCGCCATGGCGGTCGGCATGGACGAGATCGCCTTGCCGGACCTCCAGCCCCATCACCCGGACGGGCTGACCAAGGCTGCGCACATGCACGAACCCATGACTTGGGCCGATGCTGCCGGCGATTACAGGAAAGCCTTGCGGCAGATCATCCAGATCGCGCACGACGCCATTCGTCAAGGCACCGGCCATCCCGAAACCTTTGTGGACCGTGGTATTGACCTCTCCCCAATAGGCCCCGATGCAGTTCGGCCAGTCCAGATCCTCGACCACAGCGACCGAGGGCTTCGGCGCGTCGTGCATGGCCTTGTAATAGGCCATTCGCCGGGCACGAATGACCTCGGGTGTCTCTGTCGGTGGGGCAAGGGCGGCGATCTGGGCCGTGACCGCATAGCCGACAACGGCGCGCCCGGGTTCTGTGCAGACCATCGTGCCGCGCGTGAAGGCCGCAAAGCCGCGTTTCCCCTGAACGACCTCGATCGCATTGCAGACGGTCGGCGTATCGACGCGCGACATCGTCTCGAGAAGTTCGGTATCCATCATTCCTCCAGCCAGCCAAGCAGGGCGTCGGTTGTTTCCTTGGGTCGTTCAAGCGGTGGCAAATGCCCCGCGCCTTCGATGATCACCAGCCGCGATTGCGGCATCAGTGCATGCATTTGCTCGTGCCGGTCCTTGAGGCATAACCGGTCCTCGGCCCCCATCAGAACCAGCGCCGGGCCCTTGAAGGCCGCCAGCGTTGCGGTCTGATCCGGGCGGTCGCGCAGCGCGCGCGATTGTCGGGCAAAAACCTCGGAGCCAAGGGCCAGCGCCATATCCATACACAGATCGAGGATCGCCTGACGCCCCTCGCCTTGCGCCAGATAGTTTGGTTTCATCTCGTCGCGCATCACGGTGCGCAAGCCCCCGGCAAGCGCTTTTTCGATCTGTGGGCCGCGGCGGTCCTGAACCTCGGGCAGTTCGGCACGGGGGTTGGTGTCAAGAAGCGCCAGCCTTTCCACCCGGTCCGGGGCTTGGGCCAGAACCTCCATCGCGACGATCCCGCCCATGGAAAGCCCGGCCAGCGCAAAGCGCGGCGGGGCAACGCGCAGCACATCGCGCGCCAGATCGGCCATCGTGTCGGCCCCCACCGGCAACGCGTGGATCACGTCGCGCGGGGGCAGGGTTGCGGGAAGGCTGCCCCACATGCGCGCATCGCACATCATTCCGGGGATCAGGACCAGCGGCGTCATCCGGCGCGTCGCGCCCCCTCTTTCAACGTGGCCAGTTTGGCCCAAGCGATTTCCGGGTCTACCGCGCCAAAGCCGGCAAATGTCCCAAAGCCGCAGTCGCTGCCGGCGATCACGCGGTCCTTGCCGACGATCCCGGTGAACCGCTCCAGACGTTGCGCCACCAGATCGGGGTGTTCGATGAAGTTGGTCGTGGTGTCGACCACGCCGGGCACAAGGATCTTGTCGGACGGGATTTCCCCCGCGCGGTCACGAAACACCGTCCATTCGTGCCCATGGCGCGGGTTCGCCGTCTCGAACAGGACATAGCGCGCGGGCACGGCCATGAGCAGGGAAAACACCTGCGTCATGTCGATGTCGCAGCAATGCGGGCCTTCGTAATTACCCCAGCAGATGTGCAGACGGATGTTGTCGTGCGGCAGGCCGTCAAGCGCGCGTTCCAACGCCTGAACATGGGTGGCGGCAACGCGAAGGAATTCCTGATCCGAGAGGTGGGCAAACAGCATGTGGCGCGAGAGCGCGAGGTCGGGACAGTCAAGCTGAAGGTCCAGCCCGGCGTCGAGGATCGTCCGGTATTCCTCGCGCATCGCATCGGCCAGCGCGTTCAGATAGGCCTGCCGGTCCGGGTAGTGCGCGTTCTGAAGGAACAGGCTGATGACGCCGGGGCTGGCGGCATTCATGAAACCGCGGTCCACCCCATGCGCGGCCATCGCGGCCTTGAGGTTGGCGATGTCCTTTTGCAATTCGCCCTGTCCTTTGCTTTCCACCGGGCCGGTGCACTGCGGGCGGGCATATTGCGGGGTGCCCCCTTCCTTTGCCAGCCGTTCGAGGAAAGTGGGGAACATCTTCAGATCGGCGGGCGCATTGCGCGGGCTGTCGCCCGAAAAGCCGGTGTAGCGATCCTTGACATAGGTCGCATAGCTGATCTTCGAACACTCGCCATCGCTTACAATGTCGATGCCCGCCTCTTTCTGGCGGCGGACGTTTTCCATTACCGCTGCGGCCATGCAGGCGTCAAAGGCGGCGGGGTCGTATTCTTCACCGCGTTCGCGTTTGAAGAGGAAATCGACAACCTGCTGCGAGCGCGGAAGACTTCCGACATGCGTGGACAACATCACAGCAACCTCCCTGTTGCGCCCGCCGGATCGTCGGTGGCGATGACGCGGTAAAGACCAGCCTCGCCGGTCATCGACGGGGCCAGCGAATGTTCCAGCCCCGGCGGGATGGCAGCCGTGTCGCCGGGGTTCAGCACGGTGGTGCCCCCTGCCCAAGTCAGCCGCCAGTGGCCGCGCATGGGCATCAGGACTTCGTGCTTTGTCAGGCTATAGGGCGTGTCGGGGATGGAGTTGCGCGACAGGAATTCCACCTCGAAACCGGGGCGGTCGCGCAGCACACCATTTTCACCGATCACCGTGCAAGGCTGGCGGTCGGACAAGGCCATCAGATCCCAATAGCGGGCGATGTGATTGAGGATCACGTCGGCGGTGGTGGGTTCGGGAAAGGCCTTGAGTTCCTCGTCCGTCAGCAGTGGCATCGGGCGCACGCCTTCGGGCAGATGGTTGCCCTTCTTGGTATCATACAGCCTGCCGTTTTCGCCCAGCACCAGCCCGTAATCCTTGGCGTCGGTAATCACTTGCGGCGCCCAGATCACGCCGCCGCCTGCGTCGTCACCGCCCAGAATGGCCATGATCATCCCGTAATCGGTGCCGACGTTTTCAAACGCGCGGAAGATGCCGGTCGGGATGTTGAAGATGTCACCCTCCTCGAGGATGACCTCGCCTGCCGTACCCCAACGGCCCCAGAAGAACCGCCAGCGACCTTTCAGCACGAAGAAAACCTCGGCCGTGCGGTGCGAGTGCAGCGAGTTGCGGCAGGCGGGTGGCTGACCCGCGGCGCCGATGTTGAACCCCGGTGTCTCGACGATGTGGACATGCTGGTCCGCCGCTTCGGAGACACCGCCGCCGATGATGGTAAAGTTCTCCTTGCGGTCCGATCCCGGCGTGTGGGCATCGATGAAGGCGGTCTTGCAGGGCCGCAGGTCGCCATATCGGACGATACGGGCTTCCATCTGGTGCGGGGTCATTCGGTTTCACCTGTGTGTAGAAGAATGTGTTTCCAGATCGCGACCTCGTCGAACAGGACGAACTCGCGACGCAGTCCGATGCCCCCGGGGCCATAGGGGCCGTATTCGGCATGGCTGATCCCCATGACATGCACCGGCGCGCCCGTGGGGCGGCCAAAGGCGCCCCAGCCGTCATGGGTTCCCGTCAGGCTCCAGCGGATCGCGGCGCGCGGGGGCATCAGGCCGCCTTCCATCCCGATCGTGTGGTGGATCGCGAACCGCGCCGAGGGGAAAGCCGAACGCAGCCGAAGCCATGCTTCGGAGATGGCGCGCGACCCGATCAGGGTCTGCGCGCCGGGCCAGACGGCGATCGCGGCGCGGTCGTAATGACGCAGGACATGGGTGAAATCGGTCGCCATGATCCGCGTCAGGGTCTCGGCGTATCGGGTGCCCCAAGGATTGGCATTGCCGGTGCCCGAATAAGGCCCGGGGATATCGGCCTCAGGGGTGAAGGGGCGTTTGGCGCGGCTGGCCCCTCCTTCGGCGGCGATCAGGGCGCGGGCGACGTCGCGGGGGTCCTGGCCCAGTTGCCGGGCAATGCCGCCATAGTCGCGCACCATCCATTCGTCGTCGATGACCCCGTCGCGCGCCGCGCAATCGGCGATGACGCGGATCGCAAAGCGCCGACCCGTCGCGGGGCCGAACACCCCGTCATGGGTATGCGTCCCGGTCGACAAGATGCGATGCGAGGACAGGAAGCCCGCCGCCGGATCGCCGCACCAGATCACGTCCTCGGCCATCAGCTCGCGGTCGGGGAACTCCGCCAAGGTGCCCATAGTGGCGGCCATCGTCGCCTTGTTGCCCACCGACACGCCCATCGGCGTGCGCACCGGAATGTCGGGCGCATAATACCGGTTCAGCGTTTCGATCCCGCGATCTTCCCAGATCTCGCGGGTGATCCCGACGATATAGTCGGGAAAATCCGTCCAGCGATCCCAGAGCAGGTTCATTCGGCGCCTCCGGTGGTCAACAGGATCTGTTTCCAGATCGCGGTTTCGTCGATCAGGGTGAATTCGTTGCGGATGGCTGGCGCCCCGCCGGGGCCATATGGCCCGAATTCGGCATGGGTGATGCCCATGACAAAGACCTGCGCCTGCGTCGGCCGGCCAAACCGGCCCCAACCGGCGTGCTTGCCCCACAACGACCAGCGCACCGCCGCGCGGGGTGGCAGCAGGGGATCTTCGCGACCGATGACATGGTGGATCGTGAACTCGGCGTGTGGAAACGCGGCGCGCAGCCCCATCCAGAACTGGTCGGCATCCGCGTGCCCATGGCCATTCTGACCCCCGGGCAGGAACAACATCGCGGCGCGGTCCCAATGGCGGGGGATCACGTCGAAATCGGCGCGCATCACGGCAGACAGCGCATCGGCCAGCTGCGCGCCCCACGGGTTGTCGTTGCCGCGCCCGGTATAAGGGCCCGGCACATCATTGAGCGGTGTCATCGGCTGGACACAGGCCTCGGGCCCCCCCTCGCGGGTGATCAGGTCGCGCGTCCAGTCGACAAGGTCAAAGCCAAGTTGCGCGACAATGGCCGACTGGTCGCGCACCAGCCATTCGTCGTCGATCCGGTCGTCCTTGATCGCGCAATCCGCAAGGATGCGATAGCGCAGGCGCTTGCCGGTCGGGGCCCCATAGACCCCGGGCCGTGTATGCGTGGCCCAGCAGATGAGGCGGTGCGATGACAAGAAGGCCGCACTGTCGGGTGTGCTGCGGGCCGGATCCTCGCACCAGATCACGTCTTCGCCGGGCAATTCGCGGTCTGGAAACTCGGCCAGCGTCGCCATCGTCGCGGCGATCACGTTGGAATTATCGACAACGACGCTGGCGGGTGATCGCACGATCAGGCCCGGCGCATAATAGTGGCGCAAGCTGCCGATGCGGCGGTTCTCCCAGATTTCGCGCGTGACCCCGATGATATAGTCGGGAACGTCCCGCCAATGAGGGGCAAAGCCTTTCATGCCGTGAACCCCTTGGGCTTGCGGGCCGAACCGCGGATCTTCAACGGCCCCGGAATGCGGATGTGGTGCGGGTGCTCGTCGCCTTCGATCCGCGACAGCATCGCTTCGACGGCAACATCGGCCATCCGGTTGACGGGCTGGCGGATCGTGGTCAGGTCATAGGCGGGCCATGCCGCGATGGGGACGTCATCATATCCCACGACCGATACGTCCTCTGGCACTGACAGGCCCAGTTCGAACCGCAGAACATCCATGGCGGCGAAGGCCATGTGGTCATTGCCGACAAACAGCGCATCAGGCCGTTCGGGCCCGGCGAACAGACGGCGGGTGATCTCGGCCGCGGTGTCTTGGCTGTACATTCCGTCCTCGATAGCGAACGGGGTCACGCCCTGTGCGGCCATCCCTTCGGCAAAGCCGCGTAGGCGGTCGCGCCCGGTCGAGCTGCCTTGCCAGCCTGTAATGTGCGCGATCCGCTGATGCCCACCCGCGATCAGGAACTGGGCGACGGTGCGCCCGCCGGCGAGGTTGTCCGACGTGACCTCGGTCAGGACCGGGTCGTCCTGACCCCGGTTGAACATCACCACGGGGATGCCGGCCTCTTCGCATCGGGCGACCACGGCGTTCGACAGTGCGACCGAGGCCGTCAAGATGCCGTCGACATGATAGTCCATCAATTCCTGAACAACGGTTTCGACCCGGTCGGTATCGTTGCCGATCAGGAACAGCAGGACGTGATACCCTTGTTCCTGGAACCTCTTGGACAGGCGTTCCAGCGCCATCGGATAGAACTGGTTGTCCAGATAGGCGACGATCAGACCGACGATCCGGCTTTTCCCGGTGATCATGGCGCGTGCCAGCGGGTTGGGACGATAACCCAGTTCCTCGGCGGCGCGGCGCACCTTGTCGACCGTCGTGGCCGAGGCCGAAGCACCGGTGAACACGCGGCTGACCGCGGATTGGCTGACACCCGCGAGGCGCGCGACATCCAGTGAGGTGATCTTTTCCCGTGCCATCAGTCCGCTGTCCAACCCCCGTCGATCATCAGGCTGCTGCCCGTCATCAGCGCCGATGCATCGGACGCCAGAAAGACAACCGGCCCCATCACGTCTTGAACCTCGCCGACGCGGCCCAGCTTGATCTTCGATTCGATCCACGCACGGCGGTCGGGATTTTGCAACGTTTGCTCGGCCAGAGGCGTACGGACGAACGTGGGGCAGAGGGTGTTCACGCGGATGCCATGCGGCCCCCATTCTATCGCCATCGACTTGGTCATGCCTTCCAGCGCGTGTTTCGTGGCGCAGTAGACCGCGCGGTCGATCCCGCCGACATGCCCCATCTGGCTCGAGACGTTGATCAGGCTGCCCGGCTTGCCAGCCCTGATCAGCCCCTGCGCCACGGCGCGTGTCAGAAAATAGGCCCCGCGCACGTTCAGGTTGGTGACCGCGTCGTAATCTTCGGGCGTCGTCGCTGCGGCGGGCGCGTGTCGGGCCAAGCCTGCCGAATTGACCAGCACGTCAAACGGGCCGTGCGCTGCCACTGCGGCCTCGGTCGCCGCAATATCGGTGATGTCGAGGGGAAGGGCGCGCGCCTTCAGCCCCTGCGCGGTCATCTGGTCCGCAAGTTCCTGCAGCGCCCCCTGCCCGCGCGCGGCCAGCGTGACCTCAGCGCCAGCCTCGGCAAGGGCCACCGCGCAGGCCAGCCCGATCCCCGAGGACGCGCCCGTAACCAAGGCCCTGCGACCATCGAGCCTGAAGGAAGGCGTGCGCGGCAGGTCCATCAGTCGTCCATCCCCGAAGGGATCGTGATCGGCCCCATGTTGCGTGCCTTGTTGAACTCGCGCAGGCGGGCAAAGACATCGACCCCCAGCTGCCGGTAAGCATCCAGCAAGTCAACCAGAACCCAGTTTTCCCGGATCAGCCCGCCTTCCAGCCGCCAGAAATCGAGGCTGCGCATGGTGATCCGCTTGCCCGCGGGCGCGATCCCCATCCAGCCATCATGGGTAACCGTCTGGATCATGTTGGGCCAGCCGGTCACGGCGGCATAATCGCCGTCGCCGAAGAAATGATAGGTGATCTCGTCCAGATACTGCCCCCGGTCGGGCATACCGTTCAGGAAGGGGATCTGGTGCCAGTGCCGGAACCCGGCGATCCCTCGCCCGGTGCCGATTCCCGAAGGCCCGTACCAGTTCATCCTCGGGTGCCAGAAGCGGTCCATCTCCATCACCTTGGGGCCGCCCTGTTTGGGATGTTTCTTCAGATGGGTCAGCATGTCGACGATGTGCTGGCGGGTGGCCAGCGATTTCGCCTCGTCGTGGGGGCGGTCGGCCAGACCATCTTGCAGGGCAGGCCCCGGCACCTGCCATTCGCGGCCAAGGCTGGGCGCCATGGGCCAGGCGCGGGCCTGCATCATCACCTCGGGGATGTCCCACAGCGCCTGAAACTCGGTGACCTTGCCGTCCTTGAAGCGGAAGAATTCGTGATAGCGCATCGCCACCTGATGCCCGGTCGGCGGGATATCCAGCCAGGGCGCGACAAAGACGCCGGTGTAATACCCCCCGCACCCCACCCAGTCGCCGCCGTGTTCATCGGCGCCGGCCATGACGATATAGTCGCGGCGTTCGAGGTCGGGCATGGCGGCCAGCAGCCCGCGATAGGCACGGTCATAAAACGCATCCGGCCCGATGCTGTCGCCAAAGGGATGGCACAGGCGAAACAGGGCGTCAGGGGTCGAGACGGCGGCAAGGGCACGGCGCACGCCGGCCTCGTCAAAGTCGCGCATCGCGGCGCGGAGGGGGGCGATCAGGGCCTTGTGGGCGGAATGTCTGTCCATGTTCCGGATCCGGCTGGGTGTGGGGGTTATTCGGCAGCGTCAAGGTGCGGCGCGGCAGCACCATAGGGCACATTCCGCCCGCCATAGCGGCGCACGCGGATGTTGCATTGTTCCGCGTGACCGACGAACCCTTCCAGCATGCACAGCCGCGAACCGTATTCGCCGATCATCGCTGCTGCCGAATCGGTGGTCACGCGCTGATAGCTGTGGGTTTTCAGGAACTTGCCCACCCAGAGCCCGCCGGTATAGCGCCCTGCCCGTTTCGTGGGCAGCGTGTGGTTGGTGCCGATCACCTTGTCGCCGTTCGCCACATTCGTCCGCGGCCCAAGGAACAGCGCGCCATAGGAATGCATGTTGGCCAGATACCAGTCGTCGCGGTCGGTCATCACCTGCACATGCTCATAGGCCATGTCATTGGCCACCTGCAGCATCTCCTCATGCGTGTCGCACAGGATCACGTCGCCATAATCGCGCCAACTGATCGCGGCGGTGTCGCGCGTCGGCAGGATCGTCAGCAGGCGGTCGATTTCGGCCAGCGTCGCCTCGGCCAGCTTGCGCGAATTGGTGATCAGGCAGGCGGGCGAGTTATAGCCGTGTTCGGCCTGCCCCAGAAGGTCGGTCGCCACCATCTCGGCGTCCACGCTGTCGTCGGCGATCACCATGGTTTCGGTGGGGCCGGCGAACAGGTCGATCCCGACGCGGCCATAAAGCTGGCGCTTGGCCTCGGCCACAAAGGCGTTGCCGGGGCCGACCAGCATGTGAACCGGCTCGATCGTTTCGGTTCCCAGCGCCATCGCGCCCACCGCCTGAATCCCGCCCAGCACATAGATTTCATGCGCGCCGCCCAGATGCATCGCGGCGACGATGGCGGGGTGGGGCTTGCCCTTGACCGGCGGGGCACTGGCCACGATGCGCGGCACGCCCGCCACCGTGGCGGTCAGCACCGACATATGCGCGCTGGCGACCATCGGGAACTTGCCGCCGGGCACATAGCAGCCCACCGACTGCACCGGGATGTTGCGATGGCCAAGGATCACGCCGGGCAGGGTTTCCACCTCGATATCCGTCATGCTGGCGCGCTGCGCCTGCGCGAACCGGCGGATCTGATCCTGCGCGAACTTGATGTCCTCCATGTCGCGGGTGGACACCTTCTGCATCGCCGCCTCGATTTCCGATGCTGTCAGCCGGAAACTGGGCGGGGCATAGCCATCAAACTTCTGCGCCAAATCGCGCACGGCGGCATCGCCGCGCGCTTCGATATCGGCCAGGATCCCCTCGACACTGGCGCGCACCTTGGCATCATCCTCGGCACGCGCGGATTCGGGCTTGCCGGATTTCAGGGCGGTGATGGTCATGTCTTTCTCCTTGAAACGGGGTCATCCCTTGACCGCCCCGGCGGTCAGGCCGCTGACGATCTGGCGCTGGAAGAACAGCACCAGCACGAACAAAGGCGCGGTGGCCGAGACCACGGCGGCAACGGCATACATCACCTTGCCTTCGACCTGCGTGGTGCCAAGGAAACTGGCAATCGCGGGGATCATGGTTTCATTCTGCTCGGACAGCAGCATCGAGGTTACGGCAAAATCGTTATAGGCCAGAAGGAAGCTGAACAGCCCCGTGGTGATGACGCCCGGCCACATCACCGGCACGATGACATGCCGGAAGGCCTGGAACCGGGTGCAGCCATCGACCATGGCGGATTCGTCCAGATCCTTGGGAATGTTCAGGAAAAAGCTGTGCAGCATCCACAGGGTAAAGGGCTGGTTGATCGCCACCAGCACGATGATCGCGGTGGGCAGATGCCCCCAGAGGTTCCACTGAAAGAACGGGAACAGATAGCCCGAGATCAGCGTGATATGCGGCATGGCACGGAACACCAGCGCGGCCATCAGGATCCAGAAGGCATAGCGGAACCCCGACCGGGCCAGCGCATAGCCCCCCAACGTGCCAAAGGTCAGCGAGATGACGACGGTAAAGAACACCACGATCCCGGTGTTCAGGACGGGGCGCCAGAAACTCTCTTCGATCCAGGCACCGTGATAGCCCTCGCCGGTAAAGGCGCCGCCGGTCTGTTGGATCGTGAACACGCCATACAGGGCATTGCGCCAATCCGCGCGCGAAAAGAAATCGCCTTGAACCTTGAAGCTGCCCCAAAGCGTCCAGACAAAGGGGAAGGCCGCGATCACCACCCAAAGGGCGATGAACAGCGTCGACAGCACCAAAAGCGGCGTGATGCGGGTTTGCGATTTGGTCGCCATGGTGCCGCCCTTTCAATGTGCCTTGCGGTTGAAGTCACGCCAAGTGCGGATCAGCACCGGGGTCAGCAGGATCATCACGCCGACGATGGTGATCATCGATTTGGCGGCGGCCGATCCATAGAGCGGGTTCCCGCTTTCGCGCAGGTCGTTGAAGATGATCCAGCTAAGCGAGGTGGCATGCGCCTGCGCCTGGAACCCGACGATGGGCTCGAACACGCGGAAATTGTCCATCAACAGGATCAGCGTAACGAATGTCACCAGCGGCACCAGATGCGGAATAACGACATGGCGCATGCGCTGCCACTTGCTGGCGCCGTCGATCATCGCGGCTTCCATCGTGTCCTGCGGGACGGTTTGCAGCCCGGCATAGAACACGATGAAGCTGAACGGCAGCATATGCCACACGCCGTAAACCATCAGCATGACCCATGTCAGCGTGGGTGAGGCCCGCAGGCTGAGGGAATTGTCGTTGAAGATCTGCTGGATCGTCGCGCCCAGAATGCCTTGCGAATCCACCATCCACAGCAGGATCAGCGAGCCGACCAGCGGCGTCACCAGCATCGGCAGCAGCGAGAAGAAGATCGTCGGGCCACGAAAGAAGCGAGGCAGGTTGTTGACGCCGACGGCGATGGCCAGCCCCAACAGGATCACGATTGGCGTGACGATGGCCGTGTAGGACAAGGTGAAGATCAGCGCGCGATAGAAGGGCAGTCCGAACAGCCCTGTCAGAAAGGTGCTCCAGTCGCCTTGCCACAGTTGCGCGATTTCCGAGAAAGCGAGGTTCGAGCGGCTGGCATAGGTGGCAAACCCGTTGAACACGCCCAAGGGGTCTTCGGCGCGCAACTGCGCCGTGGCGGCGGTATCGACGGTGGTGGTTTCCTGGCAGCCAAAGGGGCCGCAGTTCTGGATCGTCACCAGCACCTGTTCGTGCTGGACATGCAGCGACTGGACGAAGACCGACACGATGGGAAGCGCGATGAACAGGGTCATCGCCGTCAGCGTCGGCAGGATGAACCAGAAGAATGTACGGTGCTTCACGGCGGGGTCTCCGGGCGGGGGGTGGCGGGGGCTGGGCGCCCCCGCCGATGTCAGGTCAGCGCAGGAAACCGGCCTCGGTCGCTGCGGTGATATAGGCGGCCTCGACATCGGCGAGCGCCTGCTCGGCGGTCTGCGCGCCGTTCATGAAATCGGCCAGTTCGGCACCGAGCGCGTTGTGCAGCAGGCCCATCTGCGGGTCCATCGGATACGAGAAGGCACCGCCCGCGACCGTCTGCGCCACGCCCTGCGCTGCGGGGCCGGGGTTGTAACCGGCCAGCAGCCAGACGGCGTCATCGTTGTGCTCGGCCACCATCTCGGGCGTCATGCCGCTGACCAGAGCGGCAAAAGTCGCCGCTGCCTCGTCATCGGGGACGTTGGTGGCGATGGTGATGCCGTCCCACCACAGGGTCGAGGCCGGGATGCTGCCGCCCGCGACCGTCGGCGCACCGGACATCACGGTGTTCGACACGACTTCGGGGCTGGAACCCTGATCGTCCAGAATCACCGACGCGCGCGACCCCCACATGACGCCGAGAGCGGCCTGACCGGCCTCCCACACCGCCTGCGTCTCGTTCGAGGCCTGCGACAGGTGGTCAGGATGCGCGTATTCGGCCAGTTGTCGCATCAGGTTCAGCGCAGCCACGCCCTGTGCGTTGTTGATCGCCGGCCGTGCGCTGCCGGGTTCAAAGAACGAACCGCCCTCGGCCAGATAGATCATGTTGAAGGTCTCGCCGAGGTTCCAGCCGACCTGCATGTTCATGACCAGCGGGTGCTCCATGATCCCGGCGGCGCGGATCGCTTCGGCGGCGGCAAGGACCTCCTCGTAGGTGCGCGGGGGCTCGTTGATCCCGACCTGCGCCAGAATGTCGGTGCGCGAGAACAGGTGCTGCGCGTTGGCCATGAAGGCCACGGCCATGATGTTGCCGCCCACGTTGATCAGCTGGTGCGGCTGCAGGTTCTGGCCATACTGCGCTACGAGATCGTTCAACGGCCGCACGAGGCCGTCGTTCATCAGCTGCACCAGCGTCGAGTTCGCGACGATGACCGACGAATAGGCCGACGGGTTCGGCGTCAGCGCGGCGTTCATGATCTGGCGCGCTTCGGTGGTGTGGTTGCGGGTGAATTCGCTTGCAGCGGCCGCGCAATTCGTCTCGGCGGTGCCGGCGATCGCATGGATCGCGGGGAAGTCGCTGGCCAGAATGCGGATCGACTGACCCGCCGGGCCACATTCGACGGCATAGGCCGCCGATCCCAGAAGGCCGGCAACAAGCCCGGCCATTGCAAATGTCTTCAGCATTGTAGGTTTCCTCCAGTTGGGTTTTTTGCCGGACCTGCACCGCGCAGACCGGCTTGGGTCTTGGGTATCAGGTCGGGTCTTGAGGGCCCGGTATCCTGTCACCGGTTGCCGCGTCGAACAGATGGCAGATGTCCGCAGGCACCCCGATCCGGATCGGCGCGCCGATCTCGGTCCGGAATGCCTTGTCGGTCTTCACGCTGACGAGCGATTCGCCGATTCGCACGGTTGCCATTGCGGCATCGCCGAGCAGTTCGAGCGTATAGACAGGGGCACCGATCTCGCCCCCGCTGGGCACGACAGCCGCGTCTTCGGCACGAAATCCCAGTGTCAGCGGACCATCCGGTGCGGCGATCCCGGGCACGGCCATGCCCGGAGCCTCGAACGTGCCGGCGCGGACCTGCCCGTCGATCAGGTTCATCGCCGGATTCCCGATGAAGCTGGCAACAAAGGTGTTGGCCGGGCGGTCGTAGATCTCGGTCGGGGCGCCGACCTGCTGGATCTTGCCGTTCTTCATCACCACCACGCGGTCAGCCAGCGTCATCGCCTCGATCTGGTCATGCGTCACATAGATCGTTGTCACGCCCAATTCGTGGCTGAGGTGCTTGATTTGCGCCCGTGTCGAGACGCGCAGCTTGGCGTCCAGGTTCGACAGCGGCTCATCCATCAGAAACACGTTGGGTTCGCGCACGATGGCGCGGGCCAGCGCCACGCGCTGGCGCTGCCCGCCCGACAGTTCGGCAGGCTTGCGCTTCAGGAACGGCCGCAGCTCCACCATGTCGGCGGCGCGCAGCACCTTTGCCTCATGCGTGGCCGGGTCCACGCCGCGCACCTTAAGCGGAAAGCGGATGTTCTCGTAGACGTTCATGTTGGGATAGAGCGCATAGCTCTGGAACACCATCGCCACGTCGCGGTCTTTCGGGTCCAGATCGTTGACGCGCTTGCCGTCGATCAGGATGTCGCCCTCGGTCGCATCCTCGAGCCCGGCCACCATCCGCATCGTCGTGGTCTTGCCGCAGCCCGAAGGCCCCAGCAGCACCAGAAACTCGCGGTCGGCGATCGTCAGGTTGAAATTGTCGACGCCGACGAAGGAACCCCACCGTTTGTGAACGCCACGGATCTGGATTTCCGCCATGGTTCCCTGCCTTTTGCAAACGAATTTAAACAAACATAGACAAGATATATTTCTTCTGGCAACTATTTTTTGCATAGGATTGCAACACCAGTGGAGGCGCGCGTTCGATGGGTGATTTTCAGTCGGAAAAGCAGTTGGTTCTTGCGTTTCACTCGGCGCTTGATGCCGCGCGACCGGGGGCCGAGGGCGACGTGCTGGCGCAGTTCTGCACGCCCTTGCTGCGGTGGCGCGGATATCTTCCTTTCGGTGAACTTTCCGGCACCGATTCGGTTGCCGCGCGGTTCTGGGCGCCCTTGCGACGCGCGCTGACCCGTCTGCGCCGCCGCCCCGACATCTTCTTTGCCGGCCGAAACGAGATCGATGGCTTCCAAAGTGTCTGGGTGGTTTCGATGGGCCATCTCTATGGCTTGTTCGATCAACCTTGGCTGGGGATCGCGCCAACCGGCAAGATGGCCTTTCTGCGCTATGCCGAGTTTCACCGGGTCCAGGACGGTCGCATTGTCGAAACGGCGATGTATTTCGACATTCCGCACCTGATGATCCAAGCGGGCCTGACGCCCTTTGCCGGGCAGCGCGGCGCGCATCTGGTTCAGCCCGGGCCTGCGACCCATGACGGCCTGTTGACCGGCCCGCAACCCGCCGCCGAAGGCGAGGCCACGCTGGCCTTGATCAACCGGATGATCTCGGACCTCGGGCAATGGCGAGGCGCCTTGCCGTTGGAAGAAGAACTGCGCCGTACATGGGACGAGGATATGATCTGGTGGGGCCCGGCGGGTATCGGCGCCACCTGCACCATTGAGCGTTACGCCCAACAACACTCGGGCCCCTTCCGTGCTGCATTCTCGGAACGATCGGGAACGGGCCATGTCGCGCGGCTGGCCGAGGGGCATTTCGGCGGCTTTTTCGGCTGGCCCAACTTCAACGCCGTGCATTCAGGTTCGTACTTGGGGATCGAGCCGACGGGCAAGCGCTGCAACTTCACGGTGATCGACATCTATCGGCGTTCGGGCGACCGGCTGGCCGAGAATTGGGTGTTTATCGACATCCCCGCATTTCTTGAACAAATCGGGCATCCATTGGAACTTGAGGCGCCATAGCCCCTGTGACCTGCCCCCCGGTCGTCCTTCATTCATAACGAGAGTCCTTGGGGTTGATAGTCGTCGTTCTGGGCTTGGGCAAGCGCGCCGGGCGCGGAGCCCTCAGATTGCTCAAGCGCTCGGCGCGCTTCAGCGGGTGTTTTGTTGCCCAGCGAGGAATGCGGCCTGACGTGGTTGTAATCAGAGCGCCACAGGCCCAGTTTTAGGGCATCTGGGCGGCGCCCGATGACAAGCAATGGGGGTATGTGCTGCGCAAGCGGCAGGATTACCTCGAGGCTTGGGGGCGGCTGATCAACGCGCCCAAGGGCTCGCTGACCCATGTCGATAACGTCACCGAGGGCCTGCACAAGCTGATCCGCGCGATGCCTGAAGGCTGGCTGCGCGGCAAATCGGTGCTGGTGGGCGAGGATTGCTTTCCCTCGCTGCATTTCCTGCTGGCGGGGCTGGCCCCAAAGATCGGGTTCACGCTGGTCACCGTGCCGCGCAGCGCGGGCAAGGCCTGGGTGGAGACCGAGGATTTCATCGCGCATTGGGGCCGCGACGTGGCGCTGGCGCTGCTGACATGGGTGACATCCACATCCTCCGCCAAGATGGATTATCCCGCGCTGGTGGCGCATGGGCGGGCGATGGGCAGCCTGATGGTGGCCGACATCACGCAGGCCGCCGGACTGCTGCCCTTCGATGTGATGGCGCCCAAGGTCGATTTCGTCATCTCGACCAGCCTGAAGTGGCTCTGCGGCACGCCGGGGGCTGGGATCCTGTACGTTGACAAGGCGATCATCCCCGAACTGGCGCCCGAGGGGCGCGGCTGGTTCAGCCAGAACAACCCGTTCAGTTGGGATCTGGACAAGTTCCAGTATGCTCCCGACATCCGCCGTTTCGACACCGGTACGCCCGGATCCGTCGCGGCAATCTCCAGCCTGCCTGCCCTGCGCTGGTTCACCGCGCAGGATCAGAGCGCCATCGCCGCGCGCAACCGTGCCATGGTGGACCGGATCATCCACCACGCCGACGCGCTGGACCTGCCGCTCCTGTCCCCGCGCGAGGCCGAACGGCGCGGTGGGGCCTGCATGCTGCGGATGCCGAACAAGGCCGAGGCAGCGGCGGTGGTGGGGGCCTTGGGGGTCGAGGGCTTCTCGGTCGATTTCCGGGGCGATATCCTGCGGCTCTCGCCCGGAATCGTGACCGAGGAATCCGCCATTGATACGGTCTTCGCCATCGCGCGCGACACGATGATGCGCCGCAAGGCCCGCTTTGCCGGGCGCAATGTCACGAAAGGGCAGGGGATGACAGGGAACCTTCTGAATGATCTGGGCGCGGCGCTGCTGACGGGCGCGGTGCGGGTGGTGGATTGCACGGCGACCTTGGGGCCAAAGACGCCGCTGCTGCGCCTGCCCGAGGACGTGGCCAAGAACACCCCGCGCGTGGTGATCCACAAGATCAGCGAATACGATATCGACGGGCCCTGGTGGGCTTGGAACTGGCTGGAACTGGGGGAACATTCCGGCACCCATTTCGACGCGCCGCACCATTGGCTGAGCGGCAAGGATTTCCCCGACGGCTTCACCGACACGCTGGATGTGCAGCGGCTGGTGGCGCCGGTGAATGTGATCGACTGCTCGGCCGAGGCCGCCGCCGACCCCGATTTCCTGCTGACCGCCGAAGGCGTCAAGGCCTGGGAGGCCAAACACGGTGCCATCAACCCCGGCGAATGGGTGGTCATGCGCACCGACTGGGACAAGCGGATGCATGATGAAGAGCTGTTCCTGAACCCCGACCCCGATCCGCACAACGACGATTTCCACACCCCCGGCCCCTCGCCCGATTGCATCGACTACCTGCTGTCGCGTGGCATCGTCGGCTGGGGCACGCAATGCGTGGGCACGGACGCTGGCATGGCGGGCAAGTTCAGCCCGCCCTATCCCGCGCACAACTTCCTGCACCGCGACAATTGTTTCGGCATCGCCAGCCTGTGCAATCTGGACCAGTTGCCGCCCAAGGGTGCCATCCTGATCGTGCCGCCGCTCAAGATCGAACAGGGCACCGGCAGCCCCCTGCGCGTTCTGGCGCTGGTCTGACATGGCGGAACGCTCGTTCAAGGCCGAGGTTGCCGACCTGCGCAAGGGCGCACGGGCGTCATGAAGCCCAAGCTGCGCGCGGCGACCTGCATGGTTCCCGGCGGTCTGGCGCGTTGCTGTCGCGAACGTGCCATTCTGATTAGCCGCTGAACCCTCCGCTGCGAAAATCGCGTCGCTTTCGATAGTAGGGCATTATCAATCGCCTCTTACATGAAAGATCTGAAAGGCGCCGCAGTCGGTGGTCTCGATCAACTGAAAACCCCTGAGCAGATCACTCATCGGGTAACTGCCTGCCGAATACCCAGCCCGCCGGGCGTGCTCCAGATATTCTTCAGAGATGCCGATCCCTGACGCGTTGAACAGGGGAATGTGATTTTCAGGGAGCATGGCAGCAACCCAATACTCATAGTGCGACGGAAGGCCGAAACGCGTAAAAAGCCCATGTGGCACTGCCAATACGGCACTTTTGAATTGTCGCAGCCGAAAGGGGAAGCGAACGTCCACTCCCCGCTCGCGGTCGTCGAGCCGCACGACTTGGAAGCTGTCGCAAGAAACCGCCTCTGGCGACGGAGGGACGGCCATCCCGCCTGTGGTTCGCAAGCCCGTTGGCGTTTCTTCGCCTGGCAACAGGGCCACAGGTGTTTCATGAAGGAACGCAAGCGTCATCTCACGCGGATTATCCCACCAATACGATCCGAGGATTCTCGCCCAATACGCCCCCGCGTTGTTCGATGCCTCGGCATCAGCGGCATTCCCGCCCAGAAGGAATGCGCAAAGGCAGAGAAAGAAAAATCGATTCAACCCGAGATTCCCGTTTGATCACGTGCAAAGCAAATTCGAGCAAAGAGATCATTCCATTATCCCTTACTCAACCCCAGATCGCGCGAGGTCGCAGATCTTTTCCGGCAGATTCCCCGCGATCTCGACCCCGCCATTTGGCGCGCGGATCTTAGAAGACGAACACTCAAAGCATCGACTGCATCTTTTGCCCCGATCAGCCCTGCGCGACATGTCGCAATGCGGCCTTGAACGCCGCGCCCACGGCTGTATCCGCATGTCCCAACCGAGAGATCAGGCCGATGGGGCGCGCGATGTCGGGGTCGGTCATCGCGCAAAAGGCCAGCGTGCCGGGTGGCGCCGACATCAGCGCGTTCTGCGGCACCAAGGCCACCCCTGCCCCGCCGCGCACGAGGTCCAGCGCGGTGCTTGAGCGACTGACCTCGTATTGCCAATGCAGCGGCAGGCGTGCGCGTCCCATCGCCTCGTCGATCAGGATGCGGTTGCCTGTGCCGCGGGCAGGCACGATCAGCGGCTGATCGCGCAGAGCCGACCAAGGCAGCGCGGCGTTGCCTGCAAAAGCATGATCGGGCCGAAAGGCCAGAACGATGCGGTCATCCAGCAAGGGTTCGAACGAGGTCGAAGGTTCAAGCTCGGGGATCGAGCAGATGCCGAAATCAGCCTCGCCTTGGGCCACCGCCTCGGCCACAGCATTGGCTGTCAGGTCCAGAATGCGGATCCGCGCGTTGAAACCCTGTGCGCGCAAATGGGCGATGGCGCGGGGCAGCAGCGCGGGCACCAGCGTGGGGATCATCCCGATGGTGACCAGCGTGGCGCGCTGATGGGCCAGGATCACGCTTTCGTCGCGCATCGCGCGCGCGGCTTCCTGCGCCCCTTCGACAATCGCGAGCGCGCGCAGGTGCAGGCGCTTGGCGGCCAGCGTCGGGCGGACCGAGCGGGTGGAGCGTTCGAACAAGACGGTGTCCAGCGCCTCTTCCAGCTTCTGGATGCGCCGGGTGACCGCCGGTTGCGACAGGTTCAGCACTTGGGCGGCGGCATGAAATGACGCGCTTTCCTTGACCGCCAGAAAGGCCTGCAAATCGCCGATGTCAAAATTGATGCTCATAGCGCATGAATTTTGCATTTTTCATCATTTGTCAAATCAAACGCCGAGGGCTACCCCGGATCCAGTGAAAGGAAGCGCTCATGAATCGGATCCTGCCTGACAACTCGCCCGATATCGTCGTCATCGGCGGCGGCAACGCCGCGCTGTGTGCGGCCATCACCGCAGCCAAGGCCGGGGCGAGCGTCTTGATTCTGGAGTCCGCGCCAAAGCCTTATCGCGGGGGCAATTCACGCCACACGCGGAATTTCCGCTGCATGCATGACGGCCCGTTGGGGCCTTTGGTCGACAGTTACGGGCAAGATGAATACATGGCCGACCTGCTCAAGGTCACTGGCGGCAAGACGGATCCGGCCCTTGCCAGCATGACCATCGAACGCTCGCAAGAATGCCTGCCATGGATGATCGAACACGGGGTCCGGTTTCAGCCCTCGCTGTCGGGCACCTTGTCACTGGCGCGGACGAACGCGTTTTTTCTGGGCGGCGGCAAGGCGTTGGTGAACGCCTATTACCGCACCGCGCAGGCGCTGGGGGTTCAGGTGCTGTATGACGCGCCGGTGACCCACCTGCAGCGTGATGGCACCCGGATCGCATGGGTCGATTATACCCACGATGGCCAACCCCGGCGAGTCACGCCGCGCGCGGTGATCGTCGCCTCGGGCGGGTTTCAGGGCGATACCGACTGGCTGGCGCGCGCTTGGGGTCCGGCGGCGCGCAATTTCCTGATCCGGGGGACGCCCTATAACCGGGGCGTGGTGCTGGCCGATCTGCTGGATCAGGGGCTGTTGTCGGTGGGCGACCCGACGCAATGCCACGCTGTCGCCATCGACGGGCGCGCGCCCAAGTTCGACGGCGGAATCGTGACGCGGCTGGATTGCGTGCCGTTCTCCGTGGTGGTCAACCAAGAGGCCGAGCGGTTCTATGACGAGGGCGAGGATGTCTGGCCCAAGCGCTATGCCATCTGGGGTCGCCTAGTTGCGGCGCAGCCCGATCAGGTCGCCTATGCTATCATCGATGCGCAGGCGATGCCGCTGTTCATGCCGTCGGTCTTTTCGCCGGTCAGCGCGCCGACGCTGTCCGAACTTGCGGTCAAGTTGGGCCTGCCCGCCGACCGTCTGGTCCTGACGGTCGAAGGCTTCAACGCGGCTTGTGGCGATGCATCGGGTTTTCACCCGACCGAGCTGGACGGCGTGCGCACAACGGGCTTGACGCCGGAAAAGACCAACTGGGCCCGCCCCCTGACACAACCGCCGTTCCATGGCTATGCGCTGCGCACCGGGGTGACCTTTACCTATCTGGGGCTGCGCGTCGATGAAACTGCGCGCTGCAGCACAGCCGACGGCCCGATGGACAACCTGTGGGCAGCGGGCGAAACCATGGCCGGATCGATCCTTGGGCAAGGGTATCTGGCAGGATTTGGCATGACGATCGGCACCGTTTTTGGCCGGATCGCGGGACAAGAGGCTGCAAACCATGTTCGCTGACACCCTGAACGAAGCCCGCCGCCAAGCCGAGATCTGCAACGCCTGCCGTTATTGCGAGGGGTTCTGCGCGGTCTTTCCGTCGCTGCACAGCCAGCGCGCCTTTGCCGATGGCGACCTGACGCAGATGGCCAATCTGTGCCACAACTGCCGGGGGTGCTATTACGCCTGTCAATATACCGAACCGCATGAATTCGCGCTGAACCTGCCCGGTATTCTGGCCGAGGTGCGGCAAGAAAGCTGGGACGAGCTGGCCTTTCCCGCCGCGCCCGCGCGCCTTTTCCAGCGCAGCGGGCTGGCCATCGCGCTGGCGACAACGCTGGGTTTCGCCGTGCTTTTTGCCCTTGTCCGTTGGCTGGGCACAGGCGAGGGGGCCGGGTTCTATGCCGTCCTGTCGCACAGCGTGATGGTGGCGATCTTTCTGCCGGCTTTTTTGTTTCCCCTTCTCAGCATCGCGGTCAGCCTGCGCCGCTATTGGGTGATGACTGGCGGCACGCGGGTGACGTTGCATGACCTGACCGATGCATTGGGCGCGGCAGCCAATATGCGCAACCTGTCCGGCGGTGCGGCCGAGGGGTGCAATTTCGAGGATGAAGATCGCTATTCCAAATCCCGCAAACACGCCCACCACGCCGTCATGTATGGGTTTCTGTTGTGCTTTGCCGCAACCAGCGTGGCGACGGTGCTGCATTACGGGTTCGACATGCCTGCGCCCTATTCGATTTGGTCAGCGCCCAAGCTGCTGGGGCTGATCGGCGGCGTCCTGTTGCTGGTGGGCTGCCTTGCCATGCTGGCGCTCAAGTCGCGGGCAGACCGCGCCCTTGGCGATGCGCGCGCTTATGGCGGCGAGGTCGGGTTCATCGGGCTTCTGGCGCTGGTGTCGGCAACCGGGTTGGCGCTCTATGCTCTGGGCCAGACGCCGTTGATGCCCACGCTGCTGGCGCTGCATCTGGGGTCTGTTCTGGCCTTCTTTCTGCTGACGCCCTATTCCAAGATGGCGCATGGATTTTACCGCATGGCCGCGCTGGTGCGCGATGCGCAACGCAAACGCACCGGGCAGTAGGCCCGCCCAAAGGATACGCCCATGCGCTGGATCACTGCCCTCAGCCCGCGCCTGAACGCCTTTGTGGTGGCGGGGCTGGGGGTTTTGGCCTTCAAGCTGGCGCATCTGCCCTTGCCGTGGCTGCTGGGCCCCATCTTTGCCTGCCTTTTCGCCGCACTGGCGGGGGTGCCCATGCGGGGTGTCAAGATCGTCAACGACGCCATGCGCACCGTGCTGGGCGTCGCTGTGGGGGCGTCGATCACCACCGCGCTGCTGGGTTCCATGGTGGGCATGTGGCAAACGCTGATCCTGATCCCGCCGATGATCGTGCTGATCGGGGCGATCGGCGTGCCCTATTTCCAGCGCCTGTGGGGCTTTGATTTTCCGACAAGCTATTACTCGGCCATGCCGGGTGGGTTGCAGGACATGCTGGTCTTTGGCGAAGAGGCGGGCGGCGATGTGCGCGCGCTGTCGCTGATCCATGCGACACGGGTCATGGTGATCGTCGTCTCGCTGCCGTTCCTGTTGCAGGGGATCTGGCATGTGGACTTGACCAATCCGCCGGGTGTCCCCGCCGCCACCATCGCGCCCGAACAACTGTTGCTGATGGCGGTTTGCGGCATCGCGGGCTGGCGCATCGCCAAGACGCTGGGGATGTTCGGCGCCTCGATTCTTGGGCCGCTGATCCTGGCCGGGGCGCTGTCGCTTGCCGGCGTGTTGCAGCACCGCCCGCCAGCCGAGGCAATCTGGGCCGCGCAGTTCTTTATCGGAATGACGGTGGGCACGAAATACGCGGGCGTCACTTGGCATGAACTCCGCCGCGATGTGGCTGCGGCCATCGGGTTCTGCGTGATCCTGCTGATCCTGACCATCGCCTTTGCAGAAACCATCCACCTGTTGCACCTTGCCCCGGCGATGGAGACGATCCTGGCCTTTGCCCCCGGCGGGCAGGCGGAAATGACGGTGCTGGCGCTGATCGTGGGGGCGGACATGGCCTTTGTCATCGCCCACCACGTACTCAGGATTTTCATCGTGATATTGGGCGCCCCAGTCGCGGCGCGGTTGTTCAGCCCCAGACCTGGGGATTGATCATGTGGATCGGCGCGCCCTGTGCATAGGCGTTGATCTGATCGAAGATATCCGCGAACTGCATGTCCAGCTCGTCCTCGGTCACATAGCCGATATGGGGAGTGGCCAGAACGCCGGGATGGGTCAACAGCGGGTGCTGCGTGTCGCGCAGGGGCTCGGTGTCGAACACATCGACGGCGGCGAACAGCGTGCCCTGCGTCACCGCAGCCTCCAGTGCCCCCGCTGCGATCAGGCCCGAGCGCGAGGTGTTCACCAAAAGTGCGCGCGGCTGCATCGCGGCCAGATCCTGCGCGGTGACGATGCCGCGTGTTGTCGGCTTGAGGCGGACGTGAAGGCTGACGATGTCCGAGGTCGCAAAGAACGCCTCGCGGCTGTCGGCCACGGTTTCGCCATCAGCCAGCGCGCGGGCGCGTCCGGCTTCGGACGCCCACCATTGCACCTTCATGCCCAAGGCCACTGCATAGCCCGCCACCGCCTTGCCGATCCGGCCGTATCCATAAAGGCCCAGCGTGCGCCCCCGCAGCGTGCGCCCCACGCCCATCTGCCACTGCCCGGCCTTGAGCGAGGCCGCCTGCTGCGGGATCTGCCGGTAATGCGCAAGGATCAGTGCCAAGGTCATTTCCGCCGCGGCATAGGACGGCGTGTCGCTGTGCATGTTCGAGGACAGCAGCACCCCATGGCGGGTGCAAGCATCCACGTCGACATGCGGGTACACACTGCGCTGGCTGATCAGGCGCAGGTTGGGCAGCCGTTCCAGAAGGTCGGCGCCAATGGGCGTGCGCTCACGGAACAGCACGAGGCATTCGGCATCCCGCACGCGCGCGGCAAGCTGCACGGGGTCGGGCTGGTGATCGTTCCAGACCGTGACATCGTGCCCCTTCAGTCGCTCGAAACACGGCAAGGTGCGCAGCGTATCGAACCAGTCGTCGAGGATATGGACCTTCATCAGCCGTTCCAGACAGTGCGGGGGATCATCACCACCCCTTTTGCCAGCAGCCGGGCCGTGCGCACAAGACCCGCTGAATTCAGCGTGAACCCGCCATCGCCATGGGCGAAATCGACCAGCACGTCGATCAGGCCGGTGGGGTGTTCCAGCGTCACCTTGGCCGGGCTGGTTGTGGGCCGCAGGGCCATGCCATCGGCCACGGTGCCGGGTGTCAGCACGCAAGACGCAAGGCATTGCGCGCCCGTCACGGCCATCGTCGGATGCGTGGACCACGGCATGAAATACCGCGTGCCGATGGTGCCGCCCTGCCGTGCGGGGGCCAGCAGGCCAAACTTTGGGGTCACCGATTTCGACACATCGCCCAAGCCCATCGCCGCCCCCGCCTGCAGGCGCACGGCTTCCATGCGGGCAAAGAAATCGCGGTTGGCGTCCAGTTCCGCCGGGGTTTCGGCGCCGGTCAGGCCGAAATCGGCGGCGCGCGCGATGACCATGGGCATGGCAACATCCATGCAGGTCACCTCGACGCCGTCGAAACGGTCGCGCAGGTTGCCGGTGGGCAGGAACGCCCCCGTCGCCCCGCCGACGGTGTCCATGAAGGTCAGGCCAACGGGTGCCGCGCTGCCGGGAACGCCGTCAATGGTGGCGTCGCCGTCATAGACCACGCCGCCGGGCGCGGTCTGCACCCAGGCCTCGATCCGGGCGCCGGTGTTGACCGCGCGGATACGCACACGGGTCTGTGCGCCCGTCGGGGCGACCAGACCCATTTCGATCGCGGCCGGGCCGACCCCGGTCAGGATGTTGCCGCAGGTTGGTTTGAAATCGACCAGCCCATCCTCGACCCCAACTTGGGCAAAGAAATAGTCGACATCGGCCCAATCGTCGTCCGAGCGCGACAGCATCGCCACCTTGGTCGTCACGGCATTGCCGCCGCCGATGCCGTCGATGTTCAATGCCTGCCCAGACCCGACAACCGAGACCAGCACGCGGGCCAATGACTCGAGGTCCTGAGGCAGGTCGGCGCGGTTGAAATAAGGCCCGCGCGAGGTGCCGCCCCGCAAAAAGTGGAAGGGGATTTCTGTCTGGGTCATGTCAAAGGCCACGGAAGACGGACAAGGGATTGCAACAGGCCCGGCGGGAAGTCGCGGTTCAGCGTCCACGCCATCGCGCAAAGAAAACCGATGCCCGCCGCGGTATAGATCACCGCGAACAGCCACGATTTGCCCGCGCGGACGCGGATGAAGGCGACGAGGAAGACCGCAAGCGCCAAGATCAGGCCGACCAGCGCGGTGCCCGCCAGAAGCGCGCCGAACCATCCCAGCGTCGACCACAGGCCATGGACGTTGATGTCGCGTTCCTGCGGTTCACGGTCGGCAAAGATCGCGTGGGTTTCGGGACGCAGGCGCATCTGCACCATCAAGATCGCGCAGCCGATCAACGAGACCGAGGCGACGAAGACCGGGAACACGCGGTCCATGCGCGCGTAGTCCGGGATCAGCGAGGCGTTCCAATAGGCCAGCGCGATATAGGTCGTCACCGCCAGCAAGAAGATGACCGGCGCGCGCTTCGAGCCCGAACCGACCTGACCTTCGGCCATGATGTGCTTGGCCTGACGCAGGCCCACAACGACCGAAATCAGCGTGATGATGATCAGCGCGATCACAATCGGGCTGAGGATGTAATCGATCCCGTCCTCAAAGCTGCGCCGAAAACGCGAATTGGCGATCTGATAGGCTTGGTTGGTATAGCGCTCGGCCGGACCTGCCAGCACAAAGCCGATCAGGAAAGCCGGGCGCGACCAGTCGAAACGGCGCAACAAGATGCCGATCAACCCGATGGAAAACAGCGCCACCAGATCCATCAGCGACTGGCGCGACTGGAACGCGGCAAAGGCGATGATCATGAACAGGAACGGGGCCAGCAGTGCAAAGCGGATTTCGGTCAGCTTGGAAATGCCGCCCGCCGCGATGATGCAGGTGATGGTTCCGACAACGTTGGCCAGCGCCAGCAGCCAGACGATGGCATAGGTGAAATTCAGGTTGGATTGCAGCATCTGCGGCCCAACCTCGATCTGGCCGCTGCCCAAAAGCGCCACGCCCGAGATGAAGATCGCCATCGACCCCGAACCGGGAATGCCGAACAGCAGCGTCGGCACCAGACCGCCGCCTTCCTTGGCGTTGTTCGAGCTTTCCGGCCCGATCACGCCGCGCACATCGCCCGAGCCGAAACCGGACCGGTCCTTGGTGGTCTGGATAGTGTGGCCATAGGCGATCCAGTCGACGACCGACCCGCCAAGACCAGGGATCACGCCGACCGTCACGCCGATCAACGAACAGCGAACCGACAGCCAGATGTTCGCCCACCAGTCCTTGATCCCCTCGATCCAGCCGCCGCCCAGTTGGCTGCGGTCTGAAATGGCCTTGTCCTGACGCAGCAGGGCAACGATTTCGGGGATGGCGAAGATGCCGAGACCCACGATCACCAACTTGAGGCCGTCCATCAGGTAGGGCGTGTCAAAGGTCGACATGCGCAGCGCCCCGGCGCTGGAACCTTGGCCAATGGTGCCGATCAACAGGCCCAAGCCGGCGGCGACGATCCCCTTGATGGCGATGCGCCCGGCAAGGATGCCGACCATCGACAGGCCAAAGATGGTGATCATCAACAGTTCGGGCGTCTGGAACATCAAGACGATGGGCCGCGCGATCAGGATGAAGAACGACAGGAACAGTGCACCCACCAGCCCGCCGAACAGCGACGAGGCAAAAGCCGCCGACAGCGCGCGGGCCGCCTGACCCTTTTTCGCCATTGGGAAGCCGTCGAGCACCGTTGCCTGCGAGGCCGACGACCCCGGAATGCCCAGCAGAACGGACGAGAACGTGTCGGATGTCGGCACCACGGCGACCATGCCGACCATCAGCGCCAGACCGGCCAGAGGCTCCATGCCAAACATGAAGGGCAAGAGCAGCGACAGCCCCGCGATGCCGCCCAGACCGGGCAGGACGCCGATGCTGAGGCCCAGCATCACCCCCATGGCCAGGTATCCCAGCACCCACGGTTGCATGATCATTCCGAAGGCATTGCCCAAGGCAGGCAATGCGGTCGCAAGCACGTCCATGCCCGCCTCCATCAAAGTCAGTAGTTTTCCAGCGATTCCCCCCGCGGCCTTGGCCGCAAGGGGTGATCAAGCCGACCGGCTTATTGCAGGACGACGCCGTAGCGGTCGGCCAGCCATTGCTGGACAAAGGCGCGGGCCTCGTCGGGCACGCTGGTCGCTTCGCGCATGGCGATGCGCGCGGCTTCACCGGTCATCTGCGGATAGTCGCCCAGTTCGGCCTGCGAAATTTCTTCAAAGTCGGGGCGGTCCTGAATGGCGCGGAACGCTTCGGTAAAGGTGTCGATCGCTTCCTGCGGTGCACCGTTGGCGAGGAACACCATCTTCTGCGCGGCAAAGCCCGACACGAAGAAGGCGCGCCATGCTTCCCATGCGATCCCGCTGGTTTCGCAGGTCGGGTTCGCCTCGCAGACTTCGCGGAACGAAGGCAGGTCAGGGAAGGTGGGGTCGCGAACGATGCGGCCGTTTTCATCCAGCGCGCCAAAGGTGAACCATGGCACCGCCGTGCCAGCCTCGACCAGCGGAACAACGCTGGACAGATAGGACGACGAGGTCTGGTAATCGATGTTGGCTTCGCCGCGTTCGAACATCAGGCGGCCATCGCCGCGGCCTTCGATCCCGAACACGGGTTCCACGTTCAGGCCCAGCATCTCCCAGGCGAGCAGCGGCACCAGATCAAGACCGGTCGCGCTTTGCGAGCCGTAAATCAGGAATTCACCGTTCAGCGCGTTGGGGTCTGCGGCATAGGCTTCGGCCAGCGCGGTGGGCAGATACACGACACCACCGGTGCCCGATGCCAGCACGACGTTCCAGTCGTTATAGTTATAGCGCACGCGCGGGTCGTTCAGCAGGAAGGGAAACTGCGTGGACCCCGACGAACCGAACAGCGTCGTGCCATCCTCATAGGTCAGGCCCTGAAAATGGTTGGCGCCGGTGGTCGAACCCGCGCCGGGCATGAAGGTGACGATCACCGTCGGGTTGCCCGGCAGCGCCTGCGAAAGCAGCGGCGCATAGAAGTTGGCCCAGCGTGCCGAACCCCCGGTTTCCGAGAACGGAATGATCCATTCGACCGTTTCCCCGGCAAGGTTCAGGCGTTCACCTTCGGCGCTGGCGGCGGTTGCCATCGTGGCGACAGCGGCGGTCAGGGCAAGGCCCAGCACCTTGCGCGGTGCGGCGTTGATGTTTGACATGTCTTTCTCCCATTGATCTGGCCTTGCGGCCTTGATGTATTCGCGATCAGCGCTGCCTCCTCGCGCGCTTGATCTTGGCAGCATCGCCGGTCAAACTTGCATGAACCTTGCATCATGCGTTTTATTGGAAAGGGTCCGAAACGGGTGCATATCGTTGTCGTCGAAGATAACCTGAGTGTTGCCCGCGGTATCGGCTTTGTCTTGCAAGACGAGGGACACGCCGTCGACTTGATCCAAGACGGGATCGAGGCCGATGAATTCCTGCGCGATTGCGATGCCGATCTGCTGATCCTCGACGTCAATCTGCCGGGACAAAGCGGGCTGGAGGTGCTGCGCGCCCTGCGCCAGCGGGGCGATCGGCGCCCGGTCCTGCTGTTGACCGCGCAGTCTCAGACCCAACAAAAGATCGAAGGGCTGGATGCCGGGGCCGATGATTATCTGGTCAAGCCTTTTGACATGGCCGAATTGAGCGCGCGCATTCGGGCGCTGGCTCGGCGCAAGCAGCAGACCAACAGCAGCCTGATTTCGCTGGGCACGCTGACCTATGACCGCAGCACCCGGGCCTTGTGGGGGGCGGATGGCCGCGCCATCGACTTGCCACGGCGCGAGATGTCGGTGATCGAGGCGCTGCTGCTGGCACAAGGGCGCACCGTGTCCAAACAAGCGCTGCTGGACCGGGTCTATGGCACCGGCGCGGATATCGACGAGCAGGTGATCGAGGTCTATATCTCGCGCCTGCGCAAGCGATTGGCCGGCGAAGCGGTTCAGATCCGCATGAAACGGGGGCTGGGATACCTGATCCAGAGCGATCCGGCATGAAGCTTGCCCTCAAGCCGACGCTGTCGCTGCGCGCGCGGCTGACGCTGATCATTCTGGTGCCCCTGATGCTGATCGGGCTCATCATGGGGTTTTGGGCGGTGCGCGATGCCTCGTTGCGCGCTGCGGAACGATTCGACCGGTCGCTCTTGTCGACAACGCTGGCGATCAGCCGCGACACGGCGCTGTCAGGCGGCGACGCGCTGAGCCGCGAGACGCGCGACCTGCTGCGCGACACCTCGGGCGGGCGAGTGTATTATCACGTCTATGCGCCGGATGGGGTCTATGTCACCGGCTATGCCACCCCCCCCGTCGCGCCCGCCGAAACCCTGCGCCTCGCGCTGACCGAGAACCGCTCGCAGGTGTATTTCGACGCGGTCTATCAGAACCGCCCGGTGCGCGCGCTGCGCTATGTCGATGCGATGTCCATCGACGGGCTTTCGGGGAATTTCACCTTTACCGTCTGGCAGGATCTGGCGCTGCGCGACAGCTATGTGCTGGAACCCGCCCGGCGCAGCGTGACCGTGATCGCGACGCTTCTGGTCGCGCTGTTCCTGATCGTCTGGTTCGGCGTTCGGCTGGGTCTGCGCCCGCTGGTCGATCTGCAAAGCGCCATCGGCCAACGCAGCCCAACCGAGCTGGGCGCGATCCGGCGCCCTGTCCCGATCGAGGTGTCCGGCATTGTCCTGACCCTCAACCGCCTCTTGGGCGAATTGCGCGGTGCGATCCGTGCCAAGGATGATTTCATCTCGAACGCCGCGCACCAGTTGCGAAACCCCATCGCGGGGGTTCTGGCGATGGCGCAGGCCGTCTCGTCCGCGCGCGACATGGACACGGTGCGCACGCGAAGTGCCGCCCTGCTGGAAGCGGCGCGCGACGTCAGCGATCTTGCAAATGCGCTGCTGGCGTTCGAACGGGCGCGCGGCCTGAACAACGCGGCGCTGATGCAGCGGGTCGATCTGGTCGACCTGTGCAGGCGGGTCCATCAAACCGCCCTGCCCCGGTTCGAAGGCGAAAGCGTCGCACTGACGCTGGCCCTGCCCGATCATCCCGTGCCCTTGACGGCTGAACCCCTGCTGCTGGAACAGGCCTTGGGCAATCTGCTGGACAACGCGTTGAAACATGGCGGTCCGGACCTGTCCGCCGTGCAGATCGTCCTCGGTCAATCTGCGGACGCGATTGACCTCAGCGTCATCGACGACGGAACAGGCATGACCCCGGCTCAGGCCTCTGTCGCGCTGGAGCGCTTTGGTCAGGTCTCGCCGACATTCGGCAGCGGCATCGGGCTATCGATCGTGTCCGTGGTGGCCGAGGGGTTAGGCGGGCGCTTCGAGCTTGTCGAATGCGAAAAGGGTCTGCATGCTCGCTTGCGCTTCCCTTTGTCAGCAGCGGCCTGATCCGCCGTCATTGACGCGGGTAAAGGTCCGGGCGTTTCCTGGCCGGGAAGGTGCAGCGTCAAACGGTGAGGATCCCGGGGGCCAAGGTGACACAAATCGGGATAACCCGATCAACGCTGCGGCGTTGCAGCCTGTTGGACAGGCCCAGTCGACTCACGAACCACCAGTTCGGCAGGAACCAGCGCAACCCCCGGCGGCATGTCAGGATCGTTGATCCGGTCGAGAAGCACCCGCGCCAGACGGCGGCCAAGTTGGTAAGGCGAGACCGCCATGGTGCTGAGCGAAGGCGTCGCAAGCGCCGCGTCCTGAATGTCGTCGAACCCGATCACCGATACATCCTTGCCGGGGGTCAACCCCATCCGTTGCAGGCCCAACATCGCCCCGATGGCCACGACGTCACCGTTGCACACGATGGCGGTCACCTCGGGGTGCTTGGCCTTCAACTGCCGGATCGCAGCCATGGCTTCGCCCTTGTCGTCGGGGCAATCCCAGATGATGGCAGGTGCCAGCCCGTGGTCGGCCATGGCTTGCTGATACCCGGTGATCCGCTCTTGCCGGACGCCAAATTTGACCTCGCCGCCGAAATAGGCGATGCGACGATGCCCGAGATTGGCGAGGTAATCGGTTGCCGTGCGCATGGCGGCCATGTTCTCGATGCCGACATGGTCGAATTGCCCGGTACCGGGGCGGCGCAGAAAGGTGACCGTCGGCACCCCATGGGCGTGCAGCAAGGCATAGGTCCGCTCATCGGTGTTTTCGGCGGGCACCCACAACAACCCCCCGCGTGAACTGCGAATAAAGGCTTCGAGGTTCCGGCGCTGGCGGTCAGCATTGTCGCGGCTGTCGAGGATCGAGACGAGATATCCCTCGGTCTCGAGGAAATCGCTGACACCGCTGATCACCTCGGCGTTGAAGGGGTTCGCGATCCGGTGGATGGCAAAACCGATCTCGCGCTTCTCGCCCGAGCGCATCGAGGCGGCGCGGCTGTCGGGTAGGTAGTGCAGCTTCTGCGCGGCGGCGAGAACCTTTTTCCGTGTCGCATCCGAAATGCGCCCGGTTCCGCGCATCACTTGGCTGGCGGTGGCCGTCGACACCCCGGCCAGGTCGGCGACGGTCGAGAGTTTCGGCTTGGAGGTCATGGCCCAACCAGGAAAATCACTGCGTTTCCAAAGTCTAGTGACATGGATGCAGGCAAGTCAATCGTTGCATCAATTGGAGGGGTTAGCGGTGGACGATAAGACAACAAATAAGTGATTGACCGATGATATAACGATATACCATTATTTCCCCATGTTGCCGGGCGAATCGGGGGGAGACCGACGCGCGGCACTTGGGCCCGATCCGTGGGGATGGGCCGGGGAGTGTGCCGGAAAGCGGCGCCAATGACATGTGGAGGACGGAATGACGATGAGATACAAGCTCGTGGGGGCCGTGTCAGGGCTGGCCCTGATGGTGTCGGCAGTCGCGGCGCAGGCCGATGTCCTGTTCTGGTCGACGCAGGCCAAGCCCGCCGAGGAATCGCAGGCGATGCGCGATCAGGTGCTGTCGGGCTTCGATCAGGCGGTCGACTATCAGGCCAACGATGGCGGCCCGTGGCTGACCCGTCTGCAAGCAGAACTGCAAGCCGGTTCGGGCAGCATCGACGTGCTGGGCGCCCTGCATGGCGATTTTTCGGCGATGAACCCCGATGACCTGGTCGATCTCGACGATCTGGGGATCGCCTCGTCCAGCGGCACCTTCAATTCGCTGGCGCAACTGGGCACCGATCACCTGCAATACATCCCGTGGATGCAGGCCAGCTATATCATGGCTGCCAACCGCGAGGCCCTGCCCTATCTGCCTGAAGGCGCCGACCTGAACGCGCTGACCTATGACCAACTGATCCAGTGGGCCGCCAATGTGCACGAGGCCACTGGCGAGCCACGCTTTGGCTTTCCGGCGGGCGAGCGCGGGCTGAGCATCGCTTCTTCCAAGGCTATCTGTATCCGTCCTATACCGACGGCGTGGTGCGCACCTTCCGGTCTGATGCCGCCGTGGCCGCATGGGAAGCCTTCCGCGAACTGTGGACGCACACCAACCCGGCCTCGACCAACTTCTCGTTCATGCAGGAACAGCTTCTGTCGGGCGATGCGTGGATCGTGTTCGATCACACCTCGCGTCTGGCACAGGCTTTCAACGAGCGTCCTGACGATTTCGTCGCCTTCCCGGCGCCCGCTGGCCCTGCTGGTCGGGGCTTCATGCCGGTTCTCGCCGGTGTTGCGATTCCGCGCACGGCACCTGACATGGACGCGGCGCGCGCTGGTCAGCTATATGCTGCAGCCGGAAACCCAGATCGCGACGCTTCGCGCGACGAACTTCTTCCCGGTTGTCGCCGTCGATCTGCCCGATGACCTGCCGCCCGCCGTGCAGGCAGCCGGTGCAGCCGTCGCAGCGATGAGCGCCTCGCCCGATGCCAACCGGGCCTGCTGCCCGCAGGTCTGGGTGATCGCGGAGGCGACTTCAACCGCGTGTTCGTCGACAGCTTCGAGCGTATCGTGCTGGGCGGTCAGGACATCCGCGCCGTTCTGGACGAACAGGCCGAAGTCCTGCGCGGCATCATGGAGGCCACCGGCGCACCTTGCTGGGCACCCGATGCACCGTCCGGGGGCCTGCCCGGTCGAGTGATCGGAGATTGACCCCACCGTGCCCGGGCGCATGATGCCCGGGCACCCCTTCTGCCCCAGCCTTCGACAACGAGGAGCGCGCCGATGCAGTCCCGGATTCTTCCCTATATCCTGATCCTGCCGGTCACGCTGTTCTTGTGTGTCTTCTTCCTCTATCCGTTCATTCTGGTCGCCCTGCAGGCTTTTGCGTCGCCGACCGGAGGATGGTCGCTCGACGCGTTTCGCGAGGTCGTCGGATACTGGAAGTTCCCGGTCACCTTGCAAAACACCTTCCTTCTGGCCGCGGCCGTTGTGCCGGTGCAACTGTCGCTGTCGCTGCTGATGGCAACGATGGTCAGCAAGATGAAAAAGGGGCGCGACCTTGTCCTTTATGTCTGGACGATCCCGTTGGGGATCTCGGACCTCGCCGCCGGGATCATCTGGCTTGCCATTTTCGAGAGGTCGGGCTTCCTGAACTCGATGCTGATCGGGTTGGACGTGATCGACCGGCCTGCCAATCTGCTGACCTATCAAAATCCGTGGATCGTGTTTCTTGCCATCGCGCTGGCCGAGATCTGGCGCGCCACCGCGATCATGCTGGTGATCCTTGTGGCGGGGATCGGCCTGATCCCCAAGGAATATTACGAGGCTGCCGAGGTCTTTGGCGCCTCGCCGTGGAAACGGTTCCTGCGCATCACCCTGCCGTTGTTGCGGCCATCGTTGCAGACCGCCCTGATCCTGCGCGTGATCCTTGCGTTCGAGGTGTTCGCCGTCGTCGCCGCGCTGGGTGGCACGTTGTTCCCCGTGCTGATGGGCCAGACCTACGCGTATCAGTTTGACCTGATGAACAACCGCGCCGCAGCGGCCATGGCGCTGATCATCCTCGCGATTTCCATCGCCTTCACACTCGTGATCCTGCGCGCCCTGCGTGTTCCGAAAGGAGCGACGATATGACCGCCACCCCCGACCTGACCCCCGAGGTGAAGGCCTTCAAGGCCGGGCGCCTGCTCTATGGCGCGACCGTATTGCTGCTGTGCGCCTGGATTCTCGTGCCGCTTTATCTGCTGGTCGTGAACACGCTGTCCTCGGCCGACGCGGTCAACAGTTTCCCCAAAAGCTTCTTGCCCGAGTTCGACCTCGGCAGTCTCCGGTTCTTTGCGAACTTCTCGGGGATCGTCACGGCGCTGAAGAACTCGATTTTCGTGGCGGGTCTGACCATGGTGATGTCGATCCTGATCGGCGCGCCAGCAGGCTATGCGCTGTCGCGGTTCGAATTCCCCGGCAAGTCGGCCTTTCGTCTGCTGGTGCTGCTGACCCGCGCTTTCCCGCTGCCGCTGCTGGCCCTGCCGCTGGCGGTGCTGTTCATCCGAACGGGGCTGGATGACACGGTCTTTGGCCTCGCGCTGGTGCACACGACGCTGGCGGTTCCCTTCGCCGTGCTGATCACCTTCTCTCTGTTCTCGGGCATTCCCATCGAACTTGAGGAGGCTGCATGGACGCTGGGTTGTTCGCGGCTGACGGCCTTTACCAAGGTGGTCTTGCCGCTGATCCTGCCGGGGATCGCCGCCAGCGCGATCTTTGCGTTCGTGATCTCGTGGAACGAGGTTTTCGCCGCCGCTGTCTTGACCATCGAGAACCGGACACTGACCGCGTTCTTGCTGCAAAACCTCGACACCTCGCCCATGCACCTGAAATTCGCGGGGGGTTTCATCCTCGTGGTGCCCGCCTTGGTGTTCATCTTCGCTGTCCGCAAATACCTCTTCGCCATGTGGGGCATCGCCAACCGCTAAGCGGGGCGACCAGACAAGGAGCCGTCGAAATGGCCGAAATCGTGATCAAGAACGTCGCCAAGACCTTTGGCAATTATCAGGCGCTCAGCAACATCGACCTGACGATCGCCGATCAGGAATTCATGGTGCTGCTTGGGGCGTCGGGCTGCGGCAAGACCACGCTTCTGCGCATCATCGCAGGGCTTGAAAGCGCCTCGACCGGCGAGGTCTGGATCGGCGGGCGTCGGGTTGATCACTTGCCCCCGCGCGAACAGAGGCATCGCGATGGTGTTCCAGAACTATGCGGTTTTCCCGCACATGACCGTCTTTGAAAACATCGGCTTTGGCCTGCGGATGCGCAAGATGCCCGATGCGCAGGTGCGCGAGCGTGTCGAGCGCACCGCGACGCTGATGCATATCGAGCATTTGCTGGGGCGCTACTCGGGCGAATTGTCGGGAGGCCAGCGGCAGCGCGTCGCCGTGGCGCGGGCTTTGGCGATGGAGCCAGACGTGATCTTGATGGACGAGCCGCTGTCGAACCTTGATGCCCTGCTGCGCCTTGAAATGCGGGCCGAACTCAAAGGCGTGCTGGCAGGTTCGAAAACCACCGCGATCTATGTCACCCATGACCAGGTCGAGGCGATGAGCCTGGCCGACCGGATCAGCGTCATGCACCAAGGCCGGATCGTGCAAGCCGCCGCCCCTGTCGAAGTCTATCGCAACCCGGCGGCCGAGTTCGTCGCGGGCTTCATCGGCAACCCGCCGATGAATTTCCTGCCCGCAACACCCGCGGGCCCCGGAAAATGGCGCGTCGCCGGTCAGACCTTTGACGGTCCGGCCGCCGAGTCGCTGAAATTCGCGATCCGGCCCGAAGACCTGCGCACGGCAGATCAGGGGATCCGCGCTGCCGTCCGAATCGTCGAACCTCTCGGCCCTCACAAGTTAGTCACTTGCGATGTCGAGGGCACCCAACTGCGCGCGGTTCTCGACAGCGACCTTCCTGTCCGAGCCGGAGACCATCTTGTGCTTGCCCCTCAACCCGACCGGGTGCGCTGGTTCGATCCTGCCACCACCCTGGCCGTGGCCTGACCAACCGGAGCTGAAACGATGTCCGCCCACCTGATTGCGCGTGCCGCAGAAATCCTGCGCGAGAACGACCTTGGCGATTATACCGTGCCAACGCATGGTCTTTATCCGTTCCAGTGGAACTGGGATTCGTGCCTGACCGCGCTGGGTCAGGCGCATTTCGACGAGGCCCGCGCATGGCGCGAGATCGAGACGCTGTTCGCCCATCAGTGGCCCGATGGCATGGTGCCGCATATCGTCTTTCACAAACACGACGACGGCTATTTCCCCGGCCCCGATGTCTGGGTAACGGGCCGCAAGGTGCCGACCTCGGGGATCACCCAGCCGCCGGTTGCCGGCTATGCCGTGGCGCGTCTGTTTGCGCGGGCAAAGAACAGCGCGCTGGCCGAAGAAAAGGCCCGCGCACTGCTGCCCAAGATCCACGCATGGCACGAGTGGTTTTTCACCAACCGCGACCCTCAGGGCACCGGACTCGTCGCGATCATCCATCCTTGGGAGACGGGCCGCGACAATTCGATCGACTGGGACGTGGCGTTTGACCGGGTGCCGACCGAGGGGGTCATGCCCTTCACCCGCCGCGATACCCAGCACGCCAACCCCGAACACCGTCCGACGCAGGCGCAATACGAGCGGTTCATCTGGCTGGTGCAGATGTTCCGCTCGCTGGGATGGGACAACTCGAAACTGCATGACGCTTCGCCGTTCAAGATCGTGGACCCGGGGATGAACGCCATCCTGCTGCGCTCGGTTCGTGATCTCGCCGATTTGGCGCGCGGGCTGGGCGAAGACGCCATCGCAATGGCTTGCGAGGCGCGGCTTGCCAAAGGGCTTGCGGCGCTCGAAAGCCTCTGGAACCCTGATCTGGGGCAGTATGTCTGCCTTGACCGCTCGACCGGAGAGTTGGTTGACAGCGCTTCGATCGGTGGGTTGTTGGCGGTTTTTGCCCCGATCCCGGGCGAACGCGCCGCGCAGATCGCCGCGCGGATCGATCTTCTGGCGACCCGCTGCACCTCTATGGTGCCCAGCCACGACCCGGCTAGCCCAAGTTTCGACGCCCGCCGCTATTGGCGCGGGCCGGTCTGGTTGATCGTCAACCACATGATCGCCGACGGGTTGCGGCAGGCGGGGCAGGCCCGGGTCGCTGACCGGATCGTGGCAGACAGCCTGCGCCTGATCGAGGAAAGCGGGTTCGCCGAATATTACGATCCGATGGATGGCACCCCCTGCGGCGGCGGGCGAGTTACATGGACGGCAGCGATGGTCATCGAATTCCTGACGCAGGCCTGAGATGCGCATCGTCGTGGTCACCGCGCATCCCGATGACGCCGAAATTTCGGCGGGCGGCATGATCTTGGCGTGGCGCGCGATTGGTGCCTCGGTGACGATCCTGTGCGCAACCGACGGCGCAAAGGGCGGCAGCACGCCGGGCCCGGCACTGGCGCAACGCCGAGCGGCAGAAGCCCGCGCCGGTGCTGCGCTTCTGGGCGCCCAACTGGAAATGATGGGCCATCCCGACGGTGTGCTGTCCGAGGCTGGCGGCTTTGCTGCGGACCTGACCGGCCGCCTTGCGCGTCTGGCCCCTGACCTCGTGCTGGCGCATGCCGCCAACGACTATCACCCGGATCACCGCGCGGTGGCCGAAGCCGCACGGCGGGCGTGCGGCTTTTCCGTTCCTCTCGCATGGCTTGAAACCGCGATGGGAACCGGTTTCCTGCCCACGCATTACATCGATACCACCGCCCACCAGCCGACCAAGGAAACCGCGCTCCGCCAACACGCGAGTCAGGACCCAGAGCGGTTCGTCGAAAGTTCGCGCCTGCTGGCCCGACTGCGGGCAGCGCAATGTGGCTTCGACGGTTTCGCCGAATGCCTGCGCCACGAGCCGGTCTATCCCTTTGCGGACATCCGGGGCCTTCTGCCCTCCGCGCCGCCGATCCGCCCGGTGCGTGATCGCAGCCGCCCCCAACCCGAACACAAAGAGCCCCAGCAATGAAACGATCCCGCGTCAATACGATCATGGCCGAGGCGGATGACATGATCCGCCGATACGGCTTTGTCCTGCCGCCCTTCGCGCGCTGGAACCCCGACGAATTCCGCGCCAACGCGGCGCAAGCACGACACGTGATCGACGCCCGCTGCGGCTGGGACATTACCGACTATGGCACGGGGCGGTTCGATCAGGTGGGGTTGTTCCTGTTCACCTTGCGCAACGGTCTGCTGGCCGATCTGCAACGGGGTGGCGGGATGTGTTACGCCGAGAAGCTGCTGATTTCACGGCAGGATCAACTGGCACCGATGCACACCCATGTCATCAAGGCCGAGGACATCATCAATCGTGGTGGCGCGACATTGGTCGTCGAGCTGTATGGGTCGGATGACAGCGGCAACTTTGCCGATGACCAGGGCGGCACCGTCTGGTGCGATGGGCAGCGGGTCAACTATGCGCCCGGCCAGAAACTGCGGTTGGCGCCGGGCGAAAGCGTCACACTGCGCCCTGGTGACTGGCACGCCTTCTGGGGCGAGGGCGGTGATGTGCTGATCGGCGAGGTCTCGACGGTCAATGACGACGAGACCGACAACGTCTTTCGCGATCCGGTCGGCCGTTTTGCCCAGATTGAGGAAGACGAGGCCCCCACGCATCTGCTGGTCAGCGACTACGGCAGCTGGCTCTAGCCCCGCGCATAACATCGTTCAGGTAACGTTCAGCCGGCATGACGTTGGTCGTGCCCGGCCATGCTCGACAAATGCATGACAGTGCGCGGCGACTTGAGGTCAGCGGGCGGTGCAATGCCATGCAACCAACATCCAACTGAAACGCCTGCGTCACACCCATGCAGCAAACGAACGGACGATCGCACCGAACCGGTGCATTCACGAGAGGGATACACATGTCGTTCAATCGCCGTTCCATGCTCAAGATGTCGTCTGCAGCTCTCGCTGCGCCGCTGATCTTGCGCGCAACCGATGCCCTTGCCACGTCGGGCAGCGTCAAGAGTCGTGATGCCCGACGGCGTTTGCCGTGGATCCATCGTGTTTGCCGATGGTGTGATCCGGGCGATCGACGATGGCGCGTCCGTCGCGGCGGGGGCAATTGATTGCGACGGCGATCTGGTCAAGCCCGGTCTGATCGAATTGCACACCGACAATCTTGAAAGGCATATCCAGCCGCGCCCCGGCGTCGACTGGCCGCACGCGCCCGCGATCATCGCACATGACGCGGAATTGGCCGGGGTCGGCATTACAACAGTGTTCGATGCGCTGCGTGTGGGTTCCTTGATTTCGACCGGTCGCGGTTATGGCGAATACGCGCGCGGCATGGCCGACGAGATCCTTGCCGCCCGGAACGCCGGGGTGCTGCGGGTCAACCATCTGATCCATTTGCGCGCCGAAGTGTGCTCGGAAACGCTGACTTCGGAACTGGCGAAGTTCGGGCCGGAAGATTGCGTGGGGATCGTCAGCCTCATGGATCATACGCCGGGGCAGCGCCAGTTTGCCGATCTGGCACAGTTGCGGCGCTACATGCGGGGCAAATACGGCCTGACCGAAGAAGAATTCCAGGCGCATGTCGAGGTTCAGACCGCGCTTGGCAATCGGGTCCGCGCCTCGCACGAGCAGGCCACGGTCGAGGCCGCGCGCGCTTGGGGCGACCCGGCGCGCGGTATTTCGACCGTGACCAGCGCGCCAGCGCAGGCGACGGGGTTGGACGATCGCGGGCGGCTGGAAATCGGCAAGCGGGCGGATGTCGTGCGGGTGCATCGCTTTGGCAAAGGTGGCGCGGTTCGCGGAACCTGGGTGTCTGGCAACCGCGTCGCCTAAGGGCCATCACTGGGCGGGTGTCGCCCGAGGCTTACCGGGGAAGCTGAATGGGACGGCCCTTTTGCCGAAGTCCCATGCTGGCAGGGCGCCTTGCCGGCATCGCGATACGCGACCGGCATCGGTTGCACCGAACCCGAACGTCGCTTGTGACCCCTATCCATATCTCTAAAGTCGATCGGCGCGGAACGATTGAGGGGTCGTTCCCGTCCATCTCCTGAAGGCGCGCTGGAAGGCGTTCGTGTCGCGGTATCCCACAAGAGGCGCAATTTGCTGGTTGTTCAGGTCGCTTTTCAAAAGATACCGAATGGCCAGCGCTTTCCTCGTTTCGTCCAGCAGAGACTGAAACGTTACTCCTTCGTCCGCCAGACGTCGCAATAAGGTGCTTCGGCTCAACCTCAGGCGGCCGCAAGCATGGGCGATACTGGGCTCGGTGATCGAGAACGCCTCCATCATCGTTGCACGGACCCGCTTGGACAGGGACAGTGCCTTGGACTGGATCATCGCCTGGGCTTGCAGGTCGGTCTCGGTGGCCTCCCATAGCGCGGGATTGGCAGAGATGAACGGCATGCGCGCATCGGCGTGGGCATAGCTCAGCGAGGCCTCTCCGTTCTCGGGGATATGGCCGAAGACGTCTGCCAGACGCTCGCGCTCGTCCTGTGGCAGCGGCAAACACACCCGGGTCGGACGGAGCGCACGACGCGCCAGCGCGTTGGCCTGCGCGTGCAGATAGATGATCTGCGGGCTGCTGAATGTTTCGGGCAAAGGCGGCGCGGCCGCGTCTGGGGCCACGCGCACGGTGAACTCGGACGCGCCGTGCGACAAAACGAACTGCATCGGCCCGAACAGGCTCTTGAACTGCGCCATCCGCGCGACGCCGGTCTCGAAATCCGGCGCGGTGGACAGTGCGAAAAGAACCGGGACCGCTTGCCATCCGTAGTCCGAGAAGCCGCGATACATCCCGCTGCTTCGACAGGTCCATGATCGCAGCCCACAGACGCAGGTATTCTTCGGCAGAAACCAGAAAGGCCCTGCCATTGCCGTCGTTCGCCATGATCCCCGCACGGGTCAGAACCTCGTCCCAGCCGACCCCAAGCATCCCGCAAATCGGGCCGGACAGGACGGCGGATGTGTAGATCGGAGATCGCTCGTGGCTTTGCATCGGTGGGCCTTTTGTGAAGGGGGGCCGCAGAAGGCAATAGAAACGCAGACGGCATAGCCCGCAATGGCTTTGAGCCGATCTGCAAGACATTGATACGTTCTGCAAGTCTCTGGCGGTGGAAGAAGTCCGCCCATCGAACCTAACTAGGGGATGACCCGTCACAAGGAGACCCAGACTTGGATCTGACATCGAAGATCATCCTTATCACCGGCGGCGGTTCGGGCATTGGACGGGAACTGACCCGGCAGTTTGTGGCGCTTGGCAATACGGTCATCATCTGCGGGCGCGACGCCGGCAAACTTGCCGAGGCTGCGCGCCTGACAGGTGCGCTCGCGATTGCTGGAGATGTGACGGTTGCGGCGGATCAGGAGCGGATCCTGTCCGAGATAAACGCGCTACATGGCCGGCTCGATCTGTTGATCAACAACGCGGGCGTGTTCCTCGCCTATGATTTCATGAACGATCCCGACACGCCGCAAAAAATCGAGCACGAGATCGCCATCAACGCGACGGCACCCCTGACACTGACACGGCGCGCCTTGCTGCTTCTGGCGCAAAGCTCGGAGCCCGCGGTGCTGTTCATCGGCTCGGGCATCGCCTTTGTCGCGTCGCCCGGAACGCCTGTCTATTCGGGCACCAAGGCACTGATCCACCACTTTGCGCAGACCCTTCGCCACCAGTTGCAGCCTCATGGGATCACTGTTTTCGAAGCCCTGCCGCCCGTCGTTGATACCGATATGGCCAAGGCGCTGAAGTCTGGCAATTTCAAGAAGATGAAGCCCGCCGACCTGGTGCGCGACGTTCTTGAAGGGTTACGCCGCAACCAGAGCGAAATGCTGCTGGGACAATCGCGCCAGATCAAGGCGATGAGCCGGATCGCCCCGGCGTTTCTGTTTCGCCAGTTTGCAAAGACCGAGTTTCATTGACCTTCAACGACAAGACTATGTTCATGTCATCCGAAACTTATCGCCGTCGCGTCAACGCGCTGGCTTTCATCGCTTCCGCAGCGTTTTTTGGTGCCAACGTCTTTATCGGGCTGTCGATGGGGGTCTATTGGCTGAGCCTCGACCCTGCCGAGTTCGTGGCGCAGTTCTTTCCCCAGTTCAGCAATTTCATCTATACGATCATGCCGCTGTTCTTGCTGATATTGGTGGGTCTGATCCTGTCGGCTCGGCTCGATTGGGATAACGCGCCGGCACGGCGCAACTGGGTCATCGCGTTGTGGCTTTATCTGGCGGTCTCGCTGATCACGATTGCCTTTCATATGCCTCTCAACCTGCGGCTTGCGGATGCGATCGGGTCGCCCTTGGGAGATGTCTTGGGTTTCTACACGGCCATTGCGCTGACCGATCCGGTGACCGAGGGGAACGGCACGACAATCCGCGCGATGTGGCTGCTGGGTCATGTCCCGCGCGTGCTGATTACCTTTGCCATTCCCGTCTATGTCCTGCGCGCGATGACCGCCGAAAAAGCGCATTGAGGCGGAAGTCTCGGTCTCTGTTTGCAAGGCAGCACTGCCCGCCTCGCCACGTGATCGGCAAGGGTCAATCCTTGCCGATGGCGGCAACGGTTTCCAGACCTTCGCTGCACGGGCGGCCAATTTGCGCCGCGCTGTGACAACCCTTTGCGCCGGGACCTGCCATGCAGGTGTTTCTGGCGCCTTCAACACGGTCGTCTGCTTGGCAAGTTGAAACAGCGAAGGCAATGCTGCGTCCACGCACCAGCCGTCGGACGCATTGCCCTTTCACAGCGCTTGGTCTGTGTCGCGACAGGTCATTTCCCCAACAAGGGCCCCGGATGTTGTCGGCTGGCCCTGGCAGCCCGCCCAACAGCCGATCAGTGCACACCGCGGCCGCGCGCTTCGAAGGCGCATGGCGAAAATTTTTGCCTGCCTCTTGACGAGAGAAAAAAGTTTGACACCTTTAGTAAAAATTTTTTGAGCGACCCTGCTGAACAGCCGGAAAAACCGGCGGGCACAACCCAAGACGCCAATAAACAACCGGGAGACAACGATGACTTTCTACCCCAAATCCTTGACGCGCACCGTCATGGTGTCGGCCTTGGCGCTGGCGATTGCCGCCGGGGCGGCGCAGGCCGAAACGCTGCGGTGGGCGCGCGTGACCGACGCGCTGACGCTGGACCCGCACAGCCAGAACGAAGGCCCCACCGGCGCGCTGACGCACCACATCTATGAAACGCTGGTGATCCGCGATGTCGATGGCTCGCTCCAGCCGCGTTTGGCGACGGAATGGATGATCCACCCCGACGACCCCACTGTCTGGGTGTTCAAGCTGCGCGAAGGCGTGACTTTCCATGACGGCAGCGCCTTCACGGCTGAGGATGTGGTTTTCTCGTTCGAGCGTGTGCGCCACGAAGCCTCGGGCTTCCGGGCGCTGCACACCTCGGTGGTCGGCGCGACCGCGGTCGATGACCACACCGTTCATGTGCAGATGAACGGCCCCTCGCCGCTGTATCCGCAGAACCTGACGAACTTCTTCATCATGGATTCGGGCTGGGCTGCCGCCAACAACGTGATGGTGCCGCAGAACTTTGCCGCGGGCGAAGACAATTTCGCCGTGCGCAACACCAACGGCACCGGGCCTTATCGGCTGGTGTCGCGCGATCCCGAAGTGCGCACCGTTCTGGCCGCCTATGAGGGCCACTGGGCCGACGCGCCGCAAGTGACCGAGATCGTCTATACCCCCATCGCCGAGGCCGCGACCCGCGTCGCCGCGCTGTTGTCGGGCGAGGTGGATTTCGTGCAGGACGTGCCGGTGCAGGACATCGCCCGGCTTCAGCAGACCGATGGCGTGACGGTTGTCACCGGGCCGGAAAACCGCAACATCTTTTTCAGCTATGACATGACCTCGCCGCGGCTGGCCTCGGCCAACGTCGAGGACAACCCCTTCTCGCATCCCGAAATCCGCGAGGCGCTGGCGCTGGCGATCGACCGCAACGCCATCCGGCAAGTGGTGATGCGCGGCCAGTCGCAGCCGTCGGCCGCCCCGCTGCCGCCCTTTGTGAACGGCTGGCGCGAGGACCTGCATGCCTTTGGCGAGCCTGACATCGCACGGGCCAGCGAACTGGTGCGCGGCATCTATCCGAACGGCTTCTCGGTCATGTTGCATTGCCCGAATGACCGTTACCTGAACGACGAGGCGATCTGTCAGGCGATGGTCGGCATGCTGGGCCGCATCGGGATCACCGTGAACCTGGTGTCGCAGACCCGTTCGCAGCACTTCCCGCTGATCGAGAACTGGCAGACCGATTTCTATCTGCTGGGCTGGGGCGTTCCGACCTTCGATTCGGCCTATGTGTTCAACTTTCTGGTCCATACCCGCGAGGAAGGCTTTGGCAGCTATAATGGCAGCCGCTATTCCAACCCCGCTCTGGACGAACAGATCGAAGCCCTCGGCACGATGACCGATCTGGCCGCCCGTAACGCGCTGATCGCGGAGATCTGGGATCAGGTGGTGGCAGACCGCGTGTTCCTGAACGTTCACAACCAGCTTCTGGCCTATGCGGTGCGCAACGGCGTCGGCATGGACGTGCCGCCGGACAACTCGCCCCGTATGTGGAATGTGACGCTGGGCAACTGATCCGCCCCTGAAATGGCCCCCCGCGCGGTATAGCCTGCGCGGGGGCTTGCCTGTTTTCTGCCCCGCTGTGTGACAAGACGGAATCGCTGCCATGATCGCCTACATCCTGCGCCGTCTGTTCCAGTCGGTCATCGTCATGCTGGTCGTGGCTCTGATTTCCTTCGCGCTGTTCCGGTTCGTCGGCGACCCGATCTATGCGATGGTCGGGCAAGAAACGTCGCTGGAAGATCGCGAAGCCCTGCGCGAGTTGCTGGGCCTGAACGATCCGGTGGTCGTTCAGTTCGCGCGCTTTCTGGGCAAGGCGGTGCAGGGCGATTTCGGAATTTCCTACCGTCTGCAAGAACCAGTGATGGAACTGATCCTGTCGCGCCTGCCTGCCACGCTGGAACTGGCGCTGGTTTCGGGCGCGCTGGCCTTCGTTTTCGGCGTCGGGCTGGGCGTCTATACAGCGCTGCGCCGCAAGGGATGGTTGTCGAACCTGATCATGTCGGTGTCGTTGATCGGGGTATCACTGCCGACATTCCTGATCGGTGTGCTGCTGATCTGGGTGTTCGCGGTCGAGCTGCAATGGTTGCCCAGCTTTGGCCGGGGTGAGGTGGTGGACCTGCCCGGCGGTTGGCGCACCGGGTTCCTGACCGAAAGCGGCCGAGCCAGCCTGATCCTCCCGGCAATCACGCTGGGCCTGTATCAGATGACGCTGATCATGCGTCTGGTGCGGGCCGAGATGCTGGAAGTGCTGCGCACCGACTACATCAAGTTCGCCCGCGCCCGTGGTCTGTCGAACCGGGCGGTGCATTTCGGCCATGCGCTGAAGAATACGTTGGTGCCGGTCATCACCATCACCGGCCTGCAACTGGGCGCGATCATCGCCTTTGCGATCATCACCGAAACCGTGTTCCAATGGCCCGGTGTGGGCGCGTTGTTCATCAACTCGGTCCGCGTGGTGGATGTGCCGGTGATGGCGGCGTATCTGATGCTGATCGCGCTGATCTTTGTCGTCATCAACCTGATCGTGGACCTTCTGTATTTCGCCGTGGACCCGCGCCTGCGCGTGGACCGGGCGAATGCGCGGCATTGAGGGGGGCTGACGCATGTCGAAACCGCAAAGCGCGTTTGCCCGGGCATGGGACAGCGACCTTGCCTATTCCTTCCGCACCACACCCGTCGCGATGGTGGCGGCGCTGGTCGCGCTGATCATCGTGCTGGGTGCGGTGCTGGCGCCGTGGATCGCGCCGACCAACCCCTATGACCCGGCCAGCCTGAACCTGATGGACGGCTTCACCCCGCCCGGGGTGGAGAATGCCTTTACCGGCAACTCTTACCTGCTGGGCACCGACAATCAGGGGCGGGATCTGTTTTCCACGATCCTTTACGGCGCGCGGATTTCGCTGTTCGTGGGGGTGATGGCGGTGCTGCTGGGCATGGTGCTGGGCATCAGCGCGGGGCTTCTGGCGGGCTGGCGGGGCGGGTGGATCGACACGCTGTTGATGCGGATCGCCGACGTGCAACTGTCGTTCCCGTCGATCCTGATCGCGCTTTTGATCTTTGGGATCGCCAGCGGTCTGATCCCCCCTGACAAGCGCGAGACTATGGCGATCTGGGTTCTGATCATTGCCATCGGCCTTTCGGACTGGGTGCAGTTCGCCCGCGTCGTGCGCGGGGCGACGATGGTGGAAAAGAACAAGGAATACGTTCAGGCCGCCCGCGTGATCGGCGTGCATCCCTTCCGCATCCTGACGCGGCATATCCTGCCGAATGTGATGGGCCCGGTCCTGGTCATTGCCACGATCAGCGTGGCGCTGGCGATCATCGCCGAGGCGACGCTGTCGTTCCTTGGCGTCGGTGTGCCCCCCACGCAGCCCAGCCTTGGCACGTTGATCCGGCAGGGGCAGCAATATCTCTTCTCGGGCGAGTGGTGGATCCTCTTGTTCCCCGCGCTGACGCTGCTGGCGCTGGCGCTGTCGGTCAACCTGCTGGGCGACTGGCTGCGCGATGCCTTGAATCCGAGGTTGAAATGACCGAGCCGCTTCTGTCCGTCCGCGATCTGGTGGTCGAATTTCCCACGCGCCGTGGCACCCTGCGCGCGCTGGACGGCGTGTCGTTCGACATCGCTCCGGGCGAGGTTCTGGGCATGGTCGGCGAGTCCGGCGCTGGCAAGTCGATCACCGGCGCGGCGATCATCGGGCTGATCGAACCTCCGGGGCGGATCGCCGGGGGCGAGGTCTGGCTGAAGGGCCAGCGCATCGACACCCTGCCGCCCGAGGGCATGCGCAAGGTGCGCGGCAAGCGGATCGGCATGGTGTTTCAGGACCCGCTGACCAGCCTGAACCCGCTGTTCACCGTCGCCCGCCAGATCATCGAGACGATCCGCACGCATACCGATCTGTCCGAATCCGAAGCGCGCAAGCGGGCGATCGCCCTTCTGGACCGCGTCGGCATCCCCGCCGCCGCGCGCCGGATCGACGATTATCCGCACCACTTTTCCGGCGGGATGCGGCAGCGCGTGGTGATCGCGCTGGCCCTGTGTGCGGAACCCGAACTGGTCATCGCCGATGAGCCCACGACCGCGCTGGATGTGTCAGTGCAGGCTCAGATCATCGAGGTGCTCAAGGATATCTGCGCCGAACGCGGGGCGGCGGTGATGCTGATCACCCATGACATGGGGGTGATCGCGGAAACGGCTGACCGGGTGGCGGTGCTCTATGCCGGGCGTCTGGCCGAGATCGGCCCCGTGCGCGACGTGATCCTGCGCGCGGAACACCCTTATACGCGCGGGCTGATGGGCTCGATCCCGACGCTGACCCAGACGAATGACCGCCTGATCCAGATCCCTGGCGCGATGCCACGGCTGAACGCGATTCCACCGGGCTGCGCCTTTAACCCGCGGTGCGAGCATGCCTTTGACCGCTGCCGGGCCGAGCGGCCCCCGGTGACGGATCGCCCCGGCAACCGCCGTGTGGCCTGCTGGCTGGAGCAAACGGAGGCCAAACATGGCTGAGCCCCTGATCCGCGTTCAGGGCCTGACCCGGCGCTTTGATGTGTCGAAACCCTGGCTGAACCGGGTGATCGAGCGCGAGGAACGCCAGTTCCTGACCGCCACCGCCGATGTGTCGCTGGAGATCGCCAAGGGCGAAACATTTGCGCTGGTGGGGGAATCCGGCTCTGGTAAGTCCACCATCGCCAAGATGATCGCGGGGCTGTTGCCGCCTAGTGCGGGGCGGATCACCTTTGACGGCCAGCCGATCGATGCGGGCGCGGGCGTGCCGCGCGCGCTCAGGCGGCGGTTCCAGATGATCTTTCAGGACCCTTTCGCCAGTTTGAACCCGCGTTGGCGGGTGGGCGATATCGTGGCCGAACCGATCCGCACCTTCGGGCTGATGAACGCCACCGACGCGCGGGCCGAGGTGGCGCGGCTCTTGAAGGTCGTGGGTCTGTCCGAGGCCGACATGGCCAAGTATCCGCATGAGTTTTCCGGCGGCCAGCGCCAGCGGATCGCGATTGCGCGGGCGCTGTCGTCGCGGCCCGAGTTCATCGTGTGTGACGAACCCACAAGCGCGCTGGACGTGTCGGTGCAGGCGCAGATCCTGAACCTGATGCGCGATTTGCAGGATCAGTTCGGGCTGACCTATCTGTTGATTTCCCACGACCTTTCGGTGGTGCGCCACATGGCGAACCGGATCGGCGTGCTTTATCTGGGCCGTCTGGTCGAGGTGGCCGAAGGGAAGCGGCTGTTCCACGAACCCCAGCACCCTTATACGCGCATGCTGCTCGATGCGGTGCCCGATCTGGCGATGTCAGGCCGCCGCCGCAAGCCGGTGACGGGCGAGATTCCGAACCCGATCAACCCACCGTCCGGTTGCCCGTTCCACCCGCGCTGCCCGCAGGCGGTCGAGCGGTGCAAGGTCGACGTTCCCGCTCCACGCGCCAGCACCACTGGCAGCGCGGCCTGCCACCTGGTCTAGCCTGCGCTGCGAGCCACCAGTTCACGGCCATAGTCGCTGGTCAGTTGGCCGGTGCGCAAGGCGGTGACGGGCGTCACTTCCTCCAGCCGCCCCCGGCGCAGGACGGCCAGACGGTCACAAAGGAACGACACGATCGGCAGATCGTGGGTGACGAGGAGGAAAGTCAGCCCCTGCTCTTCGCGTAAATCGGCCAGCAGGTTCAGGATTTCGGCCTGCACCGACACATCCAGCGCCGAGGTCGGCTCGTCCAGCAACACCACCTGCGGCTGGAGCATCAGCGCGCGAGCGATCGCGACGCGCTGGCGCTGACCGCCTGACAACTGATGCGGCAGCCGAAACCGGAACTTGCGCGACAGGCCGACGGCGTCCAGCATCGCCAGCACGCGGCCATCTCGGTCGGGGATACCGTGCACGGCAAGGGGTTCGGACAGCGTTTCGTCCACGCTGCGCCGGGGGTGGAGCGAGCCATACGGATCCTGAAACACCATCTGCACACGGCGCACAAAACTGGCGTCGCGCGTCCGGCCCAGCGATTCACCGTCCAGTTTGATGGTGCCGGACCAGTCGCGCGCCTGCCCCGCGATGGCTTTGAGGATGGTGGATTTGCCCGAACCGCTTTCGCCCACGAGGGCGAAGCTTTCGCCCTTTGCGACCGAAAAGCTGACGCCATGCACGACGGGTGCGCCGTTGAACCGCACAGTCAGGTCGCGAATGTCGATCATGTTCCCACCCCGATGGCAGCGCGATCCAGCACGGGCAGGCGTCGCCGCGTTTCGTTCAGATGCGGGACCGACGCCAGCAGGCCGCGCGTGTAGGGGTGCGTGGCGGCGTGCAACTGGCCGGCAGCGCATTCCTCGACCACGCGGCCCGCATACATGACCAGAATCCGGTCACACCAGCGCGCGACCATGTCCAGATCGTGGGAAATCAGGATCAGCCCCATCCCGCGCCGGCGCACCAGATCGTCGAGGATTTCCAGCACCGTCGCGCGCACCGACACATCCAGCGCCGAGGTGGGCTCGTCCGCGATCATCAGGTCGGGCTCCAGCGCCACCATCATGGCGATCATCACCCGCTGGCCCATCCCGCCAGACACCTCGTGCGGGAACAGGCGATAGACGCGTTCGGGGTCGTCGATCCGCACGGCTTCCAGCACATCGAGCACCGCCTGCCGACGCGCCGCGGCGGACATCCGTCGGTGAAACTGCAGCGCCTCGCCGATCTGTTCGCCGATGCGGATCACCGGGTTCAGGCTGAATTTCGGGTCTTGCAGCACCATCGACATCCGCGCCCCACGCAGCTTGCGGAACCCGGATTCGGGCAGCGCGCGCAGGTCTATGCCGTCGAATTCCAGCCGGTCGGCGGTGACACGGCCGGGCGGTGCGATCAGGCCCATGAGCGCGCGCCCGGTCATGGATTTGCCCGAGCCCGATTCGCCCACGATCCCCAGACGTTCGCGGTTCAGGGTGAAGCTCAGACCCTTGACCACGTCGACCTCGCCCTGATCGGTGGGGAAACGGACGCGCAGGTTTTCAACCGACAGAAGGCTCATTTGCTGCGGCCTTTCGGGTCAAGCACATCGCGCAGCCCGTCGCCGAACAGGCAGAAGCCCAACGACACGATCACGATGGCAAAGCCGGGCATGGTGGCGACCCACCATTGATCCAGAATGAACGCCCGCCCGCGCGAGATCATGGCGCCCCACTCAGGCAAGGGAGGTTGCGCGCCAAGGCCGAGAAAGCCCAGACCGGCAGCGGTCAGGATGATGCCGGCCATGTCCAGTGTGACGCGCACAATGGTCGACGAAAGGCACAGCGGGATCACATGCCGGGTGATGATCCGCAGGTCGCTGGCGCCCTGCATCTGCACGGCGGCGATGAAATCGGCGCTGCGAAAGGTCAGCGTCTCGGCGCGCGCGATGCGGGCATAGACGGGCCACGCGGTAATGGCGATGGCGATCACGGCGTTTTCGATGCCGGGGCCAAGCGCGGCGACAAAAGCCAGCGCCAGAATCAGGCGGGGCATCGACAGAAAGATGTCGGTCACGCCCATCAGCATCCGGTCCACCCAGCCTCCATAGTATCCCGAGACCGCCCCGATGAGCAGGCCCAGTGGGGCCGAGATGATGGCGACCAGCACCACGATGAACAGCGTGATGCGGGCGCCGTGGATGACCCTGCTCAGGATGTCGCGGCCCAGTTCATCCGTGCCCATCCAGTGGGCCGCCGAAGGGGGTTGCAGGCGGTTCGACAGGGTCCCATCCAGCGGCGAATAGGGCGCCAGCCAAGGCGCCAGTGCGGCTACCACCAGCAGGGCAAGGATGATCGCCAAGCCCACCATCGCCAGCGGATTGCGCCTCAGCGCACGGGCGAGGCGGTAAGCCTGCCCCATCCGGGCTTGCATCCGGGTCTCGGGGTCGTCGGACAAAAGCCAGTCGCGGGTGAGGATCATGTGCGGGCCCTCGGGTCGAGCAGGCGATAGAGCAAGTCCGATCCCCGGTTGATGCCGATGAACACCGCACCGACGACCAGTGTCGCACCCAGAACGGCATTCATGTCAGCGTTCAACAGGGCTGTGGTCAGATAATTTCCGATCCCGGGCCAGGAAAACACGGTCTCGATCATCACCGATCCTTCCAGCAGGCCCGCGTAGCTCAGGCCGATCACGGTGATCAGTTGCACCCGGATGGGTCGGAAGGCGTGGCGCCAGATGATGATCCGTTCGTGCGCGCCTTTGACGCGGGCGGTGATGATGAATTCCTGCCCCAGTTGTTCCAGCATGAAGCTGCGGGTCATGCGGGCGATATAGGCAAGGCTGAAAAAGCCAAGGATCGTGGCGGGCAGCACGACATGTGACCAGGCCGAGCGGAAGGCGCGCCAGTTGCCGTCCAGTAGGCTGTCGATCAGCAAGAGGCCCGTGCGCACCGGGACCGTGCCATCGAGGAAAATCCCGATTCGCCCCGGGCCGCCCACCCAGCGCAGTTGCGCATAGAAGATCACGAGACCGACCAGCCCAAGCCAGAAGGCCGGAATCGCATAGCCCGCCAACGCCAGCACCCGCACGATCTGGTCGATCCATGTGCCTTGCCGCGCGGCAGCGATCACGCCCATGGGCACGCCGATCAAGACCCCGATGAGGATCCCCAGCGTTGCCAATTCCAGCGTGGCGGGAAAGACGCGGGCCAGATCCTCGATCACCGGGCGCCCGGTGCTGACAGACATTCCCAGATCGCCACGCAATACATCGCCGACATACCGCGCGAACTGAAACACCAGTGGGTCGTCTATGCCCATGGCGAGGCGCGCGGCCTCATAGGTTTCGCGGCTGGCGCGGTCGCCGACGACGGCCAGAACCGGGTCGATCGGAACGACGCGGCCGATCGTGAACGTGATTGCCAGAAGCCCGAGAAAAGTCAGCGCGATGGTGGCCAGCGCCCAGCCGAAGGGGGCGATGCGGGCCGGGAGGGGCCGGACGGCTTGGGACATGCGAGGCTCCTGCGGGGTTCGGGCGACATAGGGTGCCAGAAGATGGCTTAGCAAATTATCTTTGACAGATCAAAAATTTTTTACTAGCGTCAAAACCGTGAAGGCGAAAGTAATTTAAGGCTCGCGATGTCCGTTCCCCAACAAACCCCGGAATCCACGCACACGCCCCCGCAATTCGGGGGTCGCATCCGCGAACTGCGCCAGAAACTGGGCAAGACCCTGCAACAGCTGGCCGACGAGGCGGGGATTTCGGTGGGGTTCCTCAGTCAGGTCGAACGCAACAAAGCCGCGCCGTCGCTGGGCACGCTTGCCGCGCTGGCAACGGCGTTGGGCGGCGAGATCAACTGGTTCATCGCGACGCCACAGCCTGCTGACTCGGTCACACGCGAGGGCGAACGCCTGCGCTTCTCCATCGCCGATTCGTCGTTGGCGTATGAGCGGCTGGACACGCGCCTGCCCGGTGGCACGCTGTCGTCGCTGATCATCCACCTGCCCGAAGGCTATACCTCGGAGGTTACCAGCCACACGGGTGAAGAGATGATCTTCGTGCTCGAAGGCCGCATCCGTCAGACATTGGGCGAGGCCGTTATCCTGCTGAATCCCGGCGACTCGCTGCACTTCATGGGCGATACCCCGCATTCCTTTGCCAATGTCGGCCCCGGCCCGGCCAAGCTGCTGTGGACGGGCACGAACCCCCGGCTGATCGGCAACCCCCAGAACGACCAACGACACCGCCTGAACGCGGTGCCATCCACCCAGACAGGAGAGGTTTGATGAAACTGCTGAAAACCACGATGGTCGCCAGCTTTCTGGCGCTGGCCACGGCCCCGGCGCTGGCGAACACGCCCGACAATGCGCTGGTCATTGCTCAGAACATCGACGACATCGTCACCATTGACCCGGCGACCGCCTACGAGTTCAGCTCGGGCGAGTATGTGACCAACACTTATGACCAGTTGGTGCGCTATGACGCCGTCGATACCGAGGTGCTGAGCCCCGGTCTGGCCACCGAATGGACCATCGACGCCGCCAACCGCAGCATCACCTTTACCCTGCGCGACGGTGTGACTTTCCACTCGGGCAACCCGCTGCGCGCTGCCGATGTGGTGGAAAGCTGGCGTCGGGTGCTGGTCATAAACGGCCGCCCGGCCTTTATCCTGGCCAACCTGGGCTGGACGGTCGAGAACTTCGACCAGATGGTGAGCGCCGAAGGCAACACCCTCACCGTGCGTTGGTCAGGAGATTTCGCACCGTCGTTTGTGTTGAACGTGCTGGCCTCGCGGCCCGCGTCGGTGGTCGACATTGAAACGGTCATGGCCAACGTGGTCGATAACGACAACGGCACTGCCTTCCTGAACCAGAACAGCGCTGGCACAGGGCCCTTCCGACTGGTGTCGTATCGCCCCGCCGAAGTGCTGATGCTCGAGGCCAACCCCAACTACTTCGCTGGCGCCCCGGCGATGGAGCAGGTTTTGATCCGCCACGTTGCCGAAGCCTCGACCCAGCGTCTGCTGCTGGAATCGGGCGATGTGGATATGGCCAAGAACCTGACGCCCGACCAGATCGCGGGCCTTGCGGGCAATGACGCGATCCGGGTCGAAACCTACCCGCAGGCCGCGGTGCACTGGATCTCGTTCAACCAGAATGTCGAGGCCCTGACCCAGCCTGCCGTGTGGGAGGCTTCGCGCTATCTGGTCGATTATCAGGGCATGGCCGACAGCTTCCTTCAGGGGCAGATGCAGGTGCATCAGGCCTTCTGGCCCGCCGGTTTCCCGGGTGCGCTGACGGATACGCCCTTCACCTATGACCCAGAGCGCGCACGCCAGATCCTGACCGACGCTGGCGTGGAACTGCCGATCAACGTGACGCTGGATGTGATCAACTCGAACCCGTTCAACGACATGGCGCAGTCGCTGCAGCAGACCTTCGCGCAGGCCGGGATCAATTTTGAAATCCTGCCCGGCACCGGCGCGCAGGTGATCACCCGCTATCGCGCCCGCGCCCATCAGGCGATGCTGCTCTATTGGGGCCCGGACTTCATGGACCCGCATTCGAACGCCAAGGCGTTCGCCTATAACGCCAACAACGCGGATGATGCCTATGTCTCGACCACGACCTGGCGCAATTCGTGGATGCCGCCCGCGGAAATGAACGAGATGACGATGGCCGCCCTGGGCGAGCAAGACGCAGATCGCCGCAACGAGATGTATCTGGAGCTTCAGCGCCGGGTGCAGGCAGAATCGCCGATCGTCATCATGTTCCAAGCCTCGCGGCAGGTGGCGATGGCGGCGGATGTGACGGGCTATGTGAACGGCTCGAATTCGGACTTCGTCTATTATCGCCTCGTCGAAAAGAACTGATCCTTCCCCGGGGGGCGGCCTTGCCGCCCTCCGGCCCGTTGCAGAGTCACGACGATGAACCCGGATGCCGTCTTTTCCGCCCTTCATGCCGAAGCCCGCGAATTGGTCGGGGCACGGCTGTTCACCACGACCGTGTTGGATCGCAAGCGGGGACTGGCGCGGCGGGCGTATACCTCGCACCCGGTGGAATACCCGGTCTCGGGCACGAAACCGATGCGCCACGACGCATGGACCGATCTGGTGCTGGGCGAGGGGCGCAGTTTCGTGGCCAATACGACCCCCGAATTCGCGATCTTTTTCAGCGATCACGCCCTGATCAATTCGCTGGGGTGCCAGTCGGCGATGAACATCCCGGTGCCCGATGATGCGGGGCTGGTCGTCGGCACGGTCAATATTCTGGACGCCGAGGGGCATTTCACCCCGGACCGCGTTGCCGCTTTGGAGGCGCTGGTGGCGCGGCGGCGCGGCGATCTTCTGACCGCGCTGGCCCTTGTACCGATGGAGCCGTGATGAGCACCGCCGACCGCCTGAACCGCCTGCGCGCCAAGATGCGTGAAACCGGCACCGATCTTCTGGCGCTGGCACCCGGCGCGCATATGCGCTGGCTTCTGGGCTTTGCGCCACACCCGGACGAGCGGCTGTGCCTGCTTCTGGTCAGCGATCACGCGGCGGGATTCGTGATGCCCGCGTTGAATGCCACCGACGCGCGTCAGCACACCGACCTGCCCTTTGCCGAATGGGCCGATGCCGAGGGGGCGACGCAGGCGCTGGAAACCATGCTGGCGCAGGTCTGCCCGGCGCCCGGGCGGATTTCGCTGGATGAAACCATGCGGGCTGATCACGCGCTGATGCTGCTGGATCGTTTCCCCGGCGTGGCGCGGGGTATCGCGTCAGAAGTGGGGGCGCTGCGGCTGATCAAACAGGCCGACGAACTGGAATCGCTGGCCGAAAATGCACGAATCGCCGATCTGGCCCAGCAGGCCGTGCGCGCCGCCCTGCGCCCCGGCCTGACCGAGGCCGAGGTGGCGCAGATCGCCCGCGACGCCTTTGCCGCCCATGGCGCGCGCTGCGAATTCGCGATCCTCGCCTTTGGCCCGAACAGCGCATATCCGCACCACCATTCCGGCGCGCGGGTGCTGGCCGAGGGCGATGTCGTGCTGGTCGATATCGGCGCGCGCAAGGGCGCGCATGTGTCCGACATCACCCGTATGGCCGTGCTGGGCACCCCGCCCGAGGGGTACGACGCTGTTCATGCCGTCGTCGATGCCGCCGTTCAAGCCGCGCTTGCCGCAGTCCGGCCCGGCGTTCCGGCCAAGGACGTCGACGCCGCCGCGCGGGGCGTGATCGAGGCGGCGGGATATGGCCCCTATTTCACCCACCGCACCGGGCATGGTCTGGGGACCGAGGTGCACGAAGGGCCTTACATGACCTCGACCAATCCGCAGATCCTCGAGGAAGGGATGGTTTTCACCATCGAACCCGGGATCTATCTGCCCGGGCGCTTCGGCATCCGGCTGGAGGAGGTGGCGGTGGTCACCGCGACCGGTGGGCGTATATTGTCCGGCCTCTCGCGCGATCTGCACCGGGCATAAGGCGGGGCTGCAGACCAGTTGCTTGACGGTCTAGGTGCGCAGCGCGGCGTCATAGCCGAACAGTGCCGCCGCGCCGCCGGTGTGCAGGAAAACGATGCGCTGCCCTTTGACGAAGGCCCCTCTGCGAACCAGATCGATCATGCCGGCCGCGCCTTTGGCGGAATAGACAGGATCCAGCAGCAACCCCTCAAGCTGGGCGAACAGGCGAATGGCCTCGATCCCGCTATCGGTGGGGATGCCGTAACCATCCCCAACGTAATCGGTGTTCGCGACGATATCACCGCGCTCGACGATACCCGCGCAGCCCAGCTTTTCGGCGGTTGCGCAGGCAAGCTTGAACACGTTTTCTTCTTGCACGGCTTTCGGGGCGCGCACCCCGATACCCAGCACATCCAGACCGGCGTTGCAGGCCTTCAGCCCCGCGACCAAACCCGCTTGCGTGCCCGCCGATCCGGTGGCGTGGATCACATGGTCGAAGACCAGCCCCAAATCGTTGATCTGGCTGACAAGCTCGAAGGCGCAATTCACATAGCCCAGTACCCCTGTCGGGTTCGAGCCGCCGCCGGGGATCGTATAGACCTTGCGGCCCGTGGCGCGGAACGTGTCGGCGACCTTCTCCATCTCAGCATTCATGTCCAGACCACCGGGGCGGTGTTCGGTGGTGGCGCCGTGCAGGTGATCCAGCAGCACGTTCCCGTTGCCCGTGTAATTCGGATCGGTCGAGCCTGTTCGATCCTCAAGCAACAAGTGACAGGCCATGCCCAACCGTGCGGCGGCGGCGGCGGTTTGGCGGGCGTGGTTCGATTGCGTCGCGCCTTGCGTGATGACCAGATCCGCGCCTTGTGCCTGCGCCTCGGCCATCAGGAACTCCAGCTTGCGGGTCTTGTTGCCGCCCGTGGACAGCCCCGTGCAATCGTCACGCTTGACCCAGATCTCTGGCCCACCCAGAGTGGCGCTCAAGCGCGGCAGGGGTTCCAGCGCTGTTGGCAGATGGCCAAGACGAACACGGGGAAAGCGGGATAGCATCACGGGGCAAATTCCTTTCGCACAAGATCATTTCGCAGAGGTCAGCACGACGCCCGGGCGGGCACCGCTGGCGGCGGTTCCATCCCACGTCTGGCGCCCATTGCACCACACACCGCGAATGCCTGCGGCGGGTTGCTTCGGGGCTTCAAAGGTGGCGTCGTCGTGAATTGTTGCCGCGTCAAAAAGCACGAGGTCGGCAAAGGCGCCTTGTTGCAGCAGCCCCCGCCCCGTCAGCCCGAAGCGGCGCGCGGTCAGGCCGGTCATGCGATGGACGGCCTCTTCCAACGTGAACAGCCGTGCGTCGCGAACATAATGGCCCAGAACACGCGGAACGGTGCCCCAAGCGCGCGGATGGGGGTGCGGATCAGCCACCAGCCCATCCGAGCCGATCATCGTCAGCGGATGCGCAAGGATGCGTTGCAGATCGCCCTCGTCCATCTGGAAATAGACCGCCCCGGCAGGCAGCAGGCGCTTCGCGGCCTCGGGCAACGACAGGCCCAGTTCGGCGGCGATGTCGGCCAGATCGCGCCCGCCCATCTCGGGCATGCCTTGCGACCAAGTGACGATCACCCGCGCCGCATGTTCGACCCGTTCGGGGAACAGGAACGTGGACCCCGCGACATAGGGATAGGCATCAAGGCCCACATCCTGCCCCGCCGCCCGCGCGGCGTCGATCATCGCCAGTGTCACGGCCGATTTGCCGTGGTTCTGCGGGTTCATGCATTTGTGGTGCGAGACGATGGCGGGCACCCCGGTTTCGCGCCCGATCCTGAGGGTTTCCTCGACCGAGTCGATCACACCATCGGCCTCGTCGCGCATATGGGTGACATAGAGCGCCTTGTGCGCGCGCAAGACCGCACCGATCTGGATCACCTCTTCGGTCGGGGCGGCATGGGCGGGCGGATAATAAAGCCCGGTCGACATCCCCGCCGCGCCCTGTTCCAGCGCGGTATCCAGCATATCGCGCATGACGGCGATTTCGGCGCCGGTCGCCGCGCGGTCATACCGATCCATCGCGGCGTGGCGCAGTGTCGTATGCCCACACAGGCACAGCGAATTCACGGCAGGCGGTTCGTCGGAAAGCCGCGCGAAATAGGCGGCGAAATCGGGGAACATCAAGGCGGTGTCCGGCACCAGCGAGGCCAGCGGTTGCGGCAAGGGCCCCCGCCCCGGCGGATTGGGCGCCAGCGAGAAGCCGCAGTTGCCATTGACCACGGTTGTCACGCCCTGACTGATCTTGGGCTCCATCAACGGTGTTTGCAGGATCGCGAGGTCGTCGTGGCAATGGCTGTCGATGAAGCCCGGCGCCAGCACCAGCCCGGCCGCGTCGATTTCAACCCCGCCGCGCCAGTCGCGCAGATCGCCCATGGCTGCGATACGGTCACCGACAACCGCCAGATCGCCGATCCGCGATGGCCCGCCCGTGCCGTCGATCAGCCGCGCGTTGCGAAAGATCAGATCGGCGGCGCTCATGTCAGAAGATCCGTTTTCAGATCGCGTTTATCCCCGGCCCAGCGGGCGACGAGGTGGATCACGATGATGGAGAAAGCCAGCGGCACGGCGGCAGAGACCCAGATCATCGGCAGGTCCATCGCCCCCGAGGTCGAGCGCAGCGCGCGGCCAAGGAAACTGCGGGCGAAGGTGCCATTCGTGCCGATCACGCTGTACCAAAGCACCGGGGCGACAAAGACCAGCACCGTGACCGATTGCAGCGTGACCAGGGCGATCTGGCCACGCGGTCCGGTTTTTGGGGTGAACAAGGCCGGATCGAAGCGCGCCTTGAACGACATCGCCGCACCCATCAACCCGACCCAGATCATCGCATAACGCGCGGCTTCATCGGTCCAGACCGGCGGGGCCGAGAACCCATAGCGCGCCACGACTTGTAGCGTCACCGCCCCCACCAGCACCGCCAGCATGACCAGCGCCACCAGCCGCGTGGCGGTGTGCAGGGCATCCGAAAGCGCGATGAGGGCGGCGCGCATCTTACTGTCCCCGAACCTGGTTCAGGGCACCCATGACCAGCGTCATGCCCTCTTCGCCCAGAAGCTGGGCGTGGATCGGGGTGGACATTGCGACCAGGCGATCACGCTCGCCCGGTTGCAACTCGGTCACGGTCACGCCCGCCTCGGCAAAGCGGGCATCGACCTGCGCGGCCCATGTCGGCAACCAGTCGCGGTTGGCCTGAAGGCCCGCGGCAATCGCGCTGTCGATGGTCGTGCGTTCGGCATCGCTCAGTCCGGCATACCAGTCTTCGGACACCATCACGGCGCGGAAGCTGGGGGCCAGCGCGGCGGGGGTGTAGTGCTTGAGATACTCGGTATGCCCGGTGCGCAGGGCCGAGTTGGGCGGGTTCACATAGCCATCCACAACGCCCGTTTGCAGCGCATTCGAGACCTCGGACCAATCGACGATGGTTGAACTGACGCCAAGCGCGTCGAAGAACGCGACCTGCCCGCGGTTGAGGGCGCGCATCCGCAGGCCTTGCAGGTCTTCAACCGTCGCGATCGGGGTCGAGGTGTTGAAAAACCCGGCATCCAGCCCGCGCACGTTGAACCCGACGATCCGCAGACCGTTGTCGATCAGAGGAGCGTTCAGGTGGTCCATCAGGTCCGTTTCGGCCATGACGGCGTCGAATTCATCGGTATCGGTGAACAAGAACGGCAAGATGGTCATGCGCAGAAGTGGGCTCATCGAGGCGGGCGCGGTCGCGGCGCCAAGGTTCACCTGAATCAGGCCCTGTGTGGTCTGGCTGAAACGCTCTTCCTCGTTGCCCAGCCCGTCCGAGGGAAAAACCTGCACGTCAAAGCCGCCCGCCTCGGCGACTTCCTCGAAACCCAGAACAAAGGCATATTCGCCATTGGTTTCCAGATCCTCGGCGCCATTCATGGCGATACGGATCGTCTGCGCGCTGGCCGGCAAGGCCAGCGAAGCGGCGAGCAGCATGGCAAGTGTAAGATGTTTCATGATTTTCTCCCTGATTTTATGACACGAGACCAAGCATCCGAGGCAGCCACAGGGTGATCCCGGGCACCAATGTCAGGACGACAAGCAGCAAGATTTCAACAAACAGAAAGGGCGCGACAGCCCGCACCAGCGACCAGTAATTCGCGCCCGTGACCGTCGCGATGATGATCAGCACGCCGCCGAAGGGGGGCGTCAGCAGACCCAGCGTGATGTTGAAGCTGATGACGATGCCCAAATGCACCGGGTCGGCGCCCATCTGCAGCGCGACAGGCACCACGATCGGCGCCAGCAGCGCGACGGCGGCCTTGACGTCCATCACCATGCCCGCAAGCAGGAAGACCACGTTGACCGCCATCAGATAGCCCAGCGGCCCAAGGCCAAGCGCGGCGACCTCTTCGCCCAGAAGGCGGGGCAGTTGGTACAGCGCGGCCAGATAGGAAAACGCGGCAATCGCGCACAGGATCACGAAAACTGCGCCCAACATCACCGCCGTGCGCTCGCCCGCCTTGACGATCCCGGCCCATGTCAGGTCGCGCCGGGCCAGCCCGATCAACAGCGCGGCAATCACGGCAATGGCGGCGGATTCCGCCGGGGTGGCAAAGCCGAACAACACCCCGCCGAGGATGATCAACGGCAAAGACAGCGCTGGCAGGGCGCGCCAAAGGGCGGGCAACAGGCGCGGTATTTCAATCTCGGCCCCGCCCGGATGGTCGTGGCGATGCGCGAAACACGTGTTCATCGCCATCAGCACCGCTGCCAACAAAAGGCCGGGCACCACGCCCGCTGCAAAAAGGGCGGGAACCGAGGTTCCCATCAGCGCGCCGTAGAAGATCAGGATCACGCTGGGTGGAATGATCGGCCCGATGATCGACGAAGCCGCCGTGACTGCCGCAGCGTAGCCATCGGAATAACCCCGCTCACGCATCGCGGGGACAAGGGTGTTCGACATCGCCGCCGCATCTGCCACGGCCGAACCGGAAACCCCGGCAAAGAACACGCTGGCCATGATGTTCACATGCCCCAACCCGCCCTTGAACCGGCCGACCAATGCCATGGCAAGGTCAATCAGCGCCCGCGTGACGCCGCCCCGGTTCATCAGATCACCCGTCAGGATAAACAGTGGCATCGCCAGAAAAGCGAAAACATCAAGCTGGCTGAAGATGCGCTGCGGCAAGATCGCGAGGAAGTCGGACGACCCGCCCGCAATAAAGCTGAGCACCGAGGCTGCACCAACCACATAGGCAATCGCACCGCCCGCCAGCAGCCCGATGATGGCCAAACCAAGGATCAGAAGAAATTGCATCGCGTGCCCAAGCCGAAAATCGACGTTACAACCATATTTTCAATGTAATCCGCGCGTCTAATGCTCTATTTTCCGTTTAGTATGCGCAGAATGCATTTTAGGGCATCATGGACGTCGGCTGGATCGAAGACCTCATCGCGTTGGAAGAACACGAGACGCTGGCCCGCGCCGCGGCGTCGCGGCATGTCACGCAGCCCGCTTTTTCGCGCCGGATCGCGGCCATCGAAGATTGGTGCGGCGCGCCACTGGTCGACCGATCTCGCCGCCCCCTGCGCTTGCTTGCAGAGGCGCGCGCCTTGTTGCCCGATCTGCGCGCGGCGGCATCTACCTTGTCGCAGCTTCGCCAAGACCTCAGGCAGTCGCAAACCGAAGGGGCCCGCGTGGTGATCGCCGCGCAGCACAGCTTGGCGATTTCCTTGATGCCAAAGCTTTACGAACACATGGCAAACCGGATCCCGACCGCCAAGGTCAGAATGCGGTCAAGCAACCGCGCCGACGGCCTTGTTCTGCTGCTCACGGGGGTCGCCGACGTCTTGATCTGCCACGAGACCGACCGCCATCCGCTGGCCTTTGCCGGCGTGGATTCGCAGCGTTTGCGGCTGAAGGACGATGTGTTGATCCCGGTCACGGGCGATGCCGCCTTTGTGCGCCGTGTCGAAGAGGCCGTGCGAACGGGCGACATGCTGGAACTTCCTTGTGTCATCTATCCGTCGGATTCATTTCTGGGCCGGGTGCTGCAAGATGAAGGTCTGGTGCAACTGCCCGCGCAATTTTCCTACAACGGGCTGATCGAAACGGCGCTGACGCCCGCGGTTGCGCGTTTCACCGCAGGGCGAGCGCTGGTGAGCTGGCTTCCCCTCTCGCTGATCGAGGAAGAATTGACCGCAGGCGCCTTGCACCGGTTACCGCCCGAACTTGGGGAGATCGCGCTGAAAATCAGCGTCGTGTGCTTGCGAAGCGGATCGAAGACAGCGACCTCGCAGATTTGGCGCTGCCTTGAGGAACTGGCGCGGCACTGACACGCCAGCGAAAGTCCATTGGGACGCCGAGTTTCCCGGCCCCAAAGCGCGACATGACCGAAAATTTCGGGCAGCACCGCAGGACCATTGGTCGTCAGGGCGTCGTTCAGTCAGCCGCCGCCCATTCTGATCATGATCAATCGTTCGATCCACAACGCCAGCTGATAGAACGCCACCGCGATCAGGACGCTTGCGAGGGCGACGGTCCAGATCATGTTGAAGTCCATATACCCTCGGGACTGGTTCAGCAGGTTCCCCAGCCCGCGCCCGGTGGCCAGCCATTCGGCGATCATCACCCCCAGCAACGCCCGCGGCGCTGTCAGGCGCACGGCGGCCATCGCCCATGGGGCCGACGCAGGGATCGCAACCAGCCTCAGCTCGCGCCACGCGGTGGCGCCATACGCACGCGGAAGTTCCAGCGCGGCACGTGGCACCTGTGCCAATCCTTGCGCGATCATCACATAGGCCGGAAAGAACGTGACCGAGATGGTGATCCACAGCGTCACCGCCGTGCCCCGACCCAGAATCAGGACCAGAAGCGGGGTCAGCGCCACCAGCGGCATGGTTTGCGTCACCAGCGCAACCGGCAGAAACGCGCGCGTAAACCCGGGGGTCAGCCTCGATGACACGGCCAGCGCAAAGGCAAAGGCCATCCCCGCCGCCATCCCCGCCAGCGTGATCGGCAGGGTTTGCATCAAGGCCGCGATCAGACGTTCTTGAGCCTGCGCGGATTGAGCCGAGAAGAACAGGTACTCGATCACGTCCCAAGGGGTCTTGCCGATCATGCGCGGGGCTTGCAGCGCCCAGAGGGTGACCCACCAAAGCACGAACGGCAGCGCGATCGAAGCCGCCATGACCGGGATGTTGAGCGGCTGCCGCGCTTCGCTGGGCGGGGCCGCGGGGTTCAGGTTCACGGCCCGCGTGCGTCCCAGCATCCGCGCCGAGAGGATGGCGAAAACGGCATAGCTTAGCCCTGAGATAGCAGTCGCGGTCAAGCCGATCCCCCACAGACGCGCCGGATCCCCGCGTCCCAACGATCCTAGAAGATACGTGCCAAGGCCCCAGCGTCCGCCTCCGCCAAATTCGGCGAGGATAGCCCCCAGAACGGCATTGGGTGCGGCCACCCGGAACCCCGACAGAATGGCCGGGATCGCGCCACGGATCTGCACGAAGCGCATCACCGCCGCGTCGCCGCCGCCATAGGCGCGGACAAGGTCCCCGGCCCGGCTGTCAAACTGTTGCAGCCCGGTGACGGTGGCTTGCATGGTGACGAAATAAACACCCAGCGTCGCGAGCACGACGCGCGGAGCCATGCCTTCAAGTGTCAGCGCGAGGATCGGCGCGATGGCGATTGGCGGCAAGGCGAAGATCGCGATGTTCAGCCCGCGCGCGATGCGGCCGGTCACCGGGACCAGCACGAACATCAGGCCCGCTGCGACCGCGATGGCATTGCCAATCAGGAACCCTGCACCCGACGCGATCAGCGTGGCCCGGATGTGCCGGGGATAGTCGCCCCAGTCGAGCCAATAGCGATAGGCGATTTCCGAAGGCGACGGCAGCGCGCCGCCCGCAACCCAGTTCATCAGCCCCGCCACTTCCCACAGCGTTAGCAGCAGGACAACCGGCCAGAGCCTTCGTGCGGCGGCCAGAACACGATCCGCGGTCGACGGATAGCGCGCGCCCTCAGCCGACATGCGCTCCCCCATGCAGCACGCCGGCGATATGGTCACACAGATGGTGGAAAGTGTCGTCCGAGAAAAGCTCGGGCGCGCGTGGACGGGCGAAGGGCACATCGACCACTTCGACGATCCGCCCCGGCCCCGCCTGCATGACGGCAACCCGGTCGGCCAGAAATACCGCCTCGTCGATGCCATGTGTGACCAAGAGCGCGGTGACCTTGGTTTCGGCCCAGATGCGCTGCAGTTCGAAATTCATTTGCCGACGCAAGATCTGGTCGAGGGCACCGAAAGGCTCGTCAAGGAACAGGATCCGGGGTTCCGTAACCAATGCGCGCGCGATGGCGACCCGCTGCCGCATCCCGCCCGACAATTCCCCGGGCAACGCATCTTCGCGGCCCTTCAGCCCCACAAGTTCGATCAACGCGCGAATGCGCCCGGCCTCGGGGGCAACCGGGCGGCCCAGAACCTCGAGCGGAAGCGCCACGTTCTGCGCCACTGTTCGCCAAGGCAAGAGCGCCGCGTCCTGAAACGCGACGCCGGTAAGCCCGCCCCGGGTGGCTTTTTCCGGGCCCATGTCGCCGATCGTGACCGATCCGGCGTCCAAAGACTCGAGCCCCAGGGCCGTTCGCAAGATCGTCGATTTCCCGCAGCCCGATGGTCCGATCAACGCGGTGAAACTTCCCGCAGGGCAGTGCAGGGAAACGTCCCGCAAGGCCTCGACCACCTGTCCGCGCGACCGAAAGGTTTTGGACAGATGGTCAAGGTCAATCCTTGCGGGTGCCGTCATGCTCAGATCTCCTCGAGCAGCGTTGTGTCGAACATGTCGCGCGTGCCGTTGATGCCGACGGCGGCCAGTGCTTCGAGGTTGCCCGCGATGCCTTCTTCGGTCATCGCAAAGATCCCGGCCGGGCTTTCGATCATCAGTTTCTGCGCGGTGTTGAAGAAAACCTCGTTCTCGATCTCGCGGCCAGTGCCGGCGAAATGGGTATCCGCCCATTGGCGCGGATACAGGGCCGGATCGGCCAGATTTTCTTCCCAGCCGCGACGGCTGGCGCGCAGCCATGCAACCAGTTCGGCGCGCTTGGTGGCCAAGGTTTCCTCGGTCACCACAACGGTGTCGTTGTAGATCGTATAGCCGAAATCATAGAGCAGGAACGATACTGCCTCTTGGCCCATCATCGAGATGGTGTAGGGCACGTTGGTCGTGAAATCGAGGCTCGCGTCGATCTCGCCATTGATCAGCGGAGTCGGATCATAGGCATAGGGCACGATATTGACGGCCGAACGGTCGATCCCGTTCATCGCCAGCACGGCCTCGACACTGACGGTGTTGACGGGCGGCACGGCGATGGTCTTGCCGACCATGTCGGCGGGCGACAGGATCGGGTTCGAAGCCAGCGACACGATGCCAATCGGGTTCTTCTGATACTGGGCGCCGATGATCTTGAAGGGCGCACCCTGCTCGGCAATGGCCTTGATCGTCGTGTCCGGGGTCGTCAGGGCCAGATCGGCGCGACCGGCGACGATGGTCGATTCCGGGATCACGTCGGGGCCGCCCGACAGATAGGTCAGATCCAGCCCTTCGGCCTCGTAATACCCCTTGTCCATCGCGAGGAAATAGCCCGCGAATTCGGCGTCATTGATCCACGCGGCCTGCATCGTGAAGGGCGACGAGGCAAGCGCGCGGCGGGGCATGAGCGGCAGGGTGGCGGCGGCAGCGCCGGAGGCAAGGAAGGAGCGTCGGTTGAGCGAGAATCTCATGTCATGTCCTTTTCGTTTTTGCGGGAGGAGGGAGAGGTCAGGCAATGCCCTGAATGCGCTGCAGTTCCTGCAACGGCGGGGTTTCATCGATTTGCTTGGGATCCAGAAGTTCCCATTTCACACCCCGCGGGCGCTTGGCGGTGCGTTCGACGGCGTGAAGGCCGCTGGGGGTCGCAATATAGTCAACAAGGATATCGGTTTCCGACGGGATCAGCTTTTCCTCGACGACCTGCACATCGTGGACAACCGCAACGACAGGCGTGTCCTCGTCTGCAAGGCCGAGATCGGTGAACATGCCCCATTCAAGGTCGAAGAACCCGTGCCCCTTGCCGAACCGCACCCCGTCGCGCGACACGGCCGACGCCCCGGTGACCATGAAGTCGAACCGACCCCTTGCGGAAATCTCTTCCAGCGTGATCGGCCGGCCGAAATGTTCCATCCCGTCGAGCCACGCGGCATAGAGTTCGGCCCCAGGGGGAACCATGCCCGGCTCCAGCAGCAGGAACCCGCGGTAGATGCCATAGGTCGACATGACGAAGGGTTTACCCGCGGCGATCATGCGACGGCGCAGATCCACAAGGCAGTTGTCCGGGGTGATGAAGCTGTAGGACGCGGACTGATAGGCCGGCATCCTGACCAGATGTTCGGTCGCCGTCTCCGAACCTTCGAAATCAGGGATTACCTCGGCGAAGTTCATGTGAAACCGGGTGTCCGGGCGTGCGACGTCGTGAAGCTTGCCCCAAATTTGCTGGCGAATGATCTTGGATTTCGACATTATCGGGAGGTCCTGTTTCAGTGTTTCTTTACGATGAAACAAGCGTTTCATTAAATCAAGCCACCACAAGGGGCACATGACAGATTAATGGCAACACGACTAACCCTCAGAATTCAGGAAAGAATTTCCAGGCTCACGACCGCCGAGCAAAAACTTGCGGCGGTCCTGCTCGAGAATCAGGCAATGATTGAAACGCACACGGCGACCGAACTTTCGGCGCTGGCGGGCGTGTCCAAGGCGACGACCGCGCGATTTTTTCGCAATCTCGGCTATACCGATTTCGAGGAAGCCCGCACCCAAGCCCGGGAAGAGCGCGACCGAACCCAGCCCTATGCCTATACGGCCTCGCAGCACGAAGGTGTCGCGCTTGGGCGGTCCATTGGCGATCATCTGGAACTCGAACTGACCAACCTGACCCGCACCTTCGAGGAAATGCGCCCTGACCTGATGTCGAATGCCGCGCGCCTCATCATCGACGCGCCGCGCGTCTGGATCATGGGCTACGGAGCGGAGGCCGGGATCGCCCGCTATGCCCGCACCCTCTTTGCCCGGATGCGGCCGGATGTGAACCTGCTGGGTCAGGACGCGGGTGCATGGGCCGAAGATCTGGCGATGACCGGCCCGCGCGATGTGCTGTTGCTGATGACGCTTGAGCCCCGCCCGAGGTTTCAGTCGGCGCTGACCTCTTACGCACGCACAACGCGGATGAACGTCATCACCCTGACCGACCACCGCTATTATGCCCGCGCGCAGCGGTTCTCGAAGCTGGTGATCGGTTGCCATGTTGCCAACTACGGCCTCGTCCCCAGCCACACCACTTTTACCAGCCTGATCCGCCTGCTCGGGATCGCTTTCCTTGCCGAAGCCGGTGAAGGCGCCCGTCAGCGGATGTCCGTGATCGACGAAATCAACGAGGAAATCGATCTTTTCGAATGAGCGAAAAGCAGGGTTGGCCCCCAAATCTGCTGCGATGGCGCATTTCGCAAGTCATTTGGCGTGAAGGGCAATTTGCTCGATCGCGCAACGCCTTTATCGTCGGACGACAGAGGAACCTATGCAGCGTTCATCACAGCAACCAACGGTTCATGTGGGCAAGGTTTGGCGGCTCATGCTGGCCGATCTTGGCCTCAGCCCTGTGGCTGTCTTGCGCCGTGCGGGCCTGCCGAGCGGATTGTTGGACGGCGAAGGCAGCCGCGTCACACTCGATGAATTCTATGCGCTGTGGGAAAGCTTTGACGCCGAGGCGCAGTCACCGACACTGCCGCTCACGCTTGGTCAGATCGAAGCAAGCGAATTCTTCGATCCGGCCTTCTTTGCCGCCATGTGCGCGCCCAACATGACGGTTGCGGGGCAGCGGCTTGGCGAATTCAAGCGGCTTGTCGGTGCCTTCAGTCTGGATGTCGCGGTCATGCCCACCGCGACTACGTTTACGTACCGATGCAAGTATCGCCCCGATCTGCCAGCCACGCTTGCAGCGACCGAGATCGTTTTCCTCGTCAATTTGCTGCGCCGCGCTACGCGCAGGCGCGTGGTGCCGCAGGCCGTCTGCCTGCCGTCCGCGCTCGAAGGGATCCGCGACGTCGAGGAATGGTTCGGATGCCGGGTTTCGCATTCCGATACCGCGTCGTTCAGCCTTGACCCCACGGATGCCCTGCGGCCCTTTCTCACGCATGACAATGCGATGTGGCAGTCCTTTCAGCCAGACCTGCGCCGCCGAATGGACGCGGCCCGCGAGGATCTCGGCATGGGTGCCCGCGTTGAAAATGTCCTTTTGGAAATGCTGCCCAGCGGAAGGACCCAGATCGACGACGTGGCCAGCGAACTGGCGATCAGCCGCCGATCCCTTCAAAGGCGGTTGTCAGAGGAAGGCACCTCGTGGCTGAACGTATTGAACACGGCGCGTATGCGGCTGGCGCAGCACTATCTGACGAATACAAACCTCGGTTCGGCCGAGGCGAGTTTCCTGCTGGGCTTTGAAGATCCCAACTCGTTCTTCCGGGCATTCCGCCGTTGGACGGCCTCAACGCCCGAGGCTTGGCGCGAGGCCCAGCGACTGAGCGCCTGAACTGGCGCATCGCGCAAGACCTTTGGCGCATCCTGCGAGTGACGCAAGGCGGCTTCGGGCGCACATTGAGATCAATGCACCATGATCTTTGTGAGGAAGCATGCCCGCGTCGCCCTTTGTCTGCCGTCGAGCCAAGGCAAATGCTGCGGGCAGGAAGGTGCCCTTTGTCGTTTCCAATCCCGCGATCCTGTCGGGATTTCCGGTCGCGTTCTTCGCCGGGGAAATGCTGCCACCAGCGGCGAACGCATTGCAGCCGCCCCACTTCACTGCTGCGGATTTTGGCGACGTTATCCAAAGACCAAAACGGGCACCCGAAAGTGTCGTCCGCTCCGTCGCTGTCACAGGCGCCCAAGCCGAAAAGACATCCGGCTTTACTTCCAACCCGGTCAGGGATGCGCTGATTGCTTCGGTGACGGCGGTCCAAGCATACAAACTCAAGGAAAACTCTGAATGATCACCGCATATCTGTGGGGCACACCCAACGGCTACAAAGTTGCTATCGCGCTCGAGGAAATGGGTCTCGACTATCAGATCAACTGGGTGAACATCGGGGCTGGCGAACAGCACAAACCCGATTACTTGAAGATCTCGCCGAACGGCAAGATCCCGGCCATCGTCGACCATGATACCGGGATCAGCCTGATGGAATCTGGTGCGATCCTGCAGTATCTGGCCGAGAAGACCGGGAAGTTCGGGGGTAGCACCCCGAAAGACCGTTGGGCCGTGGCGCAGTGGCTGCACTGGCAGATGGGCGGACTTGGCCCGATGATGGGTCAGGCCAACCATTTCCGGGGCCTGAAAGAAAAAGTTCCTTATGCCGAGACCCGGTACAGGAACGAGACGGCGCGCCTGTTCGGGGTTCTTGAGACCCAGCTTGAGGGCCGCGACTACATCGCCGGCGACTATTCCATCGCCGATATGGCGGCGGTCGCTTGGGCGGGAATGGCGCCGATGATGGCCGACGATCGCCTGACAAGTTGCGGCAATGTCATGCGCTGGATCGAGCGCAACGTGGCGAGGCCCGCCACCGCCCGCGCAATCGCCCTGTCCCCGGGCTGAGTTTGCTTGGCGAACCGGTTGCCAAGGGGTCCAGCGGTGAAGGCGCTGTTCACCGCTGATGTGTCGCCTGCAGCCTTCGCCCTGCCCCCCAGCGGGATTCGACTGAGGACCCAGCCACAGGAATTGGGCGACAGCGCCCGATCAAGGGCAAAGATACATCCAGCCCGTGGTTCGCATTCAAGCGCGCCACGTTATGCCGCCTTGGCAAATGCTTAGTCAGGCCGAGCCGACGTGGATCGCCGGTTTCCGGGTGACCCAGCGGGTTGCCTGCTCCAGCTGCGCCGACAGGTTCAGCAAGATATCCTCGCGGGCCGCCGATGCGGCGATCTGCACCCCTGCAGGCAAGCCATCGACCAACCCCGTCGGCACGGTGATTGCCGGCGTGCCCGTAACGTTCATTGGGGCGGTGGCGTTGAACCGGCTGAACAGCGCGTCATAGAAGTCTTGCGCGCTCCAGTCGGGGTGGTTCTGGTTCAACTCGCCCAGCGGGATCGGCGGCGCGGCAAAGGGCGGCAGGATGACCGCGTCGTATCCGGCAAGGAAGCTGCCCACCTTGTGGCTGGTGGCTGCCATGATGCCGACGGCTTCCATGATGTCGGTTCCACTCAGCGCCAGCCCGGCCTCGATCCCCTTCAGCGTGCAGGCTTCGAACACGTCGGTGTTGGATTCGACCCCCAACGCGGCGGTCAGCGCCTTGGCTCCGACGCCCAGTGCGACCATCCAAAAGCGGAAATTGGCGATGTTGAAGGGTTCGGCATCCAGCGGGATATGCGCGACTTCCTCGACATGATGACCCATGCCCTCCAGCAGCGCACCGACGCGCCGAACCTCGGCGGACATGCCGGGTGCGGTGGCCGATGCGCCTTGGAAACCCGTCGGGGCCAGCGCGATCCGCAACCCCTGCAGCGGGCGCTTGATGCCCTCGGCAAAGGAAACCTCGGGCTTGGGCAAGGGAATGAACGAGTTCACTTCCGGCCCCGCCACGGCGTCCAGCAGCGCCGCCGCGTCGCGCGTCGTGCGGGTGACGGCGAATTCGATGCCCAGACCCAGGATCGGGATCTGCGAATCCGGCCCCAGCGGCGTACGGCCCCGGCTGGGTTTCAGCCCGACCAGCCCGCAGCACGCAGCCGGAATGCGGATCGAACCGCCGCCATCATTGGCATGGGCCAACGGCACGGCCCCCGATGCCACCGCCGCCGCCGCGCCACCGCTGCTGCCGCCGGTCGTGCGCGACGGGTCCCACGGGTTGCGGCTGGGGCCGGTTGCCAATGACTCGGTCGTGGCGTTGAAGCCGAATTCTGGCGTGGTGGTGCGGCCCAGTGTGGTCAGCCCTGCGGCCTTGAAGCGGCGGAACAACTCGCCGTCATGCGGCGCGACATAGATGTCGTTGTCCAAGAGCCGCGTGCCCATGCCCTGCGGCACCCCGGCGGCGGTCATCATGATATCCTTGATCAGGAACGGCACGCCGGCAAAGGGGCCATCGCCCGCCCCCGGAATCGCCGGTTCGATCGAACCGACCAGGAAATTCAGCCGCGGATTGACCGCGGCGATGGCTTCGCGCGCGGTGGCGGCCAGTTCGGTGGCGCTGACCTCACCCCGGGCGACCAGATCTGCCAACCCGGTAGCATCATGCGCGGCGTATTCGTTCAAGTTCATGAGGGGTCTCCCTTGTCTGTTGCCGCCGATTCCGTGCCGGGCGGTCCTGTTCAGCCGGTTTGGCGGTTATTGCGCGCGCGCGTCCTGTTCGAGAATCTCGACCATCCGGTCGCGCATGATGAATTTCTGCGGCTTGCCGGTGATGGTCATCGGCAGTTCGGGGACGATCCGCACATGGCGCGGGATCTTGTAATGGGCGATCTGCCCCTTGCAGTGGTCGCGCACCTCCTCGGGCGTCAGGGTCTTGCCCTGCCTGACCACCACCCAGGCGCAGACCTCTTCGCCCATGCGGGCGTCGGGGATGCCGAAAACCTGCACTTCGCGGATGGCGGGGTGGCGGAACAGGACTTCCTCGACCTCGCGGGGATAGATGTTCTCGCCGCCGCGGATGATCATGTCCTTGACCCGCCCGGTGATGGTGCAGAACCCCTCGGCATCCAGCACCGCCAGATCCCCGGTATGCATCCAGCCATCGCGGATCGCCTCCGCGGTGCGCTCGGGGTCTTGCCAATAGCCGTTCATCACCGAATAGCCGCGCGTGCACAGCTCGCCCTGTTGCCCCACCGGCAGGGTCTGCCCCTCGGGGCCGACGATCTTGACCTCGAGATGCGGATGCACCCGGCCGACGGTTTCGCAGCGCTGGCGGGTGGTGTCGTCAACAAAGCTTTGAAACGACACCGGCGCGGTTTCGGTCATGCCATAACAGATCGTCACCTCGGTCATGTGCATCCGGTCGTTGACTTGTTTCATCACGTCGACGGGGCAGGGCGCCCCGGCCATGATCCCGGTGCGCAGGCTGGACAGGTCGCGGGGTTTGGCGTCCAGATCCTGCAGCATCGCCACGAACATCGTTGGCACGCCGTAAAGCGCGGTGCAGCCCTCGGCCTCGACGGTGTCCAATGTCTGCACAGGGTCAAAGGCCTCGCCGGGAAAGACCATCGCCGCGCCCTTGCTGACCGCGCCCAACACGCCCATCACCATGCCAAAGCAGTGATACAAAGGCACCGGGATCGCCAGCCGGTCGGTTTCGGTCAGGCGGATGCGGTCGGTGACGAAACGCGCGTTGTTGACGATGTTGAAATGCGACAGCGTGGCGCCCTTGGGCTGGCCGGTGGTGCCCGAAGTGAACTGGATGTTGATCGCATCCTCGGGGCGCAAGGTCGCGTCGATGGCGTCAAGCCGCGCGCGTTCGGCCCCGGTGCCCATCGTGGCAAGGTCATCAAAGCCCCAGACGCCCAAACCCTGCGGCGCACCCTCCATCACCGCGACATGGCGCAGGTGCGGCAGGCGCGCGGCCTGCAATTGACCGGGGGCGCAGGTGGCCAGTTCGGGGGCCAGCGTGCGGATCATCTCGACGTAATCCGAAGTCTTGAACGCTCGCGCCAGAACCAGCGCGACACATCCCACCTTGTTCAGCGCGTATTCCAGTTCCGACAGGCGATAGGCGGGGTTGATGTTGACCAGCACCACGCCGATCCGCGCCGTGGCGAACTGGGTCAGCACCCATTCCAGCCGGTTGGGCGACCAGATGCCCAGCCGGTCGCCCGGTTCCAGCCCCAGCGCCAATAACCCGCAGGCCAGATCGTCGACCATCCGGGCGAATTGTTCATAGGTCAGCCGGATATCGGGAAAAACCAGCGCCTCGCGGTCAGGCTGCCGCGCCACGGTGTCGCGCAACAGGTGCGGGATGGTGACATGGGCCAGCGCGGGCTGCGCAGCCCCCCGCACATGCGAGAGACCGTCGCGTGGGGCGAGTGTTGCTGCGGTTTCCGGGGCGTGGGGCTGCGCGGTCATTGTCCGGGGTCCTCAAACGTGGGTGGGAAAAAGCATGGGAAGCCTCACGCCTCCCACGTGATGGCGCCGGCGCACACCGTCAGCGCGGCGCGGGCCGTGTCGATCTGGTCCGGGTCGAGCGTGGTTAGATCGTGGTCGATGACGGCGATATCGGCCTGCATGCCGGGCATCAGCCGCCCCAGCCGGTCCTCGTCGAACCCGGTATAGGCGCCACCTGCGGTATAGCCGTGCAGCGCCTCGTCCAGCGTCAGGCGGTTGTCGGGGCAGTCCGGGGTCCAGCGCGGGCGCATCATCGCGGCCTTGATGCCCCGCATCGGGTTGATGTCGGAGACCGGCCAGTCCGAAGACAAGGCGACCGGGACCCCGGCATCGCGCAGCGCGCGGACCGGGAAGGCATGGGGCCACCGGGTCTGGCCCACGCGGCTGCGCCAAGGTTCCAGCGGAAAATCCATGGCCCCCGGCGGGTGCGGCGGTTGCATCGAGGCGATGACCCCAAGGTCGCGCAGGCGGTGAAAGTCCGCCGGGTGCAGCAATTCGATATGTTCGATCCGGTGACGGCTGTCGCGCGGGCCATTGGCCTTGCGCGCCGCCTCGTACCCGTCCAGCACGCGCCGAACGGCCGCGTCACCGATGGCATGAACGCTGATCTGCAGGCCCCGCCGGTCGGCCTCGATCGCAAGCGCGTTGAACGCCTCGGCCTTGTGCAGTGCCTCGCCATGCCACCCGGGGCGGTCGGCGTAGTCATCGACCAAAAACGCGGTGCCGCTGTCGACGACCCCGTCCATGAAGGTCTTGATCCGCCCCGACCGCAGCCGGTCCGAACGATAGGTCTGGTGCATCCAACTGGCTTCATCCAGCGCCGAAAGGGGCTTGTCGGGCGTGAAGTGATACGGGATCTCGGTCCGGCACAGCAGCTCGCCACGGTCCTCCAACTCTTGCAGCAGGGCCAGTTGGTAGGCGTTGCCGTCCATGTTGTGCAGGCTGGTGAACCCGAACGAGGCGCAATGCCGCAACCCTTCCCGCATCACCGCCAGATCGGCGTCCCGCTGGGTGGGTGTCAGGTCGGCGCCCGGCTCCAACCCCAACAGGCCCAGATGCTCGCGCCCGCCCGATGACCGCAGGGATAACAGCGCGTCGATGGCCGCCTGTTCGTGCAACTCGCCGGTCGCGGTGCCGTCAGCCCCCATGACCATGGCGCTGCCCGCTGGCATCTCGCGGCCCTGCAGCAGGCCCGCGCGATCCAACGCGATGGTGTTGGCCCATGCGGTATGGTGATCGCCAGCGATGCAGATCAGCGGACGGTCGGCCAGCACCTGATCCAGCAAGTGCCGCGTGGTGGCGACGCCGTCGCCGAACAGGCTGTAATCGGTGGCCTTGCAGATCAGCAGCGCCTCGGCGGGGTTGGCATGGGCATAGGGCACCACTGCGGCGCGCAACGCTTCCAGCCCATGCACCCCGTCCAGATGCAGCAACCGCAGCCCAAAGGCCCCCAGAAACAGGTGCATATGCGATTCGATCAGACCGGGGATCACGCTGTTGCCCTGCGCGTCGAACCGCCGCGTCCCCTGCCCCGCCAACGCGCCGATCTCGCTAGCCGATCCGACGGCGAGGATCTGGTGCCCCCTGACCGCGACGGCCTCGGCACGGGGCTGGGCAGGGTTCATGGTGAGAACGCGCGCATTCTCGATGATCAGGTCGGCCTTGGTCACGACTGGGGCTCCGGCTCTGACAGGGGGCGCCGCCGCGACCCTCGCAACCGCGCCCAAAGCCCCGCCAACCCCTTTGGCAGGGCTACGACGAAGATCACCAGCGATACGCCCAGGATCAGGTTGCGTGCGTCGCCCATGCTCTTTGAAAATTCGATGATCAGCATCATCGTTCCCGCGCCGACCAAGGGCCCCCACGTAGACCCAACGCCGCCCACGACCACCATCGACAGCACGAACAACAGCGTCGAAAAGTCGAACAGGCTGGGACCGGCAGCACGGAAATGCGCGGCATAGATCGCGCCGGCCAACCCGGTCATCAGGGCCGAAATGCAAAAGGCCGCGATCTGGTATTTGCGCCGGTTGATCCCCCGACTGCTGGCATAGCCGACATTGTCCCGGATCGCCCTGAAGGCCAGCCCCAGCCGCCCGTGGATCACCACCACGACCACCACCAGACAAAGTGCAAAGGCGGTCAGAGCGGCGTAATAGTTCCCGAGGATCCAGTTCCCGCGCAGCATCGGGCGAAACCCGAAATCGGTGAACTGCGAAAAGCCCGGCGCCCCGCCGAACAGTTGCTGGCAACTGTTGCGGACGATGGCAAAGCATTCGGTCTCGGTGATGATCAGCACATGCACCATGCCGACGATGGCAAAGGTCAGCAGCGCCACATAGGCCCCGGTCAGCCGCAGGCAGGCAAGCCCGATGAAAAAGGCGGCCAGTGCGGCAACCAGCGCACCCAGCGGAATCGCGGCCCAGATCGACAGGTCCATGTAGGACGTGCTCATCGCCACCGCATAGGCGCCGGTGGCAAAGAACAGCATCTGCGCGAGCGAAAACACCCCGGCATGGCCCATCAGCAGGTTCCAGTTCAGCGCGACCATGGCCCACAGGAAGAACACGATCACTTCGCCCAGAAAGTATCGCTGGGTCAGCACGAGGGGCAGCAGCGCAAAACAGGCAACGATGACAACCGACAGCAAGAGGTGCCGGAAAAGGGGGTCAAGGCGGGTCATAGGCGCACTACCTTTTCTCGTCCGAACAGTCCCTGCGGGCGCAAGATCAGGATCACGATCACCAGCATCAGCATGGTCGGAAAGCCAAAGCGCATGCCGAAATAATAGCCGATCGCGGATTCGATCAGCGCCAGCCCAAAGGCGCAGACACCCGCGCCCCAGACATTGCCCAGCCCCGCGACCACGCAGATGACAAAGGCCTTGAGAAGGGGATCCGCCCCCATCTGCGGCGACAGCGTCGCCTGCGTCGAGATCATCAGACCGGCAACGCCTGCCAGCATCCCCGCCAGCGCCATCACCTGCAGAAACACCGTGTCAGCCTTGACGCCCATCAGCATCGCCGCCTCGCGGTTCATTGCGGTGGCGCGGATCGCACGGCCAAAGCGGGTCTTCATCAGCAGCCACGCCGTGCCCAGGATCAGCGCCAGCGCCACCGCGACATTGACCAGCGCCTGAAAGGTGATCGTCACCCCGCCCAGTTGCGTGAACCCGTCAACGCGCACTGGCTGCGGATAGGGATAGCCGCCATAGGTTTTCAGGATCAGATCCTGCAAGATGATGGCGAGGCCGGCCGTGGCGACCATGATGTTCATCCCGAAATCCGGTGTGCCCAGCATGAAACGCACGATCAGCAGATGCGTCAGCACCCCGATCAGCCCCCCGGCGGCCATTGCCACCACGAAGCCCAGCACCAGCGGCAAATGCAGTGCCGAGGCGGCGGAATAGGCGGCATAGGCGCCCAGCGTCATGAACAGGCCGTGGGCCATGTTGAACATGCCCAGCGTGCCAAAGATCAGCGACAAGCCGACCGAGGCCAGCGCATACATCGCGCCCAGCGTCGCGCCGGTGATCAGGATCTGGATAAAGACGTCCATCGCTCAATGCCCTCCCAGATAGGTGCTTAGGAGTTCACCCGACGCCCGCGCCTCGGCGGCGCTGCCCTGCCAGACGATGCGCCCGGCATCCATCAGGCACAGCCGCTCGGCGAAATGCAGCAGGCGGCTGGGGTTTTCCTCGACGATCAGGAACGCCTTGCCCCGGGCCCGCAGCTGGTCCAGCGCGGCATAGATCTGTTCGATCACCAAGGGCGCCAGCCCCAGCGAGGGTTCATCCAGCATCAGCAGTTTCGCATCCGCCATCAGCCCCCGCCCGATGCCGACCATGCGCCGCTCGCCGCCCGAAAGGCCGCTGGCGGTCTGGTGCCGCCGGTCCTTGAGCTTGGGGAAAAGCTGGAACACTTCGTCCAGCCTGCGGGCGATCACGGCGCTGTCGGTTTCCAGATAGGCGCCCATCAGCAGGTTGTCCTCGACCGTCATTTCGGTGAACAGCTGATCGCCCTGCGGCACATGGATCAGCCCGGCGGCGACACGCTTGTGCACGCTGGCGCGGCTGATGTCGGCGCCGTTGAATGTCACCCGCCCCTGGCGCAGCGGCAGCAGGCCCGACAAGGTGCGCAGCAGCGTGGTCTTGCCGTGCCCGTTGGGCCCGATCAGCGCCAGCACGCCCGATTGCGGCAGCGTCAACGAGACGCCGTGCAGAACCGGACGGTTCAGATACCCCGAAGCGATGGTTTCGCAGGTCAGAAGATCGCTCATGCCGGTTGCCCCAACCCGGCGCTGCCCAGATAGACCTCGGCCACCGTCTTGTCGGATGCCAGCCCGGCGGGCGTGCCGTCATAAATGATCCGCCCCTGATGCATCATCACCGCCCGATCGGCGACGGCGGTCAGGAAGCGCATGACATGTTCGACAAAGATCAGCGTCAGACCGCGCGCTTTCAGCGTCAGCATCAGCGCGATCATGTCGTCGATCTCGGGCGGGGTCAGGCCGCCGACCGGCTCGTCCAGCAACAGGATATCGGGTTCGTTGACCAAAGCAGTGGCGATCATCAGTTTCTTTCGGGCCAATACGGGAATGCCCGCCACTGTTTCATCGGCGATCCCGGCCAGACCGATCTCGTCGAGCAACGCGCGGGTTGCCTGTTTGTCGGCGCGCGCCGTCAGCAGCCAGCCCCCGGCGCTGCGACGACCAAGGGCCTTGGCCGCCAGAACGTTTTCGAACACGCTCATTTGGTCAAAGCCCGAGTTCAGCTGGAACGTCCGCGCCAGCCCCAGACGGCACAGCCTGTGCGGCGCTTCGCCGGTGACTTCGCGCCCCATCAGCCGGATCGAGCCACCCGAAACCGGGGTCAACCCGCTGATCAGGTCGAAAAAGGTGGTCTTTCCCGCCCCGTTCGGCCCGCCGATGCCGATAACCTCACCGCGCTGGACGGTGAAATCGACGCCATCGACGGCGGCAAGAGCTCCGTAGCGCTTGGACACGCCACGGAGCTCGAGGAAGGACTGGGAGGATCCTTCGGTCAACGGATCACCCGTTCATCCAGGGCGGCATCTGGAACGACGCCTTGGTGTAGGGGTCCGGCGCGATCAGCACGCCATCCTGCGCCGGATCGACGATCTGGCTGAAGATATGCGGCATCCCCAGGCTGGGATCGTTGGTTTCGTTCGGATAGCTCCAGGCCGACTGGGTGTCGTGGCGAATGCGCATCGTGCCCACCGGGCCGCGATAGATCAGCGACTTCAGCCGGTCCGCGACCTTGCGGTTCTGCGCATCGTCATAGGGCGCGCCGGGACCGCCCGCCAGCGCCGCGGCCACCGCATAGGCATGCAGCGCCTGATAGGTCTGCGCGCCGCCATTGGGCGAGGACATGTCACCGAACCGCGCCTTGTAGGCCTCGGCAAAGGCGTTGCCCATCTCGTCCTGCAGCACACCCAGAACGATCGCATAGATCGCCCCGACCGAGTTCTGCCCGGCGATGTCGCGGAACGCGGCCAGCGAGGCGCCGTATTGCAGGTAGATCAGGCTGTTCGTCGGGTCGGTCATGAACTGGTTCATGAACAACGCCTGATCTTGCGGGTAGAAATGCGTCACCGCGATGATGGCGGGCGGGTCCTCGCGCAGCTTGGCCAGCGTTGGCCCCCAATCGGCCACCGGGATGCTGACGGTTTCATAGAGCGAAACCTCGTAGCCGTATTCTGCCGCCCCGTCGCGGATCGCGTTGGCGATGTTCACCGAATAGATGCCAGGGCCGGTGACGATGGCGATCTTGTTGTTGGGGCGGGTGAAATCGCCCTTGGCCTCGATATCGGCCAGAAACTTCAGGAAGCCCGAGCCATACATCGTTTCGGGCGGGTCATACTGGAACGTGCCCCAGTAGCGGTCGGGGTCGGACATGACCAGTTCGTCATGCACCTGAACCGTGTTCGCATGCATCGCGATCACCCCGGCATCGGCGGCCACGTCATGCAGCGCGGTGCCGTTTTCAAGGTTGTACCCCGCGATCAGCGCGCTGGCGTTGTCGCGGTCGATCAGGCGCTGCGCGGCCTGGATCACCACGTCGACACCGGCGCTTTGGGTGTCGGCAAAGACCAGCTCGACCGGGCGGCCAAGAATGCCGCCGGCCGCGTTGATCTCGTCCGCGGCCATCTCAAGCCCGCGGCGGAATTCCAGCCCGTCGGCGGCAACGATACCGGTCAACGGTGCCGGACATCCGATCACCACCGGGTCGCTGGTCTGGGCCTGCGCGGTTTGGTTGATCCCGGCCAGCATTGTGGCCGAACCCGCCGTCATTGCACCGGCACCCATCAGGAACCCGCGACGCGACGAGGTCTGCGTTTTGTGCTCTGTCATCTCAGTCTCCCTGTTCTGTTCAGGCTGCGAGATCCGCATCGTGGCGATGCCTGACGCCTCCCGTGTCCTCAGGATTTCGATGGATGCAATTTGACACAATACCACCAAAGAGGTATTGTTCAGGAAGATTCTTACAATAGGGTATTATCAGGGGCAAAGGCATTTGACCGCGATTTTGCAAGGAAATCCAATGGAGTATGAGTTCTTCGGCCGCATTTGCGCTGCAAGAACGCTTGAAGAATACGCGGCCCACATAATCCCCTTCTGCCGACAGACCTTTGCGGTGCAAAACGTGATCGCCCTTCGATACCATCGCGTCGGAGCGCCTGAGAGCCTGTTTCAATGGGTTCGCGAACCGCATCTGGAAGCGCTGTTCGACCGCGACTATCACCGCTTCGGTTACATGCTGGATCCCTTTTACAAGCTCGCTTTCGAGACTCAGGATTGGGCGGTCAGTGCGCTGCGCGAGATTGCGCCTGACCGGTTCGAAACCAGCGAGTATTTCTCCAGTTACCTCGGTGCGACGGGTCTTGTTGATGATGTCGGCTTTGTCGCCCGCGTGAACGAGGAAACGGCGATCCATCTGTCGCTGGGCAGGCATTCCGGCACCAAGCGGTTCAGGGCCAGCGAGGTGGCGCGGTTCCGGGCCCTGTCGGCTGTTCTGGTTCCCGGCATGCTGTCCGTGCTGGGCAAGCCCGCAAAGCGCGATCCGCAGTCGCATGCCTCGGTCGAGCATCGTTTCCTGAAAGCCTCCCGGGAAGCCGGGACAGAAATTTCGACCCGCGAGGCTGAGGTCGCCGCGCTTATCGTTCAGGGGCATTCAAGCCGGGCAATCGGGCTGAACCTCGGGATTTCGGGGCATACGGTCAAAGTCCATCGCCGCAATCTGTACAAGAAACTGGGCATCTCGTCCCAAAGCGAGCTGTTCGGCCTGCTGACAAGGCAGGGGGGCCGAAGCTGATCCGGATGCGCTGCGAATGGTGCAGCAGCCCGGCGGGACAGCGACATGGAGCGGCTGAACGAGACGGGTGGCCCATGTGTGTCGCCTTCGGCCTGACTTGGTTTGGGAAAATGCTGTGCACTTCATCGACGGCCCCTGCCCCGCGGCTGCCTGAGTGACCATAATAACCTTGCAAATCTTCCACATCATGGAGTAATTGCAAGGTATGTACCAGCGCCAGACCACACAGACCGTGCAATCCGCCCTCGACGCTCAGGCGGCCGTTGTCCTTTTGGGACCCCGGCAGGTTGGCAAGACCACGCTTGCGCTTGAGATCGCCGAGCAACGCCCATCCGTGTATCTCGATCTGGAACGCGACGCGGATCGGCAAGTCCTGTCAGAGCCCGATCTTTATCTGGACGAACAGGTCGGCAAGCTCGTCATTCTGGATGAGGTTCAGCAGATGCCGGACCTGTTCAAGACCCTTCGTGGCCAGATCGACATGCGACGGCGCAAGGGTGTCCGCACAGGGCAGTTCCTGTTGCTAGGGTCGGCATCGAATGTGCTGCTGCATCAGTCGGCCGAGTCCCTTGCCGGGCGCGTTCGCTATATCGAGATGCCGCCTCTGCAACTGGACGAAGTGGGCGCGGACAGGCTGAATGACCTGTGGCTGCGCGGCGGTTTCCCCGACAGCTTCCAAGCGGCCAGCGACCGGGACAGCCTGACTTGGCGCGAGGATTTTCTGCGCACTTATCTGGAGCGCGACATCCCTGCCCTTGGGCCGCGCATCCCTGCCGCGACGCTGCGCCGATTCTGGACGATGCTGGCGCATGCTCAGGGCGGCCTGCTGAATGCGAGTGCGCTGGCCGAGGGTCTGGGCGTCTCGGGCCAGACGGTGGGACGATACCTTGATTTGCTCGTCGACCTCATGTTGGTGCGGCGCCTGCAGCCTTGGCACGAGAATGCAGGCAAGCGCTTGGTCAAGTCGCCAAAGGTCTTTGTCAGGGATAGCGGCCTCGTCCATGCCTTGCTTGGCCTCGGTTCGCTGGAAAGCCTGCTGGGGCATCCGGTGGTTGGCGGCAGTTGGGAAGGGTTCTGCATCGAGACTTTGATCGCCGCCGCGCCAACGGGGACCGAGCCCTTTTTCTACCGAACTGCGGCGGGGGCCGAGCTGGACCTCGTCCTGCGGCTTCCCGGCGATGAAATCTGGGCCATCGAGATCAAGCGCACCACAGCACCCAAGGTGTCGCGTGGTTTCCATCTGGCAGTGGATGATATCAAAGCGGACCGGAAGATCCTTGTCTATGCCAGTGAACGGGAGGTCCCGGCGGGAAACGGTCTGCGTGCAATGCCTTTGGCCACCGCCGTGGGCCAATTGACCGGGCCAAGGCCCCACTTGCCGCAGGCGAGGAACAGCTGATCCTGGCAGATCCTGCCAAACAAAGCGGATCGCCGGTATCGGCCCAAGATTTGCGACATGGTGCGCTTTGTTCCCAAGAAGGCCATTGGGGACGGACCCTGTTTTGGCCCTATCCGTGTTTCTTGCTCAGACCCCGGCGAACCGAACGCCACTCAGTTCAGCCATCTCGCGTTTCCATGTCGTCAGTTCGTCGGCGCGGATCTGACCTTAGATTTGCCACGATCCCGTGCGACCCATCGAGGCATAGGGCGGCGTTGCAGACTCGGCCTACGCACCCAGCTGTCGACAATCCGGAAAGTGTTGAGCAAAGCGCAGATGATCACGGTCACGAACTTCAGCAAGCAGTACAAGGGCTTTACCGCCGTCAAGAACCTCAGCTTTACGGTTGAACCCGGCCAGATTCTGGGATTGCTCGGGCCAAACGGGGCGGGCAAGACAACGACCCTTCGGACATTGTGCGGGATCATCCCGCCCAGTTCAGGCAGTCTGCTGATTGCTGGCCATGACGTTGTTCGCGACGCCATCGGAGCCAAGTCGAACCTCGGGTATATCCCTGATGATCCCCGGCTCTTTGACACCATGACGGTATGGGAGCACCTCGCTTTCACGGCGGCGGCTTACAAGTTGCCCAACTTCGAAGCCGAGGCCGAGGCGTTGCTGGCGTCGTTCGAACTGACCCACAAGCGCAACACGCTCGTCCATGACCTGTCGCGCGGGATGCGGCAGAAGGTAGCGATTGCCTGCGCCTTTTTGCACAACCCGAAAGTGATCCTGTTCGATGAACCTCTGACGGGGCTGGATCCGCAAGGGATCCGGGGAATCCAGCAAGCCATCCGCGACCGGGCGCGGGCCGGTGCGGCGATCATCATCAGCTCGCATCTTCTGAGCCTGTTCGAGAACCTGTGCACCCATATCATGGTGCTGAACCATGGCGAGTGCCGCCGGTTCGGCACGATGGCGGACCTGTTGACCGAGGTCGGCCATACCGACAGCACCTCGGCGCTTGAGGAGGTGTATTTCTCGATCACGCAGGCCTCGAAACAGGCCGCGGCGACAAAGGCGGCCTGAGCGATGGATCCGGCCCTTCGTCACCTTCTCATGCTGCGCCTGCGCGGCGGTCTGCGTCAGCGCTTGCGTCAATTGGCAAGTGTGCGTGGCCTGCTTTTCACCCTGGCTTTCGGGGGGATCATCTGGTTCGTGATCGACGCAAACAGTTCCGCGGACACCAGCCTGTTCGGGTTCGCAAGCATGGACCGGCACGCCTTGAGCGCGCAGATCATGACCTTCATGCCGCTGGCCATGTTCGGGCTATCGCTGCTGACCGTCTTGATGACAACGGGTCCGACGTTTCATTTCTCTCCCCACGAGATCAATTTCCTCTTTACCCGGCCGTTCCGGCGCCGGGATCTGATCCTCTATAAATTTGGCGCCTATCTCGCGGGCGTCATCCTGAGCAGCCTGTTCATCACGCTCTTTATGAAGGCGCAGACAGGGTCTGCGCTCATGGCCTTTGTTGCCACGGTCCTGACGCTGGTTTTCGTCCAGTTGAACAGCGCCGTCATCGGCATGTCGGGGCACGCGCTGGATGGCAGTTGGCTGTCACGGTTCCGCTGGCCCGTCACGGCGTTGTTCGGCGCATTCGTCGCGGCAACCGTGCTTTACGCCTGGGCCATGCCCGATCTTGGCGTGCTCGACCTGCTGTCGGACTTTCGGCACTCGTGGGTCGGGTCCATTATCCTGACCCCCTACATCGTGTTCGCCGAACTTTTCGTGGCGCCGACGATTTCAGAGTTGGCCCTGTGGGCCCTTGTCGCGGTCGTCATCAATGCGGCGTTGCTGTATGCGGCCATCGCGCTCGATGCGCGCACGATCGACCGCTCTCTGGCGGAAAACGCCCGGCTCAGCAGCCGGTGGGATCGTATCCGGCAAGGCGGATCCTTCTTTGCGACCCAGCGGACCGAGGTGACTTCGATCCGTCGCGCCCCCATCGCTGGGGGCTTGGGGCCGATTGCGTGGCGGCAGGCGCTGAACGCGCTGCGAAATTCCTCGAAGCTGGTCTTCATTTTTGCGGGTCTCGCCGCGTCTATTGTGCCGATATCCATGGCGCTCGGCGCGCCGGTGACGGACGTTCAGACGTTGATGATCGTCTATGTCTTCTTTGCCTTCATCCTGCCGCGCAATCTGGTCTGCGACTTTCGCGGTGACCTGAGCCGGATGGAAATCTACAAGACGCTGCCCATTGCACCTTGGCGCATCTGCGCGGGGCAGCTCGTGGTTCAGGTCCTGCTGGCCTTTGGCATTGCGTTGACCGCTATCGCGAGCGCGCTGGTCTTTGCGGATGCGGTCACACCCCAAGTTGCCCTCGTGGTAGCCGCCTTTGCGCTTCCGTTGATGCTGCTGATCTACGCGGTCGAAAACACGATCCACCTGTTGTTCCCGACCAAGCTGATTGCAATGGGGAAGGCAGATTTCGAATTCATGGGGCGCTCGCTGGTCGAGTTCATCGGTAAGACGATCTTGGTCTTTGTCGCACTGGGGGTGTCGGGTGCCGTGGGGCTGGTCGCAGTCAAGTTGATGGAAAGCGGATTGGTCCTTGCTGGCGTGGCCAGTTGGGTCACGCTGACGTTGCTCGGACTCCTGACATTGGTCGCGATGCAGTTTGCTTTCCGGCGCTTCGCGGTCGCGGAAACCATCGACTGACTGGGTTCTGATTTCGTCGCCGACGCCAGAACGGTTTCCCGCTTTGCGAGAGGGGCCGATGTCGACGTGACAGGTTTCCGGACGTGCAGAAACCCTCCCGCATCGACCCCCAAGTCGTGGGTGATTGAAATCGTCTGGCTCCACCAACTCACCCAGCACCCCACCCCGCGCAGGGACAGCATTTTCGGGCGATTCCTGTAAGGGAACGGGTTATGCGATCGGTTTCCCGGGTCGCGACCACGGCTTTCAGCGCCATGTCATAAACGCGAATGATTCTTCTAGACAAAGAATTCTACTATTTGTAGGGTTCCGTGGCACCATGTTCATCATCCGGTGCCAGGGAGGAAAATATGTTCAACACCCGTCACTTGGCGGCAGCGCTTGCCGTCAGCGCCGGCCTTGGCTTGATGCCCGTCGCGGCGCAACAGCATACCTTGCGGATGTCTACGGCTGCGCCCGTGAACACCATTTGGCAGCAGCAGTTCGACCAGTTCGCTGCCGATGTCGCCGAAGAAACCAACGGCAATGTCCAGATCGAGATCTTCTACAACTCGCAGCTTGGCCCCGAGAACACGGTGCTGCCGCAGGTGATGCGCGGCCGGATCGACATGGGCGCCTTCTCGACCGCCGGCCTCGCGGATCAGTTGCGCGACGCCTATCTCGTGGCGATGCTGTTCTATTACAACGACATGGATGTTCGCTCGTGCATCCTCGATTCCGTGCATGACGACTTCCAGACCCTGTTGCAGCCAACCGGCCTGCGCCTTGTGGACTGGACCGAGGTGGGCTCGTTCCAATTGTCGGGCGGGCAGGCCTTTACCTCGCCCGAGTCGATCAACGGCCTGCGCTTGGGCGGTGCGGCAAACCCGATCACCAACCGGTTCTGGGAGCGCATGGGCGCCTATCCCAGCCTTGTCGCGGTGACCGAGGCGGCGTCGAGTATCTCGACCGGATTGATCGACGTCTATCCCACGATCCCTGTGTTCTACATGTTCGCTGGCATCGCGCAGGTCGCGCCTGTCCTGTCCAAGATCGACATCGGCCTGCCGCCCGGCGTGATCCTGATCAACCAAAGTGTCTGGGATGGCCTGTCGGCCGAAGATCAGGCGGGTATCGAACGGGCCCTGCAGCGCCATCCGGCGGCGGAACGCTCGGCGGCCTTCTACGCGTTCGAAAGCCAGCTCTATGCTTTGCATGAATCGCGCGGGGGCACCGTTGCCATCCCGACCCCCGAAGAGGCTGCGGCGTGGCGCGAGGGTATCGAAGAATACTATGCCGAGGTTCTCGCCGAATCGTCGCCTGAGGGTCTGGTGTTCTGGGACGCGCTCGAAGCCGCGCGCGTCGCTTGCGGCGGCTGAGGTCCCCCTTTCAGGGCGCGCCGTTCGCGCGCCCTGACTTCCCCAATCCGAGCCCCATCCGAGGTTGACGCGATGCGCACGGCTGCCCCCTCAAAGGTCCGGTCCTTTCTGGACGGTTGGCACACTGTCGAGGTCTGGGTGGCGATCCTGGCCTTTTCGGCCATCGCCTGCCTGTTGATCTATGACGTTCTGCTGCGCGAAGCCCTGATGCCCCTTTTGGGCCTTGTCGGAATCGACGGGCGCGGGTTGGTGTTTTATGGCTCGCAAAAGATCGCCGTCTATCTGCTGGTTTTGGGCGCGTTTACCGGGATCGGCATCGCGACGTGGACGGGTGCGCAACTGGTGCCAAAGGTCGGCCAGCGCCTGTTTCCGGCAGCTTGGGACCAGTCGGCCAACCGGGTCGCCGATGTTTTCACCTTCGCTTTTCTGACGGCGGTCGCTGTCATAGCCGCCATCTATGTTCACGACACCTACCTGTCGGGCCAACGCGGGTCGTCGGGTGTCAGCATCGAAATCTGGAAAGTGCAGATCGCCATTCCGCTGGGCTTTGCCTCGGCCGCCATCCGCTACCTTGCCTTTGCAATCTGGCCTGACCTGCGACCCGCCAACGGGGAGACGCTGGAATGAACACGCTGCTCCTGTTGGCCATCGTCGCGGCGCTGCTGGTTCTGCGTCAGCCGCTGTTGATCATCCTGCTGGCCGCCATCGCCTTTTCGCAAACCGTCTGGGGGCGCGGGCATCTGAGCTGGATCATCGAGGACATGTTCGTGTCGCTGGACAAGGAACTGATCCTCGCGATCCCCATGTTCATGCTGTGCGGCGGGGTGATGACCAAGGGCACCACCGCCCGCCGCCTGACCGATGTCGCGCGCGCCCTAGTGGGCCATCTGCCCGGAGGTCTGGGAGTTGCGGCGATCCTGAGTTCGGCGATCTTCGCGGCTATTTCCGGCTCGTCCATCGTGACGATGATCGCCATTGGCAGCGTGATCTATCCTGCGATGCGCGAGGCCGGTTACAGCAACCGTTTCTCGCTGGGCACGGTCATGTCGGGCGGGACGCTGGGCATCATCATTCCGCCCTCGATCCCGTTGATCCTTTACGGTCTGGTCACCGAAACCTCGATCGTCGACCTGTTCCGCGCGGGTGTGGGGCCGGGGCTGTTGTTGGTCGCGCTGTTCGCGGCCTATGCGGTGATCGCCAACTGGAACATGCCGACCCGGCGCTTTTCGATGTCCGGACTGATCCGCGCGCTGCGGGCCGGTATCTGGGCACTGATGATGCCTGTCTTGCTGCTGGGCGGGATCTATTCGGGCTTCTTTTCGTACCGACCGAGGCCGCCGCCGTCGCGCTGCTGTATGCTGTCCTCATCGAACTGGCCGTGCACCGCGAGATCGGTCTGCGGGACCTTAAGGCCGTGGTTTGGAATCGGCCAAGCTGGGCGGCGCGCTGTTTCCGCTGATTGCCGTGGCTCTCAGCCTCAACCTCATCCTGATCGAAAACCGGGTGCCCGACATGATGGTCGGTCTGGTCGAAGGGTGGATCGACAGCCCGGTGACCTTCATCATCGTCGTGAACCTGCTTCTTCTGGCCGTCGGCGCCGTGATGACCACGGCCGAGGCGATCCTGATCCTTGCGCCGATCCTTGCGCCGGTGGCGGCGGTCTATGGGTTCGACAAGGTGGTCTTCGGGATCATCATGATCGTGAACCTCGAAATCGGGCTGCTGACCCCGCCGGTGGGCCTGAACCTGATCGTGGCGATGACGGCCTTCAAGGCGAAGTTCATCGAACTTGTGAAGGCAGCGGTGCCGTTCATCCTGCTGATGATCGTGGCGCTGGGGCTGATCAGCTGGCTTCCGTCCATTTCGCTTTTCTTTGTCCGCTGAACCCCCGAGGGCGCCATGACCATCACCCCCCTTTGCACCCCGCCCGAACCCTCCGAGATCAAGGCCCGCCGCACCCGCGCGCAGGCGGCGATGGCGCGCGCCGGGCTGGAGGCGCTGGTGATCTTCAACCCGGACAACGTCGTCTATCTGACGAACTTCGCCAATATGGTGCATGAACGCCCCTTCATTCTGGTGCTGCCCGCGCAGGGCACACCGGTCTTTGTCATGCCCCGGCTGGAAGAGCCGCATGTGCGCATCCGCTCGGTGGGCGCGCTGGAATTCGCGCCCTATTTCGAGTTTCCCGCCCCCGAGGGGCAGGGATGGGATGCCAAGCTGGCCGAGGTTCTGGGCGGGGCGCAGCGCATCGGGATCGAAAGCGACTGCCCGCACTATCTGGTTGCCGCGCTGAACGGGCGCCATGTCGTGACCGAAATCGTCGAGGACCTGCGCGCCATCAAGTCGCCCTGGGACATCAACCGCCATCAATACGCCTGCACTATGATGATGTTGGGCATGGAGACGGTGCTGGAACAAAGCCGCCCCGGCGCGCTGGCGATGAGCGTCTACAGCGCCGCCTCGGGCCGGATGACGCGGCAGATGTATACCGATCTGCCCTCGAGCAACCTGTTTTCGACGCGCCTGCAGGCCGGGGCGCAGCCGCAATCCATCAGCCACGATCCGCACAACTTTACCGACCTGTTCATCCCGTTCACCGAAGGTGGCCCCCATGTTGCCCTGTCGGCGGGCACCGCCAACGGCTATGGCGGCGAGGTCGAGCGGACGTTCTTTCTGGGCCACGTCCCCGAGCCCGCGCGGCGGCCCTTTGACGTGATGATGCAGGCCCGGGCGCTGGCTTACGAACTGGCCGTGCCCGGAGCAATCATGCATGACGTCGACGCGGCGGTGAACGCGCTGTTGCGCAAGGCGGGCTATGGCGAGGCGCTCTTGCACCGCACGGGGCACGGGATGGGCGTGACCGGGCACGAAGGCCCCTTCCTGGCCGAGGGCGATCACCGCGAAATCCGCCCCGGCATGGTCTTCACCATCGAACCGGGGATCTATCTGCCCGGGCTGGGCGGGTTCCGGCATTCCGATACGGTGTTGATCACCGAGACAGGAAATCTGAACATGACACCGTGGCCGGAGACGCTGGATGCATTGACCCTGCCGCTGTGACCTGACCCCGGAAAAGAGACCCAATGCCCAAATCGACTGCCCAACCCGTCAAGAAGCCCCGCAAGCGCAGCCAGCGCGGAATCGAGGCCGAGGAAAAGCTGCTGCAAGCGGCGAACGAGGTTTTCTGGGCCAATGGGTATGCCGGCAGCACGATTGCCCAGTTCATCGCGACATCGGGCCTGTCGGTGGGGTCCTTCTATCACCAGTTCGCTGACAAGGATGAACTGCTGGCGCGCGGCACCGAAGGCGTGCTGGAAGACTTTCGCGCGACCATCGCCGCGCTTGATATGTCTCGGGCAACGAACGGCACCCTCTTTGCCCTTTTCTTTCGCATGGCCGTCGAAGGTCGCAAGCTGGTCGCGCGAAACCGCGGTTTCTACCGCGCGATGGCAGAGCTTGCCCAGAACCGGTTCGAAAATTTTGGTGCGATGGCAATGATCGCCCCCCAAGTGGTGGTGCGCACCAATGATGCCCTTCAGGATTACGCCGACCAGTTGGCCGCGCCCGTCACGCGCGAGACGGTGGCCCATGCGGTGCAGATCATCACGATGACAGGCCTTCAGACCGAACTCGGGATGGGCCCGCTGCTTCCGTCCGACCTCGATGCCTATGGGCGGGTTATCGCCCGCGCTGCGTGCGGGGTGTTGGGCTATACTGGCGGCTTCGACTTGGGCAGAACAGATGAGGAGACACCATGAGTGTTCTGGGGCAACTGAGCATCCGTGTGAAACCGGGCACCCGCGACACCGCCCTGCAAGCGTTTCGCGCGCGCCGGGTGTTTGAGGAATGCGCCGAGGCGATTCCGGGCTTTGTTCAGGCCTTTTTGTTGGCGGATCGTCAGGACCCGGACGTCATCTGCGTGTTCACCGAATGGCGATCGGCACAGGATGCGGCCGACTGGAGGCAAAGCCCTGTGCGGGCCGCCCAGAGCAAGGATCTGGCCCATTTCCTGCAAGACGAGCCCGTCACGCGGCTGTTCGACCGGCACTAAGCTTTTGTCCTGCACACTCTCCAAGGCAAGACGCATGGATCGGATCTTGCACCAGGATGACGGCGGCACGCCGGGAAACGCCGGATGGACGTCGCGGGGATTGATGGCGGATGCGATCGAAACGGTTTTGACCGTGCAACTGTGGCGCCGCTTTCGCTGCCTTCTGAATAGGCCTGATGTCCCCTTTTGCATTGTGGAGCCCACATGACCGCCATGACCGTGTTTACCGCCCGCCGCATCCGAACGATGGACGCGGGCAGACCCCTTGCTACCGCGGTCGCCGTCAAGGACGGGCGCATCGTGTCGGTCGGCACACTGGAATCCATGAAGCCTTGGCTGGAGCGCGAACCCTATACCGTGGACGACCGGTTCAAAGACGACGTGATCTTTCCCGGCTTTATCGACCCGCACACGCATTTTCGCATTTCCGGCACGCTGATGGGGCTCACCTATATCGGCCCCATCGAACAGCAGGGGCCGCGCGGGTATGAAGCCGGCATCAAGACCCGCGAAGGGGTGCTGGCCGCGCTGAAGGCTGCGTGTGACGCCGGCCCGCAGGATCAGCCCGTGCTGGCATGGGGTCTGGACCCGGCGGTGCAGGGCGGGCATCTGGATCGCGATACGCTGGACGGCATTTCCAGCACGCGCCCCATCTGGGTGATGACCTATGCGCCGCATGTAGTGGTCGCCAACACGCCGATGCTGGCGCAGATCGGCGTGGATGACAGCACCAATGTCTATGGGATCGAGAAATACCCCGATGGCCGTCTGAACGGCCAGTTCATCGAACTTGGCGCGACCCAGATCGCCATTGCCGCCGTGGCCAAGCATCTGGCCAACCCTGAGGCCGGGATGCAGGGCATCCGCGCACTGGGGCGCACCGCGCAGCGCGTGGGCATCACTACCACTGCCGACATGGCCTTTGGCGCGCTTCATTTCGATGCCGAATATGCCGAGCATCTCAAGGTGGTCAACGACCCCGACTTTCCCCTCCGCGTCTGTCTTGTCCCCATCGAGGGCAAGCTGCGGTCGACCCACGGTGCGGACACGGTTAAGTTTCTCAAGGGTTTGCAGGCAAAGAACACCGACAAGCTGGCGTTTCACGGGATCAAGTTCGTCAATGACGGGTCCTATCCCGCGATGACGCTCAGGCTGAATTACCCCGGCTATCTGGATGGTCACGAAGGCCACCGGGGCGAAACCCCGTGGGAAGAGCTGTTCGAAACCATGCTGCCCTACTGGAAGGCGGGCATCCAGATTCACAGCCACGCCAACGGCGATGAAACGGTCGAGATGACGCTGGACGTGCTGGAACAGTTGCAACTGGCCCATCCGCGCTTTGACCACCGGTTCACCATTGAGCATTACTGCATTTCAACGCCCGCGCAGGCGCGGCGGTTGAAGGCGCTGGGGGGATTGGCCAGCGTCAACAACTACTTCGTGCACTATCGCGGGCAATTGCACGCCGCCGAAGGCTTTGGCCCTGACCGCGCGGAATCGACCGCGCGTCTGGGCTCGTTGGAACGCGAGGGCGTGATCTTTGCGATCCATTCGGATTATTCGTTGGTGCTGACGCCGATCAATCCGCTGATCGCGGTCTGGATCGCGGTCAACCGCGTCGCGCTGGATGGCGAGACTGTCTATGCCCCCGGCGAATGCATCGGCGTCGACCGGGCGATGCGGGCGATCACCGTTGACGCGGCCCATGTGCTGCGGCGCGATCATCTGATCGGGTCCATCGAACCGGGCAAACTGGCCGATTTCGCGGTGCTTGGCTCTGACCCCTACGATGCCGATCCGATGGCGATCCGCGACATCCGCGTGCGCGCGACGGTGTTGGGCGGCAAGGTCTTTGCCTGCGATGACTGAACGCGCTTCACCCGCCGAGTATCTGCGGGCCTTCGACACGCTCGACACGCTGGTCGGCATGGTCGAGGCTGTGTCGCTGAACCGCGCCCGGACGCAGGCCAGCACGGTGACAGTGCCGGTCGTGATCGTCGCGGGTTTTCTGGGCGCGGGAAAAACGACGCTGCTGCGTCACCTGCTGACGGCGAAGCATGGGCTGAAGATCGCTGCGATGGTCAACGACTTCGCCGCGCTCAACATCGATGCGGCGCTGATCTCCGAGGTCAGCGATGACACGACAGCCCTGTCAAATGGATGCGTCTGTTGCAGCCTGTCAGGCGGCGTTGCGCGCGGGCTGGCGCAGATCGCGGCGCGCCCTGAACCCGCCGACGCGATTCTGATCGAATGCAGCGGCGTATCCGACCCGGCGGGAATCGCGCAGGTCGCGGCGTCGGTCCAAGGGGCGCGGCTGGACAGCATCGTCACCGTTGTCGATGCCGCCACGAGCCAGAGGCCAACGGCATGGGACCACCTGTTGACCCGGCAGGTCGCGCCGGCGACGCTGGTGTTGGTGAACAAGGCCGATCTGGTGTCAGTGGAGGCCGTCGAACAGGTCGAAAAACGGCTGCGGGGAATCGCGCCAAGGGCCCAGATCTTGCGCACGGTGGAATGCACGGTGCCTGCGGCCTTCATCCTCGACGCTGCGATGCCCCCGGTTGTCGATGGCCACGCGCATCCGGTCAGGCACGACTTTGCCACCCGTGTCCTGACAGCCCCGTCACGCGTGACTCGCATCCAAGTCGAGGCAGCGCTGGCGCATGTCCCCGACGACGTCTTGCGGATCAAGGGGTTTCTGGCGGTCGATGGCGAGACGCGTCTGCTGCAATGCGTTGGACGACGCTGGACATGGCACCCCGTGGCGGAGGCATCGCCTGAACTGGCGCTGGTGGTGATTGGCCAGTATCAAACCGAAGTCGATGCTCTTTGTCTGGCGCAACTTGTGCCCATCGGGTTCACGCTTCGGTAATACCGCAGTCAAGGTCAACCAAGCCGCCGTCCCCCCGCACCCCGTCGCCCAGCCCCTGAACGACCCTCTCCCGGTGAGGTCGCGGATTGTCCCGCGCTTGGCCAGCCGGTCAAGGCTGCGTTGGGCGACTGCGCGCGAGGCTTGGATTGCGCGCCTCGGCCACCGGCGCAAGGACGAGAGTCCTCAGCAAGGCAGGAAGCGGAAGGTCGCCTTGGCAGCGGTAAATCGTTGCGCACCGATACCGGGTGCCCGGGGCACGGACGTTGCAACAGACTGAGCGATGGGTCGCGAAGAAAGCCCAAACGCAGGATCGCCCGCGCGGCATCATCCTCATGATCTGGTTCACAGACATCTTGCCGTGCGTCGGCACGACCGCATCGGAAACCTTTGGCGAAATCCTGCTTTGAACGTGGCGAAGGAATGCGACGGAAGTCGGCCTGACGACCAGAAGACTGTCTACATCTGCGAACAAAACTGAAAATTTGAACCCGTCGCGGGAGGAACGCGCAACGACAGATCATCGCTTAAACTCGGGAGGAATACATGGTTTACAACAAATTTCGCGGGGCCACGACCCTGATGGGAGCGGCCACACTGATCGCGGTCGGGCTCGGGACACCTTTGCTTGCACAGGACCAGCTATCGATCGCAACCGGCGGCACCGGCGGGGTCTACTACCCAATGGGTGGCGGGCTGGCCCAGATCATCAACACCCATGTCGCGGGCTATTCGGCCACCGCCGAAGTCACCGGCGCTTCTGTCGAGAACATGGGTCTGATCGCGACGGGCGACGCTGACCTTGCCATCGGTCTCGCGGACACCGTCGCTCAGGCCTATAACGGCACAGGCCGCTTCGAGGGCCAGCAGCTTTCCATGGTGCGGGGCATCGCGTCTCTGTATGCCAATATGATCCACATCGTGGCTCTGGAAGGCAGCGGGATCACGACGCTCGACGATCTGCGCGGTCGGCGCGTGTCCGTCGGGGCGCCCGGTTCGGGCACCGAGGTGAACACGGCTGCGATCCTCGCAGCCAATGGCATCACCTATGATGACATCGACGAACAGCGGCTGAACTTCAACGAAACCGCAGACGCACTGGCCAATGGTGATATCGACGCAGGCTTCTGGTCGGTGGGTGCGCCGACCTCGTCGATCCTGAACCTTGCGACAACGCAGAACATCACGATCATTGCGTTGACCGAAGAGCAGCTCGCGGCCGCAATGGCGGCTGACGCAACATTTGCTTTGAGCACCTTGCAGGGGGGCACCTATACCGGTGTGGACGAGGACATCACTGTCCTCGGCATTCCCAACGTGCTGACCGTATCCTCCGAGATGCCGGACGAACTCGCCTATGCGATCACCAGCGCGATGTTCGAAAACATTGCCGAAATGCGGGCCGTGCACCCGGCTGCGAACCAGACCACGGTCGAGTTCACGCTGGCCGCAACCCCGGTGCCGCTGCACCCGGGCGCGATTCGATATTTCGAGGAAATTGGCGCGACCGTGCCTGACCGCCTCCGTCCGTGACGCGTTGGACAAGAAGAGGGCGATACCTCGCCCTCTTGCTCCTGTCTGCACTTTCCCCGCCAGCCTTTGCCGAAACGCTTCTCGCCCTGCGCGAAACCGGCGAAGAGATCGCACGGTTTGAGGTTTCTGATGGCACCGAATGGTGCGTCTTGTGGCGCCATTCCGTCAGAGGCTTCGAAGTTTCGGACTGCTATGAGAACCGTGGCGGGCGCATGGTGCTGGTCTGGTCGCATCTGCCGGATTTCGCCGCTGGGTTGGACCACATCCCCGGTCGTGGACAGCAGGTAAGCGACGGACAGGGCGGTTATCTTATCCTCGGGATCGACGAGCCTGTGCCGGGCGATGCCTATGTGCTGCGGCCCGGAGCCGGCGCGGTCGATCACAGACTCACAATTGGCGACAGGGTGGTGTCTCTGTCTGCGGCCGCCACGCATGAGCGGGTGACCATCGCCTTAATCGGGACAAACGACCAATGACCACGCAAGCCGACCTTCCCCCCGCCCCCACATCAAGCCCTGCGCCAAAGTCGCCCATCGTGCTGCGCGCGATCATGGTGATCGGCATCGCACTGTCGCTGTTTCAGCTCTGGACGGCAGGGGTTCAGCCGCTCGGCCTGTTCTTCCAGCGCCCGATCCATCTGGGATTCATCCTCGTCCTGTGTTTCTTGGTTTATCCCGTCTTTGGATCCGACAAGCCGCGGGGCCCACTTGGCTGGGCCATCGACGGCCCGCTTATCCTTGTCGGGATCGCCGCGGGGGCTTGGGTGCCCTTGAACATCGACATCATCGCCAGCCAAGTCTTTCCCCGCCAGATTGATGTCTGGATGGGCGTATTGAGTATTCTGGTCGTCTTGGAGGGAGCGCGGCGGGCGGTTGGCCTTGGCATGACGATCATCGGCGTGGCCTTCCTCGCCTATGCCTTTGCAGGCAGCCGAGGCGAGCTGCCTTTCCTCGCCGACATGATGCCCGGCATCCTGAACCACCGAGGCTATGCGCTGGAACGTGTGGCCAGCCAGATGACGCTGGGCGCAGAGGGCATCTTCGGCATCCCGCTGGGTGTGGCCGCCACCTTCGTTTTCATCTTCGTCCTTTTCGGCGCGTTTCTCGAAGTCACCGGCGCGGGCAAGTTCTTCATCGATCTGGCCTACGCCGCGACAGGCCGCCAGCGCGGAGGGCCCGCGAAGGCTGCCGTGATTGCCTCTGCCGGCATGGGGTCGATCTCGGGCTCTGCCATCGCCAACGTGGTCACCACCGGCGCCTTCACAATCCCGCTCATGAAGAAATTGGGGTACCGCCCCGCGCAGGCCGGCGGCATCGAGGCCGCGGCGAGCACGGGCGGGCAGATCATGCCACCGCTCATGGGGGCTGGCGCGTTCCTGATGTCGGAATTCACCCGTGTCCCTTACGTCGATATCGTTCTGGTCTCGATTTTCCCGGCCATTCTCTATTTCGGGGTTGTCTATCTGCTGGTCCATATTGCGGCGGTAAAGCAAGGCATGACCGGCCTGCCCGCATCGGACCTGCCGCGCACCCGGACCGTTCTCGCTGAAGGCTGGCATTTCCTGTTGCCGCTGGTGGTGCTGGTGGCCCTGCTGGTTGGGGGCTACTCGCCTATGCGGGTGGGCTTTTACGCGATCCTGTCGATCATTGCTGCGGCCTCGGCCCGGGCGCTCTGGACCTTCTTTACCTCGGAACCGAGCATGGCGGGCTTTTGGGCCCTCTGCCGCCGGGGCGTTGCCCTGACGCTCGAGGCGCTAGAGCTGGGCGCGCGAAATGCCGTGGCCGTTTCCATGGCCTGCGCGGTCGCAGGTATCATCGTTGGCGTCGTTGGGTTGACCGGCCTTGGTCTGAAGTTCTCGGCCATGATGATCGCCTTCTCGGGCGGCAACCTCGTGTTGGCGCTGCTTCTCGTGTTGATCGCCTCTCTGGTCCTCGGCATGGGGTTGCCGGTGACGGCCGCCTATATCGTTCTCATCATTCTCGTCGGCCCTGCCCTGACCGAAGAATTCGGCGTTCCTCTTCTGATCGCGCATCTGGTTGTCTTCTGGTATTCGCAAGACAGCAATGTCACGCCTCCCGTGGCGCTGGCAGGGTTTGCCGCGGCCGCAATTGCCGGGGCCAAACCGATGGAGACGAGTGTCGAGGCATGGAAATACGCGAAGGGACTATACCTGATCCCGCTTTTCATGGTCTTCAACGAGGAGATCATCGTTGGCGGCCCTCTGCCCCTCGTGCTCTGGAGCGGAGCCATCGCGATCCTTGGTTTGGTCGCCTTCGCTGCCGTTCTGGAAGCCTTCCTGTGGCGGCCGATGCGGCTCTGGACGCGGGTTATTTTGTTGCCGGGCATCATCGCCCTCTTCTGGCCCGACTTCCTTGTCGAGGTTGCAGGTGCGGTGCTCGTGGTGGCGCTGCTGGCGCTCAACTGGGCCGAAGCGCGACGGGACCGTGCTCAGGTCGCTATGACCTCCCAACCGACGGACGGGATCACATCATGAGGGCCGAGCGCGTACCCCTTGAGGTGGTCGATTGACCATGGCACGGTCCGTCATTATTGCCTGCCTGTCCGCGGCGCTGGTCTGGTTCATCGCGCAGACCCTCGCGATCGAGACGGCCCGCCGGGAACTGGACCAAACCCTGCTTCTGACAACCCGCGCTGTCGAGGCCGAGATCGACCGGCTTCGCGCCCTGCCCGCCATTGCCGCCGAAGACGCCCGCGTCCGGGAGGCATTGACGGGCGACGGGCCCTTGCAGGATGCGAACGCCTACCTCGAGATGGTCGCAGATCATGCCGGGGCAGACGAGTTGTTCCTGATCGATGCATCGGGCGAAACGATCGCTGCGTCGAACTGGAACCAACCGGGAAGCTTCGTGGGCGAGAACTACGCTTTTCGCCCCTATTTTCAGGACGCGATTGCGACTGGGCTGGGCCAATTCTACGCGATCGGGGTCACCACGGGTGTTCCGGGCTACTTCCTGTCGGCGCGGATCGATGTCGGCGGCCGCGTCGGCGTGATGGTCGTCAAGCTGGATCTGCGCCCGCTGCAGCAGACATGGCGCGCCGCCGAAGCCGATGTCGCGCTGGCCGATGAACATGGCGTGGTGTTCCTGTCGGCGCGGCCGGACTGGCAGTATCGCCCGCTCTTCGCCCTCTCGCCGGAAACGCTGGAGCACCTCGTTGCCACCCGGGCCTATGAAGGGGTCGGACTTGGTGAGACGGCGGCGCTTCTGGCCAGTCCGCCTGATGGCACCGATGCATCCGGCGATGACTGGATGGCCCGCGTCGGGCCAGTTCCCGCGACGGGCGGCACCGTTATCGCGGCGCGTCCGATGCGCGGGTTGCAATTGATCGCCTTGGGATGGGCTGCGCTGGCTGCCTTGGCCACGCTCGCCTTGGCGGCCACCGTCAAGGGCATCGAGCAACGCCGTCAGATCATTGCCATGCGGCTGTCGCAATCCGAACGGCTCGAGGCGATGGTGGTCGCACGCACCGCCGATCTGGCCCGTGAGGTCGAAGCGCGAAAGCAGGCCGAAACCGATCTACGCTCGGCGCAGGAGGCCCTGATCCATACCGAGAAGATGGCCGCGATGGGCCGAATGTCCGCCGCCATCGTCCACGAGTTGAGCCAGCCGCTGGCCGCGATGGAGGCGACCTTGTCGGCGGCCGATCTCGGCATGGGGGCGGAGGACAGGAAAACCTCGGGCCGGATCGCCAAGGCCCGCGACATGATCCGCCGGATGCAGAGGATCACAAAACACCTCAAAAGCTTTGCCCGCAAGGATACTGTCGAACTCCGCCTGATCGATCTGCGCGCGCCTCTGGGTTCCGCGCTCGATCTCGTGCTGCCACGGGCAAAGGCCGTCGGTGTGTCGCCGCGGCTGGACATGCCGCCGGGCCCTGTGCACGTCATGGCCGGGGATGTGCGGATCGAACAGGTCGTCACGAACCTGCTGCTCAATGCGCTCGACGCCGTCGACGCGACGCCGACCCCCGAGATCGGCGTCAGGCTTGAGACAGATGGAGCGACCGCCATCATCACGGTGACCGACAACGGCGCAGGCATTCTCGACACCGACCTGCCGCGCGTGGCAGAGCCCTTCTATTCGACCAAGCAGACCGGCGAGGGGCTGGGGCTGGGGCTTGCCATCTGCAAGGTGATCCTTGCAGATTTTTCCGGTGTGATGAATATTTGTTCGAGCCCGCAGAGCGGAACGCAAGTTACTGTATCCTTGCCGCTTGCGCCGCTCGGGGATGCACCGCAATGACCGCATGCATCGATATTGTGGACGACGATGTTGACCACCTGACGGCCCTGTCCGACCTTGTCGAGACGGCGGGCTACAAGGTGCGCGCGTTTTCGGCGGCGAAAGACCTGCTGATGGGCTTGTCGTCCCCGCCGGACATGGTGATCAGCGATCTGCGCATGCCGGATACAGACGGCATCGGGCTCATTCATGCCCTACGGGAGAAAGCACTGGGGGTGCCTGTTGTGTTGCTCACAGGGCACGGAGATGTCGTGCACGCGGTCGAGGCGATCCGCGCCGGGGCCGAGGATTTCCTCGAGAAACCCTACGACTCCGCGCATTTGCTGTCGGTCATTCGGCGGACGCTCGAGGCGCAGGCCGCACGCCGGGAGGTCGCGCGCCTCCAACGGGTTCTATGTGAACGGGACCAAGGCAGCATCTTGGGCCGCTCCCGCGCGATGCGTGCCTTTCGCAAGCGCATCTCGGAACTGGCGTCAGTCGACATCGATGTGGTGATCTGCGGCGAAACCGGCACCGGCAAGGAACTGGCAGCGCGTGCGATCCATGCCGGCAGCGCCCGCGCAAGTGGCCCCTTTGTCGCGCTCAATTGCGCGGCGCTGTCCGAAGCGATGGCCGAAACTGTCCTCTTCGGTCACGGCGCCGGTGTCTTTGCGCATGACGCTGCCGGCCGGATGGGCAAGCTGGAAGCAAGCAACGGCGGCACCTTGATGTTGGACGAGGTCGAGACGATGCCGCCTTCCGTCCAGCCCAAGCTCTTGCGCGTTCTGCAAGAAAGAACGGTCGAGCGCATCGGGGAAACCACGCCGCGCCCGCTCGATATTCGGGTGATCGCAACGACGAAATCCCCGCTCCGCGACGTCGAAGGTTTCCGGCCGGATCTCTATTTCAGGTTGGCCGGCACAGAACTCGCCACCCCGACCCTACGCGAGGCCGGCGACGATATCCCGCTGATCTTCGCCCATTACGCCCAACTGGCTGCTCGCCGCTATGGTCGTGCAGATCCCGATATTTCATGGTCCTTGCAACAAAAGCTGAAGCGTGTGGCGTGGCCGGGGAACGTCCGCGAACTCAGGGCCAGCGCCGAAGCCTACGCCTTGGGACTTTTCGATCTGCCGGGCACAACCGTTGCCAGAGCGAACCCTCAGACACTTGCCGACCGCGTCGCTGATTTTGAAGCACGCGAGATCGCGTCCGCGCTGGATGCCCATCATGGCAACACGCTGCGGGCCGCGGAGACGCTGGGAATCCCGCGCCGCACGCTCAACGACAAGATGCGTCGTTACGGTTTGACCTCGGAACTTGATCCCGAGGGTGAGGATTGACCCGCCCGCTTTTGTCCTGCCGCATCAAACACCGTCGTTTGTGAACGCCTTGTATGTCCAACGTTGCATGGTGCCCTCCTCACCCATGCCTCGCAGTCCAGCAGCGAAGCGTCAGCGCGTCGAGGGCGACCGCGACCGGCACGGATGGCCTCGTTGAAGAGGATGCGTGCGACAAACAGCGCCGCGCTTTGCGCCAAGTCGCGGTGACCTCGTTCGGGTTCCGCCTCGATTATTCGGCCATGAGCGCTTTCATTTCGTTGATGAACTGCCCGTCGCTTTTGGCCTTACGCGCGTCCAATAGCGCGTCGGCATCGGGGCCAGCACGGAAACGCAGGCGGTCGCCGGGATCGTTGGCCGCTTGCCAGATCACATCTGCCACAACCTCCGGCGCTGACGGATTGGCGGCCAGCTTGCCAAACAGGCGCCCCATCGCCTGGGCCGTGAGGGCATAGTCCGACAGGCCCTCATCCATCGCGAAGTCGAAGGAGCGTCCGCCGAAATCGGTGCGGATCATGCCCGGCTGCACGATGCGCACCCGGATGCCCAGCGGTTCCAGTTCATAGTGAAGCGCCTCGGAAAGCCCCTCCACCGCGAATTTCGTGCCGTGATAGAGCGTGCCCAAAGGAAAGGTGATCTGTCCGCCGATGGACGAGATGTTGACGATGGTCCCCGAGCGGTTCGCGCGCATATGCGGCAGAACAGACTTGGTCACCTCCAACAGCCCGATCACGTTGGTGTCGAACTGGCGCCGGATGCGGTCTGTCGAAAACGCCTCGAGCGGGCCATAGGCGCCATAGCCTGCGTTGTTCAAAAGGACGTCGATGCGACCGAACCGGGTGACCCCCGCGGCCACCGCCGCCGCGATGGACGCGCTATCGGTCACGTCGAGCCGCGTGACCAGCGCGTTGTCCAGCGCGGCCAGATCCGCCCCCGCAGCGGGATCGCGCATGGTGGCAATGACGTTCCAGCCCTCGGATTGAAACCGCAACGCGGTGGACTTGCCGATGCCCGAGGATGCGCCGGTGATCAGGATGGTGTTCATGGTGGTCTCCTCAGGCGTTCAGGTCGGGCATCTGCGCGATGCCGAAATTGGTGAAGATCGTGCGCGTCACCTCATGCAGCACTCCGTTATAGCGTTCGATCTGCGGGCCGACCCCGGTGTGATCGACCATCGGTGCTGTTGCTGTTGGTCACGTCCATCTCGACGATCCGAGCGCCTGCGGTCTCCAGTTCTGCGACAGTGGCGGCATTTGGCCCGCGCGGGCCCGCACCCTGCCCGCCACGCTGTGCCCATGGGCCAGAAGTGACAGCGCCGTTAGCTTGCCGAAACCGCCTGCTATCCCTGTGATGAGAACCTTGGCCATGAATGTCGTCCTTCTTAGTTTGTTCTATGACCATAGTCCGGGGAGCTCCGTCATTCTTTCCCAATTGACCGGATTACTTGCTTGATCCTCCAGGTCATCGCTTTTTTGGTTCGGCGTCTGGGATGTCTGTGCTACTCAGGGCGCAGGAGGGACCGTCATGCCCCTGTTGCGCCAAGTCACCGCACTAATGGACAGCCACGCGCCCGGGCAGACCGCCATGGCTCATGCGCCCAGCGGGATGCACTTCCTGCGCCACACCGCGCCGACCGGGCAGGACGCGACCGTTTACCGCCCTCTCTTGTGCCTCGTGCTGCAGGGCGCCAAAGAGGTCGGCACCAGCAGCCGGACCCTGCGCGTGGGCTCGGGGCAATCTCTGGTCGTCAGGCACGCGCTGCCGGTGGTCTCGCGCATCACCGAAGCCTCGGCAGAACTGCCGTATGTGGCGCTTGTCCTTCCTATCGACCTCGATACTCTGCGTGGGCTTGCGCCCGACGTGCCGCCGCGCGCAGGCCAAGGCTCTCGCGATCCGTTCTCGATCTCGCTCTGCCCCGGCGATCCGGCGATGGAGGATGCCCTGCTGCGCTATCTGCACCAATGCGACAGTCCCGAGACTCGCCGTCTGCTGGCCCCGATCACCGCCCGCGAGATTCACGCGCGGCTGCTGTTGGGTCCCCATGCCGAGGCCCTGCAAAAGCTCCTGTGGGTCGAGACCACGGCGAGCCGCATCTTCGAGGCCACACGCGCGATCCAGTCCGATTTTGCCCGGCCGCTTGCGGTAGGCGATCTTGCCCAGCAAGTCGGCATGAGCAGTTCGGCCTTCTTCGAGCATTTCAAGGCCGTCACCGGCACATCGCCGCTGCAATACCAGAAAGACTTGCGGCTGCTGCGCGCACGCGAAAGCCTGCGACAGACAAATGCAAAGGTGTCCGACATCGCCTTTGCTGTCGGCTATGAAAGCTCGGCCCAGTTCTCCCGCGAGTATGCCCGCAAATTCGGCGTGCCGCCCCGGCAAGACAGGGCAATAGACGCCGCAGCGTGATGTTCAAGAGCATGTCGGACGGGGTTTAGAAATCCACCACCTCCCATTTCGCCGACTCTGCGCTGCCTGGTCCGGGAAGGACAAAGACCCGGAACCGCGACGGGCACGGTTCCGCAATTGCCCGATAAGTGATCAGCGCGACAGGAGATTCCACTGCGAACGCGCGCTCGGAACCGCGCCATTGTTCCCTGCCGGCTCGCCAGTGCATCGCAGGTGGTCTTCGGCGCGAGCAACCTTCACGTCGCAGTGTGGACGGGAGATGGTGGCGGTGACCGATGCTTGCCATGCCGCAGTGCAGGAGGAACGCATTCCAGGGCCCAGGGTGGGAAGGATTCGTCGTTCGCGCTGCCAGGTTTTCGGGCCTCCCCCGCAACCGAGGAAAGAGCCCTTGACAAAAGTGGGCTTCCCTCACATTCTCGCATGAAACATGAGTCATTGTTCATGTTTCATGCAGGGAGGAACTCAATGAAACTTCTTCTGACCGCTGCGGTGGCGGCTCTGTCCGTTGCCCCGGCCTTCGCGGATGAAATCCGCATTGCCCATGTTCATGACATGACGGGCGCGCTCGAGGCGTATGCCGCACAAAGCCAGACCGGCCTGATGATGGGCATCGAATACGCGACCGGCGGCACCATGCAGGTGCATGGCAATGATCTGGTCGTCATCGAATACGACAGCCAGTTGCGCCCCGACGAAGGCCGCGCCTTGCTTGCGCAGGCGTTCGGCGACGATGGCGCGGCAATCGCCGTCGGCCCGACCAGTTCGGGCGTCGCACTGGCAATGCTGCCCGTGGCCGAAGAATACGAACGCATTCTGTTGGTCGAACCGGCTGTAGCCGACTCGATCACCGGCAGCGAGTGGAACCGCTATATCTTCCGCACCGGGCGCAACTCGTCGCAGGACGCGATCTCGAACGCAATTGCGCTGGGGAACGAAGGCACCGTCATTGCAACGCTGGCGCAGGATTATGCCTTTGGTCGTGACGGCATCGCCGCCTTCCGCGACGCGCTGGCAGGAACCGCGGCACAGCTTGTGCACGAAGAGTATGTGCCCACCGACACGACGGACTTCACCGCCGCAGCCGAACGCATTTTCAATGCGCTTCAGCAGCACGAGGGTGACCGTCGCTTGTTCGTGATCTGGGCAGGGGGTGGCAACCCGATGGGCCGCATTCAGGCCATGGATCCGGGTCGCTTCGGTATCCAGCTGGCGACGGGCGGCAACATCCTGCCGGCGCTGGTTGGTTATCGCGACTTCCCGGGGATGGAGGGTGCGACCTATTACTACTATGAAATACCGCAGAACCCCGTGAACGACTGGCTGGTCGAACAGCACATGGCCCGCTTTGGCACGCCACCCGACTTCTTCACCGCTGGTGGCATGGCGGCAGGTATCGCCGTCGTCGAGGCGCTGAACGCGACCAACGGATCGACCGACACCGAAGAGCTGATCGCTGCGATGGAAGGCATGCACTTCCAGACGCCGAAGGGCGAAATGTGGTTCCGCCCCGAGGACCATCAGGCCATGCAGTCGATGTATCACTTCCGCATCGCGCTGCATGATGGCGTTGAATGGGCCGTGCCGGAACTGGTGCGCGAAATCACGCCCGACATGATGAACGTTCCGATCAACAACAACCGCTGATCGCCGCATTGGGGGCGCACCTGCTGCGCCCCCATCCTGCTCCCTCCCCTTCTTCCCGGATCTTCAGCATGAATCCCTCGCTCGTCACGCGGGACCTGACCGTTCGTTTCGGCGGTCACGTCGCTGTCAATGCCGTGAGCTGTTCCTTCACGCCCGGCCAGCTGACCGCCATCGTCGGCCCCAACGGCGCTGGCAAGACGACCTATTTCAACCTGATCTCGGGCCAGATCCGCGCCACCTCCGGGCGCGTCGAGCTGCTGGGACGGGATATTTCCGGGCTCTCGGTTGCCGATCGCACCCATGCGGGACTGGGCCGCGCCTTCCAGCTCACCAACCTGTTCCCGCGCCTGACCGTGTTGGAAAACGTGCGCCTTGTCGTGCAAGCCCGCGCGCGGCGCGGGTTCAACTTGTGGACCATGGCCCAAAATCACCGCGACCTGATCGAAGCCGCCGAGGAGGTGCTGGAGCGCGTGCGCCTGACCCATCTGGCGAACCATACGGTCTCGGCCCTCAGCCATGGCGATCAGCGCAAGCTGGAGGTGGCCGCGATGATCGCGCTGAAGCCCCGCGTTTTCATGTTCGATGAACCTACCGCCGGGATGTCCGTCGAAGAAGCGCCGGTGATCCTTGAACTGATCGCCTCGATCAAGGCCGATCCGAACGCCACCGTGCTGTTGGTCGAACACAAGATGGACGTAATCCGCAGCCTCGCCGACCGGATCATCGTGCTGCACAACGGCGCGCTGGTGGCCGATGGCGTCCCCGCCGAGGTCATGGCCTCGGCTATCGTGCAAGAGGCCTATCTGGGGAAGGAACTGACCGATGTCTGACCCGATCCTGACCCTCAGCGGCGTCAAGACCGACATCGCGCAATATCACATCCTGCACGGCGTCGACCTGCAGGTTCCACGCGGCGGGGTGACGATGTTGCTGGGTCGCAATGGCGCCGGCAAGACGACGACCCTGCGCACGATCATGGGTCTGTGGAAGCCCCATGCCGGGGAAATCATTCTGGACGGCGCGCGGATCGACGGGCGTAGCCCCGCGCAAATCGCGCGTGCCGGACTGGGGTTCGTGCCTGAGGATATGGGGATATTTTCGGACCTCACTGTCGAGGAAAACCTGCGCCTTGCCGCCCTGTCTGGCGCGCCAACGGCCAGGCGGCTGGAATGGATCTTTGCCGCATTCCCCGCCCTGCGGACCTTCTTTCACAGCCCCGCGGGGACGTTGTCGGGCGGCCAGAAACAGATGCTTTCGGTCGCTCGCGCGATGATCGAGGAACGGTCGATCTATTTGATCGACGAGCCGTCCAAGGGCCTCGCACCCGCCATTGTCGCGACGTTGGCCAAGGCGCTGAAAGACCTCAAGGCGCGCGGCGCCTCGATCCTGATGGTCGAGCAGAATTTCTCTCTTGCCCGCGCCCTTGGCGACCACGCCGCCGTTATGGACGATGGCCGGATCGTTTGGGCCGGCAGCATGGCCGAACTGGCCCAGGATACCGCCCTGCAAGAACGTCTGATGGGCCTGAGGATGGAACACGCATGAGCGCCGCCCCCGATCACACCCCGACAATCACCCGCGCGCCCCTGCGCGAAAGGCTCAAGCCGTGGCTGCCGGTCCTGTTGGTGCCAACATTGGTGCTGCTGGGTTTTCTGGCGATCCCGTCGCCGACAAGCTGGCTGACCCTTACGGTTTCGGGTCTTGCCATGGGAATGATGATCTTTGTCATCGCCTCGGGCATGACATTGGTATTCGGCCTGATGGACGTTCTCAACTTTGGCCATGGTGCATTCATTTCGTTCGGTGCCTTCGTGGGAACGTCGGTCTTGCTGGCACTGGGGTCGCTGACGGGTGCTCCGTCGCTGCTTCTGAACCTGCTGGCCGTGGCGCTCGCCGTGCTTGCGGCGATGGCGGTGACAGGGGTCATGGGCTGGGGGTTCGAGCGTGTGATCGTGCGCCCCGTTTATGGCCTGCACCTGCAACAGATCCTTGTCACGATGGGCGGCCTGATCATTGCCGAGCAACTGATCTATGTCCTGTGGGGCGGGCAGGAAATTGTCATTTCCCGCCCCGAGACCTTGAAAGGCGCAATCACCTTCCTTGGCGCCGCGCTTGAGAAATACAGGCTGGTGGCCGTTGCCGTGGGCCTTGTCCTGTTCCTCGCACTGCGCGCGGTGCTGCGGCACACCAAGCTGGGGCTGATCGTGCGGGCCGGCGTCGAAAACCCCGAGATGGTGCAGGCGCTTGGCTATAACATCACCCGCGTCTTCGTTGGTGTCTTCATAGCGGGCTCGGCTCTGGCGGGGCTCGGCGGGGTGATGTGGGCCCTGTATCAAGAGGTTATCACCGCCCATATGGGCAACGAAATCATGATCCTTGTGTTCATTGTGGTGATCATCGGCGGCCTTGGCTCGGTCGAGGGGTGCTTTATCGGCGCGCTGACGGTTGGTCTGGTGCAGAACTATGCCGCTTTTCTGGAACCCAAGCTGGCGCTGGTGTCCAACATCGCGCTGATGGTGGCGATCCTGATGTGGCGACCCATGGGCATGGTGCCCGTGGTGAAAGCGAAATAGGGGCTGGCGATGATGGCATTCCTTTCAGGCGACCGCCCCCGCAGCCACATTCTGGCGATCCTTTTGATTGTGATCGGAGTGGTGCTGGCCCTGGCGCCGTTTCTTTTGCCCGGATCGCGGTCGCTCGAGACGGCGGCAAGGATCTGCATCTTCATCGTTCTGGTCGCCAGCTATGACCTGTTGCTGGGATATGGCGGGATCGTCAGTTTCGCCCATACCATGTTCTTCGGCATGGGCGCCTACGGTGTGGCGATCGCCATTGACCGGATGGGCACGGGCTATGCCCCCATCGTGCTGGGGGCGATGATCGGCATGGTTTCGGCGGGGGTTGTCGCGCTCCTCATGGCGCTGTTGTCGCTGCGGGTCCGCGCGATCTTCTTCGCGATGATCACTCTTGCCGTGGCATCGGCGATGGCCGTTCTGGTCAGCCAGCTTTCGGCCTTTACCGGCGGCGAGGATGGCATGAACATCCGCATCCCGCGTGAGCTGACACCAGCCTTCCGGTTCGAGTTTCTTGACATTTCGTTGAACGGCAAGATCCTGAACTATTATCTGGTGTTCCTGGGGTCGCTGGGGTTGTTTCTGGCCCTGCTGCGGATCGTCAATTCCCCCTTTGGTCGTGTCCTGCTGTCGATCCGCGAAAATGCCTTCCGGGCCGAGGCGATCGGCTATCGCGTCGTGGCCTATCGCGCACTGGCTACCTGCCTGTCAGCGATGATCGCCGCACTTGCCGGGGCGCTGTTTGCGGTATGGCTGCGCTATGTCGGGCCGTCGACGACCCTGGGGATGGAGATCATGATGGACATCCTGCTGATCGTCGTCATCGGCGGCATGGGCACGATGTATGGCGCTGTCGTTGGCACCGCGATCTTCGTTCTGGCGCAGAACTATCTGAAGACTCTGATGGGCGGTTTGGCCGAGGCGACATCGGGCCTGCCGCTGTTGCCCGATCTGCTGAACCCTGATCGCTGGCTGCTGTGGCTGGGTCTGCTGTTCATCCTGTCGGTCTATTTCTTCCCCACGGGCATCGTTGGCCGCCTTCGGGGCACCCGCTGAGGATGGGCACGATCCGTGTTCATCGCTGGGGGCGCGGCAAGCCCGTGGTGATGTTGCACGGCTGGACAATGGCGGGCGATATCTGGGCGCCGGTGGCCGAGCGGCTGAACGCCACCTGCCTTGCGCCAGACCTGCCCGCCCATGGCGGAACGACAGGCTATCAGGCCAGCATTGACGGCTCGGTCGAACTGCTCGACGACTTGCTGGAGCGCGAAAACCTTCGGGATGTGACGCTGGTGGGTTGGTCGCTGGGTGCCCTAGTCGGCTGGTCAGCACTTTCCAAGGGGGCTGGGCGCATCGCGCGGATGGTGTCCGTCGACATGTCGCCCTGCCCCTTGCCCACGCCGGGCTGGGCCTACACGATGCTCGGCCTGACCACCGCAAAGGCCCTGACCGTCCCGACAGATTGGGCGCGTGCGACGCACGCCATCGCCCGCACCATGTTCGCAGCGCCCGAGGGCTGCGCCGAGATGTCCGCCCATCAGGCGGAAATGCGGATCGCCGCAAACGACCCGGCTGCCATGGCTGACCTGTGGCATTCGCTTTGCCAATGCGACCTGCGGGAGGCGATCCGTTCGTTGCCGGTGCCGCTGCTGGCGATCCACGGGGCCGAAAGCAAGGTTTATCCGGTCGAAACCGCAGCGTGGCTAGAGCGGTCTGCACCGCAAGCCAAGTCCATCGTCATTCCGGACGCGGGGCATTCCCCGAACCTCGAACAACCCGAGGCCTTTGCCCGCGTGGTCGCGGCCTTCATGGGGATTTGATACGCGCCCGCAGCTCAGGCTTGCGCACCTTGCCCGCCGCCGTTCGGGGAAGGTCGTCCACGACATGCCACGCGCTTGGCAGCTTATAGCCTGCCAGCCGTTCACGCAGCCAATGACGCAGGGCCTCGATGTCGATGGTGGCCCCTGCCCGGGCGATCAGGAAGGCCACACCCGTTTCGCCCCACTTGGTATCGGGCACACCGACCACGGCCGCCTCAAGGATTGACGGGTGGGTGATCAGGACTTTCTCCACCTCGGCCGGGTAAACATTCTCACCGCCAGAGATATACATATCCTTGATCCGGTCGATGATGCGGTAATAACCGTCCGCATCGCGCGATGCGACATCGCCGGATTTCAGCCAGCCGTCAGACGTAAAACTGGCGGCCGTCGCCTGCGGATTATCAAGGTAACCGGGCGTTACCGTTGGTCCCCGCAACTGCAATTCGCCCGTGCCCTCGTGACCATCGGGCACACCGTCCAGCCGTGCTTCCGTAAGCATCTGCGGCTTGCCGACCGAACCGATCCGCGACACCGCCCCTTCGGGGTCAATCAGAAAGCCGGTCGGGCCGGTTTCTGTCATGCCAAAGCCATTGCGGATAACCACGCCCCGCGCAGCGAAATCGCGGATCAACCGTTCAGGCAAAGCCGCACCGCCACAGGCCCAACCGCGCACGCGCTCCAGCGGGATATCGTTCAGATCCAATGTTTCAAGCGCCTGATAGATCGTCGGCACGCCGAAAAACTGGGTAATCGCACCTTCGGCAATCAGGGCCACCAGTGCCTGCGCATCAAACTTGCGCAAGACATGCGACACGCCACCCCACAGGAACAGCGGCATCGTGAACAGGTTAATTCCGGCCGTGTGGAACAGAGGCAGGAAATTCACCGTTGCGTCCGCCCCCGTCAGCCCCATGGATTGCGCGATATTTGTCGCATTGGCCAAGACCATGCGCGGGGTCTGGATGACGGCCTTGGGTGTGCCGGTCGTGCCCGAGGTGAAAAGAACATACCACGGCGCATCCTCGTCGACGGATCGCGGCGGCAGGGGATCATCATCGGGCACCGCCAGCCGCATGGACGGCAGGCCAAGACCCTCGGCAAGCTGCCCGCAGGCGTCATCATGCAACACAAGAGCGCACTGAATGGCGGCGGCGACGGGGCGCAGCTCGGCCGGGGGCTGGCGCCAGTTCAAGGGTGCGAGGATCATGCCCGCCCGCAGGCACGCAAAGAGGGCAACGAAGAATTCCGTGCGGTTGTGGCTGAGGATGGCAATGCGCGATCCACGAGGAACCCGCCTCAGCAGAGCCGTGGCCATGCGTCCGGCGGCGTCATCGGCCTGCGCAAAGGTCCAAGACTCGCCCGTCTCGCGATCGATAAACGCCGGCATGTGAGGGCTGAGAGAGGCGCGACGCGCGGCGAGATCAGGTAAAAGTCCCATTACCGCCGCCCACTCCAACTGCGTGGCCAACCTTTTCCGGTCATGGCCGCAATCCGTGTTCAAGCATGTCAAATGCCTCGTTCACCACCTTGTCCAGATCGGCGTCCGGTTCCCACAAGGCAAAGCGCTCGCCCAAGGTCGTCGCCATGCCCATCAGCGCCCAAGCCCGCACTTCCGCGTCGCCGGGGCGCACCTCACCCTCGCGCGCGGCGCTGGAAAGGTTCTGCGCATAGCCCCGGGCGAACACAGAGTAATAGGCGCGATAGGCATCAGGCGCGACAAACCGCGCTTCCAGCACGATGTTGTAGATCGTCGGACGCTCGGCGACGAAAGCCAGATATGCCCGCAAGCCTTGTTTTTCGGCGGTAAGTCGATCGGGCGCTTCCGCGACTGCTTCTGCGAGATAGGAGCGCGTGAGCTTTCCCATTTGCATCACCAGTTCGCGAAAAACCTCATCCTTTGACTGGAAGTAGATGTAGAAGGTGCCCTGCGCGATCCCTGCCTTGCGTGTGATGTCGGCGATGGAGGCTGCGGCATAGCCGATCTCGCCGATGACCGCCTCGGCGGCGCGCAAGATGGCGGCGCGTGTTTCCTGCCCACGTTGGGTGCGCGGTTTGGCGGAAGGTCTGGGCGATGTGGCCATGGTCTTTCCTGAAATGTGAGTCAGTCGTCATATTGAAAGCCCGGCGCGCTATGTCAAGACGCAACGCTTCCAGTCAATATGGGCGTTGTTGTGCAACTCAGGCCTGAGGCATGATTGCGCCTTTCCCCTTCATCGTCAGGTAACGCGGACGATTTCGGCCGTTCCACAGGCCGAGAAGCGGTTCATCAATGCGATACGGATCTGGATTTCTGCGGTTTGGCGGTCGGGGTCCCTGGCGGCAATGCGTTCACCGAAGGCCTTGAGACACCGCATCTTCGCCTCGATCCGGCTTCGGACATGGTATCCTGTCCAGCGCTTCCAGAAGGCTCTGCCGTAGTGCCGGGTGGCGCGCAGGGTTTCGTTGCGGGCGCAGGCTGCGGGACAGTCCTCTTTCCACGCGCGCCCGTTCTTGCGGATCGGGATGATCGGAGTGGCCTTTCGGTCGATGATGGCGGTGTGGCAGCGGCGGGTGTCATAAGCCCCATCAGCGGTCACGGTGCCGATCTCTTCGCCCTCGGGGATCCGGTCGAGAAGCTCCGGCAAGACAGGACTGTCGCCATCGCTGCTGGGGGGGAACTCCACGGCTCGGATGTCAGATGTAGCCGTATCCATCGCCAGATGCACCTTGCGCCATTGGCGGCGACCCTGGACACCGTGCTTTCTGGCCTGCCATTCGCCATCACCGAGAAACTTGATCCCGGTGCTATCAACCAGCAGGTTCAAGGGGCCATCGGCACGGCGATACGGGATCTGGACGGCCAGTGTCTTTTGCCGTCGGCACAGCGTCGTGTAATCAGGCACCGCCCAGTCCAGACCAGCCATCTTCAGCAAACTGGCCACCATCCCGGTCGTTTGCCGGAGCGGCAGCTTGAACAAAACCTTGATGGTCAGGCAGAACTGGATCGCGGCATCCGAGAACACCGCAGGACGACCGGGCGTGCCATCACGAGGAGCTTCCCAGGCCATGTTCTTGTCCAACCAGATCTGCAGCGACCCGCGCTTGCGAAGCGAAGCCGTGTAGCTGGACCAGTTCGTCGTGCGGTAGCGGGCGGGTGCAGGCTTGCTCATGCACCCCGTCTAACCGCATGGATTCACGATGTGAATCCTTCGCAGACAGAGTTTTGCAACAACGCCCAAAACGCAGCAGAAATGGTTAACAAACCCATACAAGTCAGGGTTGAAATGGTTAATACAGTTTGGTGATCGTGGCGAAAAGATGATGACGGGTGCGAACCGAGGGAACTTCATGACCTATGCTGACAACATGACGGTAAATTGCGCGGGCGGCGCCGACGCTCTACATTTTTGCACGAGCAAACGGCAAAGCGCCCAAGCTTGAACCTGCCAGGCAAAGGCTGTTTCAATCGATAGCAGCGTACACCGTGGATAGGCGCGAAGACTCTGGCGACAGGTCAGATCGCGCAGCGCCATATCCCTTAACCCCGTCGACCAGCCCCGGAGCCCCCCTTGACCCGCCGCAAGCCCAATACGACCGTCGATGAAACCCAGGTCTGGATTTCGCCGTTTCCGCAGGATTCCACGAATCAGGTTCCGATTGATCTATTCGAAGAAGACAGAGATTTACGCGCCCGACAAGCCACGTTGTTAATGTATTCCACCGAGGCCTGGCCACCA
>JAWKXG010000007.1:0-166203 GCA_041397065.1 Paracoccaceae bacterium | reverse complement strand
GGGCTGGACCTGACCTTCCTGCGCACGATCCCCGGGTCGATTGGCGGTGCCGTGCGGATGAATGCTGGATGCTATGGCAGTTATGTCGCCGATGTCCTGCAATCCGTGACGGTGGTCACGCGCACTGGCGGACAGCGCGAGATCGCGGCCGGGGATCTGGGGCTGCAATACCGGCAGTCCAATCTGCCTGAGGGTTGGGTCATCGTCGCGGCGCGATTTGCCCCCCCCAAGGGCGACGCTGCCGAGCTTGCCGCTCGGATGGAGGCACAGCTGGAAAAGCGCGATGCGACTCAGCCAGTCAAGGATCGCACGGCGGGATCGACCTTCCGCAACCCGGCCGGGTTTTCCTCGACCGGGCGGGCGGATGATGTGCAGGATCTCAAGGCATGGAAGTTGATCGACGACGCCGGAATGCGCGGTGCGCGGGTGGGCGGCGCGCAGATGTCGCCGATGCACGCGAATTTCATGGTGAATACGGGCGGGGCGACGGCTGCCGACCTCGAGTCACTGGGCGAAGAGGTTCGAAAAAAAGTATTCCAAAACAGCGGGATTTCGCTAGAATGGGAAATCATGCGTATTGGTGACGTCGCGGTTCGCGACAAGTTTGACGGTTGAATCCGTCTGGTGCGGCCATCGGCTGCGCCGTAACGAAAGAAAAAAAGGGGCAAAGCCCCACGAGAGGCAGAGTTGGTGGGCATGTCGAGCAGGGCAGCCCCCACGGTGGCGGTTCTGATGGGTGGCACGTCGGCCGAGCGCGACGTGTCCTTGTCCAGCGGGCGCATGTGCGCCGCGGCACTGCGGGAGGCGGGTTACAACGTCGTCGAAATCGACGCCGGGCCGGATCTGGCTGAGCGCCTGACGGCCATCGGTCCCGATGTTGCATTCAACGCCTTGCACGGGCGCTGGGGCGAAGACGGCTGTGTTCAGGGCCTGCTGGAGTGGCTGCGCATTCCCTACACGCATTCCGGGGTGCTGGCGTCGGCATTGGCAATGGACAAGCAGCGCACCAAAGAGGTGTACCGCGCCGCCGGCCTGCCTGTCGTCCCCAGTGTTCTGGCTGACAAGGCCGCGATTCAGGCGTCACATCTTCTGCCCCCTCCTTACGTTGTCAAACCTTTCAACGAGGGCTCTTCGGTCGGTGTCTACATCGTCGCTGAAGGGGCAAACCGCCCGCCGGTCCTCTCGGCAGAAATGCCAGACGTCTTGATGGTCGAGGGATATGCCGCCGGTCGCGAGATGACCGTCAGCGTGTTGGGCGACCGCGCCTTGACGGTTACCGATATCGTCACTGAAGGCTGGTATGACTATGCCGCGAAATACACGGCCGGTGGATCGCGCCACGTCGTTCCGGCGCAGATTCCGACCGAGATCTTCGACGCCTGCATGGATTACGCCCTGCGCGCACACCGGGCGTTGGGGTGCCGGGGTCTGAGCAGAACGGACTTTCGCTGGGATGAGGAACGCGGCCTAAGTGGTTTGATTCTTCTGGAAACAAACACACAGCCCGGTATGACGCCCACGTCGCTCAGCCCTGAACAGGCCGCGCAGTGCGGCATCGATTTCCCGGCGCTTTGCCGCTGGTTGGTGGAGGACGCGTCGTGTCAGCGGTGATGCGCGACGGAACGGTTTTTCCGGGTGAGCCGCCGTTGACTCGGGCGGCAAGACCGCGCACCGCCGCGAATGACTGGCAATGGCCCGACCCCGTCGAGGTCGTGCCGCCAAACCGGGCTCCGCAAGCCGCCGAAGGGCGCTGGGGCGGGGCCACACCCATTGCCGCACGCTGGCCGGTCGAGCCCCTACCTTCGGCATGGCCGCCGCTGCCAGAGGAAATGTCAGACCATACGGGCAGCGAGGAACCCGCCCCCGCGATGCCCTCGGCAAGCTATTCGCCTGACTTTATGCAGGCGCGCGCGACGGGTGGCTATACCGTGTCCCTCCCGGACTTGCAGGACACTTTGCGCGCCATCCCCGACGAGCCGCAGACCCGTAGCGATCCGTCGCCAAGTCGTCTTGCGTACCGGTTGAACCGCTGGTGGCTGACCCCGACGATCCGCTATTTCGTTCGGGTCGGCTTGCCGGTTCTTCTGGTGCTGGCGTTCATCGGGTTCTGGCTGTCGGACGCTGGGCGCAGGGCATCGATTGTCGATGTCGTCATGGCGGTGCGCGCCAGCGTTGTCAGCCATCCGCAATTTCAGGTCACATCGATCCGGGTCGAGTCCCGCTCGCCGGATGTTGCGGCGGGCGTCGAGCAAATCCTGGCCGTGCGCCTGCCAGTGTCGTCGTTCGATCTCGATCTTGCGGCGTTGCGTGCGCAGGCCGAGGCGCTGGATGTCGTAGATCGTGCGTCGGTGGTCGTGCGGTCGGGCGGTGTCCTTGAGGTGCGGATCGACGAGAGGATGCCGGCGATGGTCTGGCGCCATGCCGGGGGACTCGATCTTGTGGCTGCGACGGGTCACCGCGTGGCGCGTCTGGCAACCCGCGACGCGCGTGCCGATCTGCCGCTGATCGTCGGGGCCGGGGCACCCGCCGCGATTTCCGAGGCACGGCTTCTTTGGGCCGCCGCCCTGCCGCTGCGGGATCGGATGCCGAGGTCTGCCGGATCGGCGAGCGGCGCTGGGATGTCGTGCTGGATCGCAATCAACGGATACTTCTTCCCGCCGAAAGTAGCAGGAGCGCTGGAGCGGGTGATCGCGCTGGACGCAGCGCAGGACTGCTGGCGCGTGATGTGACGGTCGTCGACATGCGCAACCCGGCACGACCGACCCTGCGACTGGCCGAGGGCGCAATGCAGCAATTCACGAGAACAAGACCACAAGCAAACGGAGTCGGGGCCGATGACGGATCTCTATCAATCGCAACGCGCGATGCGTAATATGCGCAAGCAGGCGATGCAGCGCGGTGTCGGTAACGCCGTGATGGACATCGGGGCATTCAGGTTGCGTGTCTGATCCTCAAGTTCGGGGTTTCGGACAGGCCCGCCGATGGCGCGGGCGTCGGGAGCAATGGCCGGGCAGGCGGCGTTTCGGGTCATCGGCGCAGGCACGACGCGCTCGCGCGGGGTGCGCTTTGGCGAAATCGCGGCCATGGCGGAAACCGAACGTGCGGTGCGCACGGCATTGCAGAACGCCCAGAAGATGGCGCAGACGCGGGTGGACCACGCGATCCTGTGTTTCTCGGGCGGGGATTTTCGCAGCTACGGGCTGGAAGGCCGGGTCGAAATCGAGGGCGATCACGTCACGGAATGCGACATCGCGCCGGTCTGGCGGCCTGTGATGTGCCCGACCTTGGGGCGGGGCGCGACGTGCTGCACGCGCAGCCGGTGAACTTCGTGCTGGACCACCGCAGCGGGCTGGGCGATCCGCGCGGTCAGACGGGCGACCGCCTTGGGTGCGATATGCCTGATGAGCGTGGAATCGAGCGTCCTTCAGAACCTTGTTCATTGCCTCAAGCGGTGCGACGTCGAGGTGGCCGGTCTGGCGGCGGCGCCCAGCATGTGGCAGGCCGTGCGGCCTTGGTCGAGGACGAGCAGGAACTGAGGGGCCGCGTGTGTCGATCTGGGGAGCGCTTTGACCAGCCTGTCGATCTTCATCAAGAAGCACATGATCTTTGCCGATACGGTCAAGCTGGGCGGCGACCACATCACCGGCGACATCGCCAAGGGCCTGCAGGTGCCCTTGTCAACGGCAGAGCGGATCAAGACCTTTTACGGCGGTGTCCATGCCACGGGGCAGGATGATCGCGAGATCATCGAGATCGGGGGCGACAGCGGCGATTGGGACAAGGATCGGCGCACCATCACCCGCAGCGAGCTGATCGGGATCATGCGTCCGCGGGTCGAGGAGATCCTGGAAGAGGTGCGGGCGCGGCTGGATGCGGCCGGTTTCGACTATCTCCCCAGCCAGCAGATCGTGCTGACCGGCGGCGGCAGCCAGATCCCGGGTCTGGACGGGTTGGCCGCGCGCTTCCTGGGGCAGCAGGTGCGGCTTGGCCGGCCGATCCGGGTGCAGGGCCTGCCGCAGGCGGCAACGGGGCCTTCGTTCTCGGCGATTGTCGGGCTGTGCCAGTTTGCGGCCCATCCGCAAGATGAATGGTGGGACTTCGACGCCCCGACCGAACGCTTTTCTGCCCGCCCGCTGAAGCGCGCAATGCGCTGGTTCCGCGAAAACTGGTAACAGCGGGCAGGGTCAAGTGCCCGAAATGGCAGGAAAAAGGACAAACGATACGAAAAATTCACGATCGGGGCGCGATTGATTCGTTTTTTTGATGACGCCGAGTCCCGACCGCGTTAGAATCAAAGGTAAATCTGGCAAATCACCAAAGACCGGATGACCAACCGAGCAGTTCGGACAAGAATTCCGGCACCAAATACAGGCGGACAGTGCAATGACATTGAATTTTATCGCGACCGAGAAGAAAGATCTCACGCCGCGCATCACCGTGTTCGGTGTGGGCGGTGCTGGCGGCAATGCGGTCAACAACATGATCGACAAGGCGCTTGAGGGTGTCGAGTTCGTCGTTGCCAACACCGATGCGCAGGCGTTGCAGCAATCCAAGGCCCGGGCCCGCATCCAGTTGGGTGTGAAGGTCACCGAAGGTCTGGGTGCAGGCGCGCGCCCGTCGGTCGGGGCCTCGGCTGCCGAAGAGACGCTCGAGGAAATCATCGATCACCTCGCCGGGGCGCATATGTGCTTCATCACCGCGGGCATGGGTGGCGGCACCGGGACCGGCGCCGCGCCGATCATCGCACAGGCCGCGCGTGAGCTTGGCGTGCTGACCGTCGGCGTGGTGACCAAGCCCTTCGCCTTCGAAGGCTCGAAGCGCATGCGCCAGGCCGAGGAAGGCGTCGAGGAGCTGCAAAAGGTCGTCGACACGCTGATCATCATCCCGAACCAGAACCTGTTCCGGCTGGCAAACGAGCGCACGACCTTCACCGAAGCCTTCGCCATGGCCGATGACGTGCTGTATCAAGGCGTGAAGGGTGTGACCGATCTGATGGTTCGCCCGGGCATGATCAACCTCGATTTCGCCGACGTGCGCGCGGTGATGGACGAGATGGGCAAGGCCATGATGGGCACCGGCGAGGCCGAGGGCGACGATCGCGCCCGTCAGGCCGCCGAAAAGGCCATCGCGAACCCGCTGCTGGACGAAATCAGCCTCAACGGCGCGCGTGGGGTTCTGATCAACGTCACCGGTGGTGCCGATCTGACGCTGTATGAACTGGACGAGGCCGCGAACCTGATCCGCGAGAAGGTCGATGCCGAGGCGAACATCATCGTCGGCTCGACCCTCGATCCGAACATGACCGGCGCGATCCGTGTATCGGTCGTCGCGACCGGCATCGAAGCCGCTGCCGATGCCCAGACGCTGGACGTCCCGCGCCGCCGCCTGGCCGAACCGCTGGCCCACCACCAGCCGGTCGCAGCCGAGCCTGCGCCGGTCGAAACCTACGAAGAGCCCGTCGCCTATGAAGAGGCGCCGGTCTATGCGCCCGAACCCGCCCGCGCCGAAGCCCGTTACGAGCCGCGCGCCGAGTTCCGTGCCGAGCCCCGCGCGGAAGCGCGCCCGGAACCCCGTGTCGAGTTCCGCGCCGAACCGCGCCGCGAGTATCGCGCCCCGGCAGCCCCGGCCTATCGGCCCGAGGTTGATCGCGCGCCCGTTCAGGACGAGTTCAACCTCGACGAAGTGCTGGCAGACGATCCGAACGTCAACGCCCGCCCGACCATCGTCCTCACGCAGCCGGTTCAGCAGCCGCAGTATGCGCCGCAGCACGCCGCCCAGCATCACGCCCCGCAGCATCAAGCGGCCGCGATGTCGCGTCAGGCCGGACAGCCCTCGCCCGAGACGATGGCCCGCCTGCGTGCCGCCGTTGAAAAGCGCCCTGAGGCCCAGCCGGCCCCGCGCCCGGAAATGCAGCATCGTCCCGAGCAGCAGTACCGAGCCGAACCGGCGCCGGCTCCGCAGCAGCCCGAGCGGTCGCGCTTTGGTGCGCTGGGTGGTCTGATCCATCGTATGGCGGGCTCGAACGAAGCACCGGCCGCCCCGGCTCCGCAGGCTCAGCGCATGCAGCCCCGGATGGCTGCGCCGCAGCCCTCGGCCTATGACGATGAACCGCAGGCGCATCCCTCGCAGGATCGGATCGAGATCCCGGCTTTCCTGCGCCGTCAGGCCAACTGATCACGTTTCGGAAACAATCGCTGTCACAGAACAGTCTGAAGGAACCGGCGAAAGCCGGTTCTTTTTTTAATGAAAACAGGGATCTGCACGGGCCCTGACGGCGGTTGGCGGAAAATCGCGCATCCGTGATGACTGTGTTACATGGTGTCACAAAGCGTGACTTGAGGTATTGGTTGTCACTTTCTAAACACAGTCTCGTCAACAGACCAAAGGCTCAGTGTGCAAACCACCCTACAACAAAGTGTGCGTTTCGACGGAATTGCCCTGCATTCGGGACAAGATGTCGTGATGTGGGTGCACCCGGCCCCGGCGGACTCGGGCTTCGTCTTCGAACGCAGCGACCTTCCCGAAGACCAGCGCCATATCCGCGTATCGCCCGCCAGCCTTGTCGAGGCGAACCTGTGCACGCGCCTGACGAATGACGCTGGCGCGACCGTGTCGACCATCGAGCACCTGATGGCCGCGCTGTCGGGTTGCGGGATTCACAACGCCCGTATCGTGCTGGATGGTCCCGAGGTTCCGATCCTTGACGGATCTTCCCGGCCCTTCGTTTCCGCCTTTGTCGAGGCTGGCATCGTGACGCTGGACGCGCCTTTGCGGGCGATCCGCGTTCTGGCCCCCATCGAGGTGCGCATGGGTGACGCTTGGGCACGTCTTGAACCCGCCGAGCAGCTTTCGATCGCCTTCGAGATTGATTTCCCCGATGCCGCGATCGGGCGCCAGCAAATGGAGCTGACGCTGTGCAACGGGACGTTTGTACGCGAACTCAGCGATTGCCGCACCTTCTGCCGTCAGGCAGATGTCGATTTCATGCAGCGCCAACGGGCTGGCGCTTGGCGGCACCTATGAAAACGCCGTGGTTGTGCAGGGGGCCGATGTTCTCAGCCCCGGCGGCCTGCGCCGCGCCAACGAACCCGTGCGCCACAAGATGCTGGATGCGATGGGCGATCTGGCGGTTGCCGGGGCGCCGATTCTGGAGCCGTTATGTCGGCCACCGTGCGGGAGCACACGCTGACGGGTCGGCTTGTCCGGGCGTTGCTGGCCGATCCGGCGGCCTTCCGAATGGGTGACTTCGGTGGACGAACCGCGTGCGCATTCCATGCCCGGCGCCGGTGTCAACGCCGCTGATCTACTCGCCCACGCGTAAGCGTGCATTTGCCGAAACGACAGGGCGGAAAGCCGCGCAAAGCGGTTTTGCGTGTCGGACAAACGTGTTACGAAACCAGCCAAACTGATCGGTCCGGGGTGCGGGGATTCGCATGCGGGGCCATGCCTGAACAGAAGAATGGGGTGAGGGATGAGCGGCTCGCGGCTGGGACTGGGTTCTCTGGCGTTGACACTTGCGCTTGTCGCGTCGCTGTCGGCATGTGGCAACCGCGTGCGCGAAGATGAGTCCCTCGAGGCATATTCAGCCGAGGAAATTTTCCGTCGGGGGAGTATGTTCTTGAGAACACCTCGCGCGCCGAAAACTCGCTGCGCTATTTCCGCGAGATCGAGCGTCTTTATCCTTTATACCGATTGGGCGCGTCGTTCCATCGTGATGACGGCTTATGCCCAGCATCGCGGCGGGCAGTATGAAGAGGCGCGCGCCACGGCACAGCGGTTCCTCGACCAGTATCCGGGCGATCCCGATGCCGCATGGGCGGCGTATATCGTCGCGCTCACCTATTACGACCAGATCGAGGATGTCGGCCGGGATCAGGGCCTGACCTTTCAGGCCCTGCGGCATCTGCGCTATGTGATCGAACAGTATCCGAACACCGAATATGCCCGCTCGGCCGTTCTGAAATTCGATCTGGCCTTTGACCGGCTGGCCGCCAAGGAAATGGAGATCGGGCGGTATTACCTTTCGCAGGGCAACTATTCAGCGGCGGTCAACCGGTTCCGGGTCGTGGTCGAACAATACCAGACGACCACCCACACCCCTGAGGCGCTGCACCGCCTTGTCGAATGCTATCTGGCGCTTGGCCTGCGTGGCGAGGCACAGACGGCGGGTGCGATCCTTGGCCACAACTTCCGGTCCAACGAGTTCTATCAGGACAGTTATCGCCTGCTGACCCAAGCCGGCCTTACGGACGAGGCTGACGGTGAAAGCTGGATCCGCGAGATCTATCGGCGCACGGTGCGCGGCGAGTGGATCTGACAGGCGGGCATGCTGCGCAGCCTGGAACATCCGCGACATGTTGCTGATCGACCGGCTGGAACTCGAGTTTCAGCCGGGGTTGAACGTGTTGACCGGCGAGACCGGTGCGGGCAAATCGATCCTGCTGGACCTCGCTCGGTTTTGTTCTGGGCTGGCGGGGCAGGGCCGATCTGGTGCGCCAGGGCGCCGTTCAGGGCGAGGTCGAGGCGGTCTTTGATTTGCCCCCGGCCCATCCCGCCCGCCGCGTGTTGGACGAGGCCGGGATCACGTTGGACGACGACGATCTGGTGTTGCGCCGGGTGAACACGGCCGATGGCCGCAAGACGGCGTGGATCAACGATCGTCGTGCGTCGGGCGAGGTGCTGCGGGCGCTTTCCGAGACCCTCGTGGAATTGCACGGCCAGCACGATGATCGCGGATTGCTGAACCCGCGCGGAGCGAGATGACGCTGCTGGATGCTTTCGCCGGTGTCGACGCCGAAGCGGCTGCCGTTCGACTGGCTTGGCGCAGTTGGGCCGAGGCGCGCAAGGCGCGCGAGACCGCGGCCGCGCGTCTCGGATCCCTGCGGGCCGAAGAAGATTTCCTGCGCCATGCCGTCAAGGAACTGGACCGGCTTGATCCGCAGCCGGGCGAAGGCCGAACTGGATTGCGTCGTCGCCTGATGCAGGCCTCGGTGCGTTTGCGCGGCGATGTCTCCAAGGCGCAGCAGGCGCTGGGAGACGACGGGGCCGAGAGGCTCTGCCTCGATGCGCTGCGGTGGCTGGAAGGCGCGCTGGACGGGGTCGAAGGGCGGCTGGACGGCGCGCTGGCGGCGCTTGAACGCGTGCTCGCCGAACTTGCCGAAGCCCAAGCGGGCGTCGAGGCCTGTCTCGACGCGCTGGACACCGATCCCGCCAGCCTCGAGCAGGTCGAAGACCGCCTGTTCGCACTGCGTGGTTTGGCCCGCAAGCACGGCGTCGCGCCGGATGACCTTGGTGCCCATGCCGACGCCCTGCGCGAACGTCTGGGTGCGTTGGATGCGGGCGAGGGGGGGATCGCCGCCCTCGAACAGGCCGAGGCGCAGGCGGGCAGGGCATATCGCGTCGCCGCCGAGGCCTTGGGCGCTGCCCGCCGTCGTGCGGCGGCCGATCTGGATGCCGCCATGGCGCGCGAACTGGCCCCCCTCCAGATGGAGCGGGCCGTGTTCCAAACGGTTTTCGCCATCGCCGAGGCCGGGCCGTCCGGCATTGACCAAGTGACATTTGAGGTTGCGACAAACCCGGGCGCCCCGGCAGGCCCTTTGAACCGGATCGCCTCGGGGGGGGAACTGTCGCGTTTCCTGTTGGCCCTCAAGGTTTGCCTGACCAAGGAGAACACGGGCCTGACGCTGATCTTCGACGAAATCGACCGGGGGGTTGGCGGCGCGACCGCGGATGCCGTCGGGCGGCGCCTCAAGACGCTGGCCGAAGGTGCGCAGGTTCTGGTCGTCACGCACAGCCCGCAGGTTGCCGCGCTGGGGGCGCACCATTGGCGCGTGGCAAAGGCGGTCGAGGATGGCCAGACCCTTAGCCGGGTCACGCAGCTTTCAGCCGACGAGAGGATCGACGAGATTGCGCGCATGGTCTCGGGTGATACGATAACCGAAGCCGCGCGTGGTGCGGCGCGGGCCCTGATCGGAGCATGAGGGCCCACCCAACACCGGAGGCCAGTGCCATGAGCCACTTTTCTTACGTCGCCGCATTCGGCTTGGCCGCGCTGACGCTGTCGGCCTGCGTCGAGATCCCGGATTACAGGCCGGTGCGCTTTGGCGGGTCAGGCTGGCAGAGCCAGCCATCCGCGCAACCTGCGATCGGTGCGCCCCTCGGTATGCCCATGGGCCCCGCAGCGCCCGCCGCCGACGTGGCCGAGACGGCCTGCCGGCAGGCCGGGGCCAACGCGGGCTTCAATGTGCGCGGCATCACCGGCACGCGCGAGGTCAGCGATAGCGCGGGCTTGCCGGTATCGCGGGATGTGATCTTGCAGGTGCTGCGTGATGGCCGCACGCTGGAGGTTCGCTGCAGCTATTCCTATGCCGGGGCCGCGGCGCGGATCATGACCCTGTAGCCTCGGCGGCGGTGGTTACCTTGCGGGCTAGGGCCATGAATGCTGCCCTCTCGTCCTCGGTCAGTGGATGCAGGATCTCGGCCTGAAGGGCTTTGACCAAGGGCAAAAGCCGAACGAACAGCGCTTCGCCCTCGGGCGTCAGGCGCAGGTCGCGTGCCCGGCGGTCGCGCTGGCTGATTTCGCGCGCGATCAATCCCTTGCCCACAAGCCGGTCGATCACCCCGCCGATCGTGGCGCGGTCATACGCGATCAATGTCGCGACCCCAGCCTGATCAATGCCCGGGTTGACGCGGATTGCGTCCATCGCGGCGAATTGCACCGGGGTCAGGTCGAACCCGGCTTCGCGGGCGCGGGCACTGAAGACCTGCGTCGAAATCTGGTTCATGCGCCGGATCAGGTGGCCCGGCATTCCCAAGGCTTCCATCGCTGTCCTCCCTCGTCGCGGCTGTGTGTCCCTTTCTAGCGCAAGCTGCCCGATATAGAAAGTATACTTATCTTTTTTCTTGACGCGAATTGATAAGTATAGCAACCAATTCTAAAGCCGCGGCATTGCTCCGGGCACATCAGGGATACGGGAAAGGGAAAGCCATGCAATTTCATCGTGACGGTTTCCGGGCAGGTGATCCGGATGTTTTCGCCCCTGTCCCCGGCGCACCCGGGGCCCATGACCGCAGCAACGGCCTGCCCAAGACGGTCGATGTGCTGATCGCCGGCAGCGGGCCTGCGGGTCTGTGCCTCGCGGCTCAATTGTCGCGCGTTCCGTCGATCCGCACGATGCTGGTCGAACCCAAGCTGGCGCCCATGGAAAAGGGGCAGGCCGACGGGATCTCGGTGCGGTCGATGGAGATGTTTCAGGCTTTTGGCTTTGCCGAGAAACTGAAGCGCGAGTCCGTCTGGATCAACGAAACAACGTTCTGGACGCCCAAGACCGACGGCGGAATTCAGCGCGCGGCCCGGGTTCAGGACGTGCCCGACGGCATTTCCGAGATGCCGCATATCCTGATCAATCAGGCCCGTATCCATGACATGTATCTGGACATCATGCGCAATTCGCCGACGCGGCTGGTTCCGGATTATGGTTTCAAGGTCAAGACTTTGACCGTGGACCCCACGACCCAAGACCATCCCGTGACGGTCACGCTGGAACATACGGCGCCCGGGCGCGAGGGGCAGACAGAGACCGTTCGCGCGAATTACGTCATCGGTTGCGATGGGGCCCGCAGCGCGGTGCGCACGGCAATCGGCGGCGCCTTGCACGGCGATGCCGCGCATCATGCATGGGGCGTCATTGACTTGCTGGGGGTGACCGATTTCCCTGACTGGCGCATGAAATCCTTCGTGCGCTCCGAATCCGAGGGGACGCTGATGGTGCTGCCGCGCGAAGGCGGGCATCTTGTGCGCCTCTATGTCGAACTCGACCGACTGGGCGAGGACGAGAGGGTCGCGAACCGCGGCATGGACGACAGCCACATCATCGCCAAGGCGCAGCGGATCTTCGCGCCGTTCACGCTGGATGTGAAGGAGGTGGTCTGGTGGTCGATCTACGAGGTCGGGCATCGCCTGACCGATACATTCGATGACGTGCCTGCCGACCAGCGTGACTCGCGCGCGCCTCGCGTAATGCTGGCGGGCGATGCCTGCCATACCCACAGCCCGAAGGCCGGGCAGGGGATGAACGTGTCGATGGGCGATACGTTCAACATGGGGTGGAAGCTGATTTCGGTGCTGACCGGCCGCGCGGCGCCGTCGCTGATGCATTCCTACACGGCCGAACGGCGCGCCGCGGCCAAGGGATTGGTGGATTTCGATCATCAATGGGCGCGCGTTGTCGGCGGTTCGGTGACCGAGGATGGCACCGCGAACCTGCCACGCGTGGCGCGCGAGTTCGTCAACAATCTGCCGTTCACCTGCGGCCTGACGATCCAGTACGAACCTTCGGCCCTTGTCGCCGCGCCCGATCATCAGCCCCTCGCGCAGGGGTTCGATATCGGCAAGCGGTTCCATTCGGCGCCGGTGATCCGTCTGGCCGATGCCAAGCCCATGCATCTGGGCCATTGCATCGATGCCGATGCGCGCTGGCGGTTGTTCGTCTTTGCGCCAAAGGGCGACACAGGCGCTGCTGGTGGGGCGGTGGCGTCGCTGTGCGACTGGCTGGCCGGCGATCCGGCATCGCCCCTTCGACGCCACACGCGGGCGGGCGAGGATATCGACGCCGTGATCGACACGCGTGCGGTGTTCCAACAAGGATTCCGCGATCTGGAATACGGCGAGATGCCCGCGCTGCTGCGTCCTGCTGTCGGGCGCTATGGGCTGTGCGACTATGAAAAGGTGTTCTGCGCCGATCTGAAGGGGGGCGAAGACATCTTTGACCTGCGCGGGATCGACCGGGATGCGGGTTGTATCGTGATCGTGCGCCCGGACCAATATGTCGCGCATATCCTTCCGATCACGCAACGCGCTGCGCTGACCGAGTTCTTCGGCGGGTTCCTGTTGCCCGCCTGATCGATCACCTGTCAAAACGAAAGGCCCGGCGCGCAGCCGGGCCTTTGCGTTTCTTGACGCGGTGTCAGACGCTTTCCAGCGCGATGGCGATGCCTTGCCCGACGCCGATGCACATCGTCGCCAGCGCGCGCTTGCCGCCGTTCAGCTTCATTTCCAGCGCCGCAGTGCCCGTGATGCGCGCGCCCGACATGCCCAGCGGATGCCCCAGCGCGATCGCGCCGCCATTGGGGTTCACGCGCGGGTCATCGTCAGCGATGCCCAGTTGCCGCAGGGTGGCGAGGCCCTGCGAAGCGAAGGCCTCGTTCAGCTCGATCACGTCTAAATAGGCCTGTGTCAGGCCCAGACGCGCCATCAGCTTTTGCGACGCGGGTGCCGGGCCGATGCCCATGATGCGCGGCGGCACGCCCGCCGTTGCGCCGCCCATGACACGGGCGATGGGCGTCAAGCCATGGGTCTTGATCGCGGCTTCAGAGGCGATGATCAGCGCCGCAGCGCCGTCGTTCACGCCCGAGGCATTGCCCGCCGTGACCGTGCCATCGGCCTTCACGAAGGTTTTCAGCTTTTGCAGGTCTTCCAGCGTGGTGTCGCCGCGCGGGTGTTCGTCGGTATCCACCACGGTCACGCCTTTGCGCGTCTTGATCTCGACCGGCGTAATCTCGCGTGCCAGCCGCCCGTTGGCCTGCGCGGCGGCGGCCTTGTGCTGCGAGCGCAGGGCGAAGGCGTCCTGATCGGCGCGGTTGATGGCATAATCCTCGGCCACGTTCTCGGCGGTTTCGGGCATGGAATCGACGCCGTATTGTGCTTTCATCAGCGGGTTGATGAAACGCCAGCCGATGGTCGTGTCATAGACGGCGTTTTCGCGCGAAAAGGCCGCGCCAGCCTTGGGCATGACGAAGGGCGCGCGGGTCATGCTTTCGACACCGCCCGCAATCATCAGATCGGCCTCGCCGGCCTTGATTGCGCGGGCGGCCATGATGACCGCATCCATCCCCGATCCGCACAGGCGGTTGACGGTGGTACCCGTCACCGCGTCGGGCAGACCGGCCAGCAGCGCCGACATGCGCGCGACGTTGCGGTTGTCCTCACCCGCCTGGTTGGCGCAGCCATAGATGATGTCGTCAACGGCGGTCCAGTCGATGTCATGCGCGGCCATCAGCGCGCGCAGGGGAACCGCGCCTAGATCGTCAGTGCGAACGGTGGCAAGGGATCCGCCGAAACGGCCGATGGGGGTGCGGACATAGGCGCAGATATAGGCGTCGGTCATCTTACAGCTCCGGAACGATGAGGTCGGCCACGGGGCCGTCGGTGTGAAGGGGCGCGCCGGTAACGGCCTGAAGATCGGCCAGCGGCGTCCCGGCCAGTTTCTCGCGCAGCACGAAGTGGCCGTCAACCACATCGACCACCGCCAGCGAGGTATAGATGCGCGTCACGCAGCCAACGCCGGTCAGGGGCATGGTGCAGCGTTCGACAAGCTTGGGCTTGCCGTCCTTGGTGACATGGTCGGTGATCACAGCGACGCGTTTCGCGCCATGCACCAGATCCATCGCCCCACCGACAGCCGGGATGCCGCCCGGACCGGTCGACCAGTTCGCCAGATCGCCATTCTGCGCGATCTGATAGGCGCCGAGGATGGCCACATCCAGATGTCCGCCGCGCACCATGGCAAAGCTGTCGGCATGGTGAAAGATTGCCGCGCCGGGGTTCAGCGTGACGGCCTTCTTGCCCGCATTGATCAGGTCCCAGTCCTCGGCCCCCTTGGGCGGGGCCTCGCCGAAATCGAGGATGCCGTTTTCGGTGTGAAAGATCGCGCGGCGTCCCGGCGGCTGGAACTTGGCGACCATCTCGGGAAATCCGATGCCAAGGTTGACATAGGCGCCGTCGGTGATGTCCTGCGCGGCGCGCCACGCGATCTGGGCGTTCGAGAGTTTCATGGATAGCTCGCTCCGGCGCGGATCAGGTCTTCTTCCTGCTGGGGGTCGGGCACCTCGACGACGCGTTGCACGAAAATGCCGGGGGTGATCACGGCCTCTGGCGCGATGGTTCCGGGCGTCACGATCTGGCTTGCCTGCACGATGGTCACGGCGGCGGCTGTGGCCATCAGCGGATTGAAATTGCGCGCGGCCATGCGATAGGTCAGGTTCCCGTGGGTATCCGCCAGTTCCGCCTTGATCAGCGCCACATCGGCCTTGAGCCAGCGTTCTTGCACATACATCCGCCCGTCGAACTCGGCCACGGGCTTGCCTGCGGCCAGATCGGTGCCGAAGCTGGTGGGCGTGTAGAACGCAGGGATGCCCGCGCCGCCCGCCCGGATGCGTTCGGCCAAGGTGCCCTGCGGCACCAGTTCCAGCTCGACCGCGCCCGACAGATAGGCCTCGTTGAAGGCATGGGCGTCGATGGTGCGCGGGAACGAGCAGATCACCTTGCTGACCATCCCCGCCTTGATCATCGCCGCGATTCCCACCTTGCCGGTGCCCGCGTTGTTGTTGATGACGGTCAGGTTGCCGGGGCTGCCCGTGGCCAGAAAGCGGTCGATAAGGGCGTGGATCAATTCAATTGGCGCGCCCGACCCGCCGAACCCCGCGATCATCACTGACGCACCATCGGCGACATCCGCCAAGGCCGCATCCAGCGTGGGGAAACGCTTGTCCATGGAACCTCCTGCCCGGGACCGATCTTGCCGCGATCTAGCCGACCCGCGCTTGACCCGCCAAGAGAATTCATCGCATATTGAACTTTGTTCATTATGCGATAGAAATTGCGCGCATGGCGATCAGAAGCACGGATTTCGTCGGTTCGCTGGCCAAGGGTCTGTCCGTCCTCGAGGCTTTCGGGCAGGGGCCGGCAAGGTTGTCGGTTTCGCAGGCCGCCGAGGTCGCGGGACTCGACCGGGCTGGGGCGCGCCGGTGCCTGCTGACGCTGACGGAACTGGGCTATCTGCATCATGACGGCAAGTTCTTTTCGCTGACGCCCAAGGTCCTGCGACTGGGCGTCGGGGCCTTGTCGGCGATGCCTCTTGCGCAGGTCGTCCAGCCATGGCTCGAACAACTCAGCGAGAAGATCGGCGAAAGTGTTTCGGTCTCGGTCCTCGACGATACCGAGATCGTCTATGTTGCGCGCGCCGCGCAGAAACGGGTGATGTCGATCGGGTTGATGCCCGGTTCGCGTTTGCCGGCGCATTGCACGTCAATGGGGCGGGTTTTGTTGGCTGCATTGCCCAAGGCACAAGCCGCCGACATCGTTTCGCGATCCGACCTGACGCCGCGCACGGTGAACAGCGTCACCGATCCGGGCCGGATCGCCGCGATCCTCGAAACCGTTCGCATGCAGGGTTTCGCGATGGTCGACCAAGAGGTCGAAATCGGCCTGCGGTCGCTGGCCGTGCCCTTGCGCAACGCGCAGGGCAGGGTGGTTGCCGCGCTCAATGCCGGGGTGTCGGCGGCGCAGCGCGACGATCAAGACATGATCGACCGCCTCTTGCCCGCGTTGCAGGCGGTTCAGGAGGGGGTCGGTCGCGTCCTGATCTGATTGCCCGTCGCGCGACAGGGCGAAAGGGGGCCGAACCGCATGCCAGGACGGCACATTTGGCGGTTTGGCCGCGAAAGGCGATCACGCGAACGGCCGACCATGGCTGCAAGGGTGGGGGTATTGGGTCGGCACGTTGCATAAGGGGCGGGATATGCCCCGACACGAAGCCGGCCAAAGCAAGCGAGCAGCGGGCGATCCCACCGGCAGGGGCCAATCAGGCCGATTTCAGGAGGATTGGAGCGGGTAGCGGGAATCGAACCCGCGCGTTCAGCTTGGGAAGCTGACAGGCTACCATTACATCATACCCGCCGCTGCTGCGGACCGATCTAGCCTTGGCTCTCGGCCGCGTCAAGGGGCCCGGTGTCGGGCCCCGGAAGCCATGCGGATCAGAACGGGATTTCGTCGTCCATGTCGGCCGGGCCGCCGAAGCCGCCCCGCGCGGCGCCCTGCGAGCCCCCCGTGCCGCCGCCATAACCGCCGGAATTTCCGCCGCCATAGCCGCCCCGATCGCCTTGGTCGTCATAGCCGCCGCCAAAGTTGCCGCCGCCGCCGCCAGACCCGCCTTCACCGCGGCCATCCAGCAGCGTGAGACTGCCCGAATAGGGGCGCAGCACGATTTCCGTGGTGTATCTGTCTTGCCCGCTCTGGTCTTGCCATTTGCGGGTTTCGAGCTGGCCCTCGATGTAAACCTTCGAGCCCTTGCGAAGATATTGTTCCGCGATTTTCGCCAAGGGTTCCGAGAAGATGGCAACCGAATGCCATTCCGTGCGCTCGCGGCGTTCGCCCGAGGCGCGGTCGCGCCAGGTTTCCGACGTGGCGATGCGCAGGTTGACCACCTTGCCGCCGTTCTGGAAACTGCGCACTTCAGGGTCGCGGCCCAGATTGCCGATCAGGATGACCTTGTTGACCGAACCCGCCATGTGACGCTCCCTTTTTCCCTCGAATCCTTGGTGGCGCATGCCTACACCACGCTAACAAGGTTATGGAAGGGTTAATGCGCCCGGGCAAGGGGGCAGGTTTCAGCCGAATCTGGTTGACCGGTCGGGGCGGCGCCTTGGAATCGGGGGCGAAAGGCGTATACTGTGCGGCGCCATCTGATCGGGGGATCTGTCATGCGCCTTGCCCTGTTCGTCGTTGTCGTGCTCGCGGCCGGCTCGACCGCCAATGCCTCGGGCCTGCGGCTGGGCGGATCGAGCGGGGCATCGCGCAACGATGTTTTCCGGTCGCAGACGCGTTTGATGGATTCGCGCTTGTCTCGGCAATACTCGGCCTCGACTCCGGAAGCATCGGGGGCGGCCATCCCCAGCTATTCCGGGTCGTATCGCGGCGAATATCTCGAAACCGCGCGGGCGGCGGCGCAGCGGCACGGGATCCCGGCGGATCTGTTCCTGCGTCTGGTGCATCAGGAAAGCCGGTGGAACCCGGCTGCCGTGTCGCCCGCCGGGGCGCGCGGGTTGGCGCAGCTGATGCCCGATACGGCCCGCCTTCTGGGCGTCGATATCGACAATCCCGAACAGAACCTCGAAGGCGGGGCGCGGTACCTGCGCATGATGTATGACCGGTTCGGGTCGTGGCGGCTGGCGCTGGCGGCCTATAACGCCGGTCCCGGCGCGGTCGAGCAGCACAATGGCGTGCCGCCCTTCGCCGAAACCACGCAATATGTCCGGATCATTCTAGGCGCTGGGTAAGCCCCAAGGCAGGGTTCAGCGCGGCACGACCGGCGCGACGGGTTTCCTGCGAAACGCCGAGGGGGTCATGCCGGCGGTCTTCTGGAAGGCGCGGGTGAAATAGCCCGCCGAGTTGAAGCCCAGCATTTCCGCCACGTGCTTGATCGGCATCTGCGTTTCGGTCAGCAGGCGGCGGGCCTCGAACAGAATCCGGTCTTCAAGCAACTGGTGCGCCCCCTTGCCACAGGCAGCGCGGCAGGCGCGGGTCAGGTGGGTCGGGGTCACGCCGAGGGCTTGCGCATAGTCGGCCACCGCCCGGTTCGAACGGAAATCGCGTTCCAGCAGCGCGGCATAGCGGGCCGAAAGCTGCGCGGCGGCTTGCGGGCGCTGTGGCAGACCCTCGTGCGCCTTTTCACGATCGAGCTGGCGGTCGATCCACACCCCCAGCAGGCCAAGGTGGTGCTGCGCCGCTTTTTGCGACCCGGGACGACGGCTTTCGAGTTCGCGCTGGATATTCTCGAGAACGCCGTTGAGTTCCTTCTGGGCCATCGGTTCGCGCGGGCGCATGACATGCGGCGTGCGGGGCAACTCAAGGCCGTGGTTGCGTCCGAAAAACACGGCTGTGCCTTGAACGCGGGGCGTCATCTCGAACCCATGCATGATGCCGGGCGGAATGAAGATCGCGATATTCGGGCCATATCCGCGGGTCGAGCCGGCGATGGTGATCCGGCCCTGTCCCTGCGTGAACCACAGCAAAAGCGGCTCGCGTAGCGAGCGCATGGCTTCAACGCGCCACCGACCGCCGGCGGCAAGCCGGGCAATGGGGGTAAGCCGAAGCGACGATGGCGTCTCGGGGATCAGGGTCATGGGTGTTCCAAAGGCAGCTTGCCCAACCCTAGGGCTTTGCCTGACCGCCTGCCGGGGGCATCGCAGGGTTTGACGAAAATGTTCCGCCCGGCGTTGCAGGAATGTGACTCTGCCCGTCAGGGCAGGGCGATGCCCTGCCAATGCGCCATGCGGTTTCGGAACCAGCTGCGCTGGCGCTTGGCATACTGGCGCGTGGCAAGTGTTGCGGCTTCGATTGCCTCGGGTAACGACATCTTGCCCAGTAGGTGGTCGGCAAGCTCGGGCGCGCCGATCGCACGCGACCAGAGTGGCGCGGTGGTGGAACGGGCATCCTCGGGCCAATGGGGCAGGGCGGCGCGCACCTCGTCAAGGGCACCGCCGTCGATCATCCGGACGAATCGCTGGGCGATTCGGGCATTCAGCCACTCGCGATCCGGACGAATCACCCAGGCGGTTGCCTGATCCAGCGGCAGGCGGGCGGCGCCTGTCTCCTCGTGCCAATCGGCGAGGCCGCGGCCCGTGGCGCGCAGGACTTCCCATGCGCGCTGGACCCGTGCGGGGTTGAGGGGGTCGATCCGCGCGCGCGTCCGCGCATCAAGGTCCGCCAGCAGCGCTTCGCGCCCGGCGTCGCGAAGGCGGGCATCGGCCTCGGCCCGGATCGCGGGCGGGGTGGCGGGGATTTCGGCAAGGCCTTCGGTCAGGGCCGCGAAATACAGGCCCGTTCCGCCTACGATCACCGGGTTTGGCGCGCGGTCCAGAAGGGCCGAAACCTCGCGCAGCCAATGTCCGACCGAATAATCCTGCCCCCGCCCGACATGCCCGTACAGCGCATGGGGAACGGCGGCCTCGTCCTCCAACGATGGACGTGCTGACAAAACGCGCCATGTGTCGTGCACCTGCAAGGCGTCGGCATTCACGATCGTCCGTCCCTGCGCCAACGCGATGTGCAACGCCATGTCGGATTTGCCGCTGGCGGTCGGCCCTGCGATCAACACGGGTTTCGAAGGGTCGGGCAGGCCGGGGGCGAATGTCATCAGGGCGGTGCGTTTCTCGTTGATCCCGGGACGGTTTTCCGACATTTTGCCCCCGATTGAAACACCCCCCATTGATGACCCCGGACGCGGCCCCGAAGCCGCGCGCCCGCGGCAGGAAAGGTATCCCATGACCACCGAAGCCCCCGTCACCTATCGCCGTGTGATGCTGAAGATCTCGGGCGAGGCGCTGATGGGCGATCAGGGGTATGGCCTGCATCCGCCAACCGTCGAGCGTATCGCCCGCGAGGTGAAGGCGGTTCACGACCTCGGGGTCGAGATCTGCATGGTAATCGGCGGCGGCAATATCTTCCGCGGGCTCTCGGGCTCGGCCCAGGGGATGGAGCGCACGACGGCCGATTACATGGGGATGCTGGCGACCGTGATGAACGCGCTGGGCATGCAGGCGGCGCTGGAGAAGCTGGGCGTCTTCACCCGCGTGATCAGCGCCATTCCCATGGATCAGGTCTGCGAGCCCTATATTCGCCGCCGCGCCGTGCGCCATCTGGAAAAAAAGCGCGTCTGCATCTTCGCCGCCGGAACGGGGAACCCCTATTTCACCACCGACACGGCCGCGACGCTGCGCGCGTCGGAAATGGCCTGCGAGGCGATCTTCATGGGCAAGAACGGCGTCGACGGCGTCTATGACAAGGACCCGCGCACCAACCCCGACGCCAAACGCTATGACGCGGTCAGCTATGACGAGGTGCTGTCGAAGAACCTGAAGGTCATGGATGCCTCGGCCATCGCGCTGGCGCGCGACAACAAGCTGCCGATCATCGTCTTCTCGCTGGATGAACCGGGCGGATTCAAGGGTATCCTCGCGGGCGAGGGGACCTATACCAAGGTGAACGTCTGATCCTTGGCCGGGCGCGGCGCGGGGCAAACCCTATACAACCGGCCCCGCCTGCCGTAGAAACCAGAACAACGACGACCAACAAACGGACAAGACCACCATGTCTGACGACTTCGAACTGGATACCGACGAGCTGTCGCGCCGCATGGACGGTGCCATCGCCAATCTGCGCACGGAATTCGCATCGTTGCGGACCGGGCGCGCCTCGGGGTCGATGCTCGAACCGATCCAGGTCGAGGCGTATGGCCAGATGACTCCGATCAACCAGCTGGGCACTGTCAACGTGCCCGAGCCCCGGATGGTCACGATCAACGTCTGGGACAAGGCGATAGTCAACAAGGTCGAAAAGGCGATCCGTGAATCGGGGCTGGGGATCAACCCGCAGCTTAACGGCACGATCATCATGCTGCCGATCCCCGAACTGAACGAGGAACGCCGCCGCGAACTGACCAAGGTTGCCGGCCAGTATGCCGAACACGCCCGCGTCGCGATCCGCAACATTCGCCGGGATGGCATGGACAAGATCAAGAAAGCCAAGGCGGATGGCATGTCCGAAGACGACCAGAAGTTCTGGGAGGCCGAGGTTCAGGAGATGACAAACAAGTTCATCGCCGTGATCGACAAGACGCTGGAGACCAAGCAAGAGGAAATCATGCAGGTCTGATCGGCCGTCCTTTCGATCGCCTGTCCGTTTTCATGGAATGCCTTTAGGAACGCCGATGTCCAGCACGAAGCCCGCGCCGAAGCATGTCGCCATCATCATGGACGGCAATGGCCGTTGGGCCAAGAGCAAGGGCTGGCCGCGCCTTGTCGGTCACCGCAAAGGGGCCGAAAGGGCAAAGGAAATCGTGCGCGCCGCGCCCGATCTGGGCATCGAATGGCTGACGATCTATGCCTTTTCGACGGAAAACTGGAAACGGTCGACCGAAGAAGTGCTGGGGCTGATGGGCCTGTTCTCGCGGTATATCCAGCGCGAGGCGGAAGAAGTGTCGATGGAAGGGGTGCGGATGCGCTTCATCGGCAACCGCGAGGTGCTGGACGACAAGCTGCGCAACCTGATGAACTGGATCGAGGAGCGCACGGCCCACAACAGCCGCCTGAACCTGACGGTCGCGATCAATTACGGCGGCCGCGACGAGATGATGCGCGCCGTCCGGGCGGTGGCCGCGCGCGCCCGCGCCGGCACCTTGGATCCCGAGGCCGTGACCGAGGCCGATTTCGTTGCCGGGCTTGATACGCACGACCTGCCCGACCCGGACCTTGTCATCCGCACATCGGGCGAGGCGCGGGTTTCCAACTTCCTGCTCTGGCAGGCGGCCTATGCCGAATACGAATTCTCGCCGGTGCTGTGGCCTGACTTCTCTGCCGAAGTCCTGGCCGAAATCATCGGTCGATATGGCAACCGCGAGCGGCGTTTCGGTGGGGTGTTGGGATGAGCGGCGTCAATTTCTCGGACCTCAAGGCCCGGATCCTGTCGGCGATCGCCATGGTGGCCATCGGGGGCGTGTGCCTGTGGCTGGGCGAACAGGCGTTCGTCATCCTTGTGGTCAGCGCCGTGGGTCTGATGGGCTGGGAGCTGTTCAAGATGATGGTTCACGAGGCCCCCTATGGCCGGGCCGAAGCCCATGGCCTTATTTCGGCAATCATGGTCGCGACCTTCACCTATACGCTGGGCGGTTGGGTGACCATCATCGGGCTGGTGTCGGGTGCGGTCCTGCTGGCCAGCCGGATGGAAAAGGACAAGGCGATCTTCGCCCTCTATCTGTCGCTGATCATGGTCGGCGGGCATGCGCTGATCTTGTTGCGCGATGCCGGGATCACGCCGGTGATGTGGCTGATCCTGATCGTCGTGGCGTCGGACGTGGCGGGGTATTTCGTCGGGCGGATCATCGGCGGACCGAAATTCTGGCCGCGCTTCAGCCCCAAGAAGACATGGTCCGGCACTTTGGCCGGCTGGATCTGCGCGGGGGGCGTGGGCTATGGTTTCGTCACGCAGATGGGCATGGACATGCTGGCCGTGCCGGTCTCGGTGGCGCTGGCTTTCGCCGGGCAACTGGGCGATATCGCCGAAAGCGCGATCAAGCGCCGTTATGGCGTCAAGGATGCGTCTGATCTGATTCCCGGGCATGGTGGCGTCATGGATCGGTTCGATGCCTTGATCGCGGTGGCGTCGCTGGCGCTGATCCTCGCCAAACTGGGTTTGCTTGCCGGGCTCTTGGGCTGATGCGCAGGGTCTCGGTCTTCGGGGCGACCGGGTCGGTCGGCGAAAGCACGCTTGATCTGCTGGCCCGCCGGGACGACGTGCAGGTCGTCGCGCTGACGGGCGGACGCAACATCAAGCGGCTGGCCGAGGCTGCCATCGCGCACCGTGTGGAACTGGCCGTGACGGCCTTCGACGATTGCCACGGCGCCCTCGCCGAGGCCCTTGCCGGCACCGGGATCGAGGTCGCTGCCGGGTCCCGCGCCGTGGTCGAGGCCGCGCAGCGCCCGGCCGATTGGGTCATGTCGGCCATCGTCGGGGCGGCGGGGCTGGCGCCGGGTTTCGCCGCTTTGGCGCAGGGCAAGGTGCTGGCGCTTGCCAACAAGGAAAGCCTGGTCATGAGCGGCGCGATGCTGCTGGCCGAGGCTGCGCGCCACAAGGCGACGATCCTGCCGGTGGACTCGGAACATTCCGCCGTTTTTCAGGCCCTGACTGGCGAAGATATCGGCGCGGTCGAATGCGTGACCTTGACCGCCTCGGGCGGGGGGCTGCGCGACTGGCCGCTGGAACGGCTGGCCCTCGCCACCCCCGACGAAGCGGGCCGGCACCCGACATGGGACATGGGGCAGCGGATTACCATCGACAGCGCCAGCATGTTCAACAAGGCGATGGAGGTGATCGAGGCCCATGCCTTTTTCGGCCTGCCTGCCGAAAAGATCGACGTGCTCATTCACCCGCAATCGCTGGTGCACGCGCTGGTGGCGTTTCGCGACGGAGCGGTGATGGGGCATCTGGGTGCGCCCGACATGCGCCATCCGATCGGTTATGCGCTGAACTGGCCCGAACGCGCCGATCTTCCGGTGGCCCGGCTGGATCTGGCGCGGGCGGGGCGGCTGGATTTCGCCGCGCCCGACCTGCGCCGCTATCCCGCATTGCAACTGGCGCGCGACGTGATGCAGGCGGGTGGTTCAGCGGGGGCGGTGTTCAATGCCGCCAAAGAGATCGCTCTCGACCATTTTATTGCCAGAAACATCGGGTTTCTCGACATGGCCCGCGTGGTGCGGCAGACTTTGGACGATTACGCCGCGATTGCCTCGATTTCGGCCGTGCCGTCGACGCTGGACATGGTTCTTGCCGTCGATGCCGAGGCTCGGAGGATCGCGGACGGGGTTGCCGGGTCGTTGGGCGCGCGCTGAACTGACATACGAAGGATCACCTGATGGGCTTGCTGCCTGAATTCGGCAATTTGTTCTTTACCCTCGCCGCTTTTGTCGTGGCCCTGTCGATCATCGTGACGGTGCATGAATACGGGCATTACATCATCGGCCGCCTGTCTGGCATCCATGCCGAGGTGTTCTCGCTGGGCTTTGGCCCGGTGCTGTTCAGCCGCGTCGATGGGCGCGGCACCCGCTGGCAGGTCGCGGCCTTCCCCTTGGGCGGATACGTCAAGTTTCTGGGCGACGCCAACGCAGCATCGGCAGGCGCGGACGAAGAAACCATGAGCCGCCTCTCGCGCGACGAAAAGCGCCACACCATGCACGGCGCCCCGTTGTGGGCGCGCGCGGCCACGATCTTTGCCGGGCCGGCGTTCAACTTCGCCTTCTCGGTCATCGTGTTTGGCGGGCTGATGCTGTATTCGGGCGTCGCCGAGGAAACGCCGCGGGTGGGCACCGTTTACGCCATGCCGACGCAGAATGATCTGCGCGAAGGCGATGTGATTCTGGCAATCGACGGGCAAGAGATCGACTCGTTGCAGGCCTATTACGAACTGGCCGCCGAACTGCCGTCGGCGCCGGTCGTCAGCTATCGCGTGCTGCGTGACGGGGCCGAAAGCACCGTCAACGGCCCGCACCCTCTGCCTGCCCGTGCAGCGGGGATCACCCTGCAATCGGCGGCGCGCGATGCCGGTCTTGAACAGGGCGATGTGTTCGTGTCCATCGACGGCGATCCGATCCATGCCTTTGCCGATATCCGCCCCCATGCCGCCGAAAGCGACGGCCGTCCGCTGGCGCTGCAAGTCTGGCGCGATGGCGAGACGCTTGACCTGACGTTGACGCCCCGGCGCACCGATCTGCCTTTGCCCGATGGCGGTTTCGAAACCCGGTGGTTGATCGGTGTCCAGAGCGGCGCGTTGTTCGAACACCCGCGTCGGTCCATGCCGGTGACGGAACTGATCCCCGCGGCCTTCGGGCAGGTCTGGGGTATCATCGAACAGTCCTTCTCGGGGCTGTATCACATGGTCACGGGCGCGATCAGCACCTGCAACCTGTCGGGTCCTGTCGGCATCGCCACAACCTCGGGCGAGATGGCGTCAGACGGGCTCGAATCGTTCATCTATTTCCTTGCGGTCCTGTCGACGGCGGTGGGGATGCTGAACCTCTTTCCGATCCCGATCCTCGATGGTGGGCACCTTGTGTTTCACGCCTACGAGGCTGTCATGCGCCGGCCCCCGAACGAGAAGGTGCTGAACGTGCTGATGACCGGCGGAATGCTGATCATCGGGGCTTTCATGCTGTTCGCGTTGGGCAACGATCTTTTCTGCTGACCAATCCCACGCCACGGATTTTGCGCGCCCCCAAGGGGGCGCGTTTTCGTCTTAGTGTCGCCCCAATCGCGGGCGAATCTGTGACCTCGAACCCCAGCAATCCGAGGTCGCCATGTCCTATGTCCTCCCTGCCGCCCAAGGTCTGCGCACGCTTTACGTGTTGTCGCTCGATCGGCTGTGGTTTGCCGCGGCAGTCCTCTTGAGTCTGCTGGTCGCAGGCGAGCTGGTGCAGTTGTTCCTGTCGGGCCAATTGCCGGCCATGGGTGATTTCTACAAGCTTTGAAGACGTTGCCCGACGTTCTTCATGCACCCGCCGCGCCCCGGGCCAGGCGGGTTTGTCCGTCGCGCGGCCCCGGCCATGCGCACGACTCAGGACGCTGAACCCACAAGGGGTTGTCACCGATGCACCACGCCTTGCGTAAATGCGGGGTGTGACCTTGCTTCGCTTTGACATTCGTGCCCCGGACCGCTAGTCAGAACTTAATAAACAGCGGTAAACACAGGGCTTGGGGAATGCGCGTCTTTTCAATGGACACATCTGCGCGTGCCCTTGTGCGGGGGATGAACCCGGTGCGGGGACTGGCGGTTGCTTTCCTTTTAGGAACAGCCACTTACATAGGCGGGGTGACGGATGCCGTCGCCCAGGCGTTTCGGTTTTCGACCGTCGCCGTCGAGGGGAACGAGATCATCGACGATGCCACGATCGCGGGATTCGCAAGAATCGCTCGCAGTCGCAGCATGTCGGCGGCGGAACTGAACGCGGCCTATCAGCGGGTGGTCGGGACCGGGTTCTTCCGGTCGGTCGAATTTCAGCCCAATGGCAGCCGCCTGACGATCCGGGTCGAGGAATATCCGATCCTCAACCGCGTCAATATCGAAGGAAACCGGCGCCTGCGGGATGACGTTCTGACGCCGCTGATCCAGTCGCGGTCGGGTGGGGTTTTCTCGCCGTCGCAGGCCGAAAGCGACGCCAACGCCATTGCCGAGGCCTATGCCCAGCGTGGCCGACTGTCGGCGCGTGTGACCCCGCGGCTGATCGAACGGGGCAATGGCCGCGTCGATCTGGCCTTCGAAGTTGTCGAAGGCGCCGTGGTCGAGGTCGAACGCATCTCGTTCGTTGGCAACCGCTCGTTCTCGGAGCGCCGTCTGCGCAACGCCATCGAAAGCGCGCAGGCCGGGCGTCTGAGCACGCTGTTCCGCGCCGACAACTATAACGAGGGACGCGTTGCCCGCGACCGTCAGGCGCTGAGCGACTTCTACCTCTCGCGCGGATTCATCGACGTGCAGGTTCTGTCGGGCGTCAGCGAATTGTCGCGCGAACGGGACGGCGCCTTTGTTACCTTCACCATCCGCGAGGGCGAACAGTATCGTCTGGGCGGCGTAACCGTGGTTTCGGAAATCGCCGGGATCGATGCGGCCCCCTATCAGGACGCGATCCTTGACCGCGAGGGTCGCCTGTTCACGCCCGGTTTGCTTGAGCAGGTGATCCAGCAGGCCGAACGCGTGGGCTATGAAAGCGGCCAGCGCTTTGTGCGCGCCGAGCCCCGCCTGACCCGCAACGAGCGCGACGGCACAATCGATGTCGAACTGGCGCTGGTGCGCGGTGATCGGGTGTTCATCGAGCGCATCGACATCCAAGGCAACGCGACCACGCAAGACAACGTGATCCGGCGGCAGTTCCACGTCGCAGAAGGCGACCCGCTGAACCCGCGCGAGATCCGTGAAGCGGCGTCGCGCATTCAGCGTCTGGGCTATTTCTCGGATGTGCAGGTCAACCCGGTTGCCGGTTCCGCCGCCGATCAGGCCGTTGTCGATGTGCAGGTCGAAGAGACTACGACCGGTTCGCTGGGCTTTGGCGTCAGCTATGGTTCGGACGGGTTTGGTGGCAATATCACCTACCGCGAGAACAACTTCCTCGGTCGCGGTCAGCGCGTCGAGTTGACGTTCTCGACCGTGCCGAACGCACAGGCATTGTCGCTGTCATTCACGGACCCTGCCATTCTGGGCCGCGACCTGTCGTTCGGGATGGACGTTGGCCTGTCGAACACCACGGCAAGCACCCGGTCACGGTTCGATACCAGCGCGCTTGAGTTCACGCCGTCGCTGACCTTCCCGGTCAGCGAGTTCGGGCGGCTCAGTGTTCGCGGACGCATCGCCCGCGACGAGATCCGTAACGTCAATGTCGCCGCCTCGCCGCGTATCCTGCAAGACGCGGCGTTGGGGGCGCAGATCACCTCATCGGTGGGCTTCACCTATACTGTCGACACCCGTCGCAATGGCCCGGACCCCGATGGTGGCATGATTTTCCGCTTCAGCGGTGATCTGGCGGGCCTTGGCGGTGATCGCCGCTGGGCGCGCGCCACGGTGCTGGCTGGGTACGAACGCCGGATCGCCGATGGCGATGTGACGCTGCGCGCCGAGTTCGAGGCGGGTGCGGTCACGCACCAGTCGGGCGCGAGCCGCATCAACGAGCGGTTCAACCTGTCGACCGCGCAGTTCCGCGGCTGGGATGCCTATGGCTTCGGTCCGCGCGACACGGTGACGGGCGACGGTCTGGGCGGCAACTTCTTCGCGGTCGCCCGGTTCGAGGCGCAGTTCCCGCTGGGCTTGCCGGCCGATTACAACATCCGCGGCGGTCTGTTCATGGACATGGGCTCGCTGTGGGGGATCGACGCACCGACCGCCAATGTCAGCGACACGCGCAGCCTGCGCGCGACGGCTGGTTTCGCTCTGTTCTGGGGGTCGCCGGTGGGGCCGCTGCGCTTCAACTTCGCGACACCGATCCGTTCCGAAGCCACGGACAGCCCGCGGCGCTTTGACCTGACCCTCGACGCCCGCTTCTGATGCGCGTGTTCCTGCGGTCGCTGATTGTGGCGGGGGTGCTTTTTGGCGTCCCCGCCACTTTTCTTGCCGCGCCGGTCTGGGCGCAGCAGGCCAGTGCCTCGCTCCCGTTTCGGACGCTGGATCAGGATCGGCTGCTGCGCGAGTCGCGGCTGGGTCAACAGGTTCTGGCCGCCATCGAAGAGCGCGCGCGCGCCCTCGATGCCGAGAACCAGCAGCTTGTCGATCAACTGGCCGCCGAGGAAATGGCCCTGACCGAGGCGCGTGCAACCCTGTCGCCCGAGGAATTCCGCGCCCGGGCCGATGCGTTCGATACAAGGGTCGAGGAAATCCGCGCCGAACGCGAACAACGCATTCAGGAACTCGCCGCCGAAAACGATCAGATGCGCCAGCAGTTCTATGATATCGCGACGCCGGTGCTGCAGGCGCTGCTCGCGGATCAGGGGATTGTCGCCGTGCTCTATCCCGATGTGGTCATCTGGGGTGATCTTGCCGCGCTGGACATCACCAGCACCTTGATCGAACGGCTGGATCAGGCTGCCCCGGCGTCGCTGCCCCAACAGCCTTGAGCCAGCTTGTCGGCCCCCGGCAGAGTTGATAACCCTGATCGCAAGGGGCTTGAAACCCCGCCAAGACCAAGAAACCGGAGGAACCCGATGCCCGACACCGCCGCAGCCCGCGACTGGTCCGACCAGAAGACCGCCGATCTGTCGCTGATCATGCGGATCATCCCGCATCGGTATCCTTTCCTGCTGGTCGACAAGGTCAAGGACATCACGCTGGGCGAGTCCGCGACGGGCATCAAGAATGTCACCTTCAACGAGCCGCATTTTCAGGGCCATTTTCCGGGTGCCCCCATTATGCCGGGCGTCACCATCATCGAGGCGCTGGCGCAAACTTCGGCGGTGCTGGTCGGGCTGACCTTGGACCTCGTGGACAAGGAACCGCTGGTCTATTTCATGTCGATCGACAAGGCGAAGTTCCGCCGCAAGGTGGTTCCCGGCGACGTGGTCGAGTTGCATGTGAAAGTGCTGCGCGGGTCATCCAAGATCTGGAAATTCGAGGGCCGCGCGACGGTCGATGGCGAGATGGCCGCCGAGGCCGAATTCATGGCCATGATCGACCTGTCGAAAAAGGGCTGACCCATGGCTATTGATCCGTCGGCACAGGTGCATCCTTCGGCCGTGGTCGAACCGGGCGCGGTCATCGGCCCTGATTGCGTGGTCGGGCCGTTCTGCATTGTCGGCCCCGAAGTGACGCTGGGCCGTGCGGTCGTCCTGAAGTCGCACGCGGTCGTCACCGGCTGGACAGAGATCGGCGATGAGACGGTGATTTTCCCCTTTGCCTCGGTTGGCGAGATCCCGCAGGACCTGAAATTCAAGGGCGAGCGCACGCGTCTGGTCGTCGGCAAGCGCAACCGCATCCGCGAGGGCGCGACGCTGAACACCGGCACAGAGGGCGGCGGCGGCATTACCCGCATCGGCGATGACAACCTGCTGATGACCGGCGCCCATATTGGCCATGACGCGCAACTGGGGAACCGGATCGTGCTGGCGAACCAGGTCGCGATTGCCGGGCATTGCGTCATCGGCGATGACGTGATCATCGGCGGATTGTCGGGCATTCACCAATTCGTCAGGGTCGGGCATGGCGCGATCATCGGCGCGCTGACCATGGTGACGAACGACGTCATCCCGCATGGGCTGGTTCAGGCCCCGAGGGGCGAGCTTGAGGGGCTGAACCTCGTCGGCCTCAAACGGCGCGGAGTCGATCGGGCCGAGATCACCGCGCTGCGGGCGGCGTTCCAGATGCTGGCGCAGGGCGAGGGCACGTTCCTTGACCGCACCCGCAAGCTGGCTGAGGAAACAGACAGCGCCAAGGTGCGCGAGATCACGGATTTCATCCTCGGGGCGTCTGACCGGTCGTTCCTGACCCCGAAATGAGCCGCGTTGCGCTGATCGCCGGGGCGGGCGACCTGCCCGCCGAATTGGCCAGCCATTTGCCGCAACCGGTGCTGGTCTGCGCGCTTGCTGGCGTTACTCCGCCCTTGGCCGTGGATCTGGAGTTCCGTTTTGAACGACTTGTCCCCTTCTTGCGGGCCTTGGGCGATCGGGGGGTGGACACGGTGGTCATGGCCGGGGCGATTCACCGCCCGCGTCTGGACCCGGCACTGTTCGACCGCGACACGGCGGGCATGGTTCCCCAGATGCTGGCGGCGATGCAGGGGGGCGACGATGCGGCGCTTCGCTGGGTTATCGGGCTGATCGAATCCTTCGATCTGCGTGTCGCGGGCATTGCGGAACTTGCCCCCGCGCTGCTGCTGGAACAAGCGATCCATACCCGCGCGCCGACGGCGGCGGAACAGGCCGACGCGGCGCGGGGGATATCGATCCTCGCGGCGCTGGATGATGTGGACGTAGGGCAGGGATGCGCGGTCGCTTCAGGCCTGTGTCTGGGGGTCGAGGCGTTGTTTGGCACCGATGCCCTGTTGTCCGATGTTGCGCGTCATCGCCACACGCGCGAGCCGCAGGCCGGCGGCGTGTTCATCAAGCGCGCCAAGGCCGGGCAGGACCTGCGCGCCGATCTTCCCACCATCGGCCCCGGCACCATCGCGGCGGCGCAAGCGGCAGGGCTGACCGGGCTCTGCGTTCAGGCGGGCCATATCATCGTGTTGCGCCGGGCCGAGACGCTGGCCACGGCACAAGCGGCCGGGATCGCGCTGTGGGCGGTGCCATGAAGGTGTTTCTGATCGCCGGCGAGCCTTCGGGTGACGCGCTGGGGGCCGCGCTGATCGACGGGCTGGCAACTCTGGTGCCCGTCACATTGGCAGGGGTCGGGGGGCCGCAGATTCAGGCACGGGGGCTGCGCAGCCTCTTCCCGATGGAAGAACTGTCGATCATGGGCCTCGCCGAAGTGCTTCCCAAGTATCGCGCCCTCAAACGCCGGATTCGCGAGACGGCCGAGGCGATTGCGCGCGAAGCGCCCGATGTCGTCGTAACGATCGACAGCCCCGATTTCTGCCTGCGGGTTCTTGCGTTGGCCAAGGCGGCAAACCCCGGCTTGAAGACGGTGCATTACGTCGCACCCTCGGTCTGGGCGTGGCGGCCCGGGCGGGCGGCCAAGATGGCGCGCGTTGTCGATCATGTTCTGGCGCTGCTCCCGTTCGAGCCGCCCTATATGCAAGCCGCCGGAATGACCTGCGATTTCGTGGGGCACCCGGTCACGACCCAGGCCGTTGCCTGTGACGCCGAGGCGCAAGCATTCCGCGCGGCGCAGGGCATCGCACCGGACGCACCGCTGGTGCTGGCCCTGCCCGGGTCGCGCAAGGGCGAGATCGCGCGGCTGGGCCCGATCTTTGGCGCGGTCATGGCGCGTGTGGCTTTGCAGGTGCCGTCTGTGCGGGTCGTCGTGCCGACGGTCGCGGCGCGCGCCGATCAGGTGCGCGCCCTGTGTGCGGACTGGCCCGGGCGGCCCGTGATCCTTGATGCCGCGCAATCGGCGCCCGAGATCAAGCGCGCGGCTTTCAAGGCAGCAGATGCGGCATTGGCCGCGTCGGGGACGGTTTCGCTGGAACTGGCGGCATCGGACACGCCGATGGTGATCGCCTATCGGATGAATCCCCTAAGCCACGCGATCATCAGCCGCATGCTGCGGGTGGATACGGTGACGCTTGTCAACCTCGTCAGCGAAACCCGCGCCGTTCCGGAATTCATCGGCTCGGCCTGCACCCCCGATGCCGTGACCCCGGCGTTGCTGGCCTTGCTGGCGGGCCAATCGGATCAGCGCGCGGCCATGGCGCTGACGATGGACCGCTTGGGCCGCGGGGGAGAGGCGCCGGGCTTGCGCGCGGCGCGCTCGGTCCTGTCGGTGGTTGGGCACGGGGCCTAGGCCCCTCGCGCCTCAGTTTTGAAAGATCGACTGCAGACGCGGCATCAGACGCGGCAGCGTGCCTTGGACCATCGCCATGATCTGCGGTTGCTGGATCTCGATGATTGCGGGCAGTTTTGACATCACGGACCGCCCAAGCGGCGTGGCGTAGAAATCGCGCAGCGCCGTGATTTCCTCGAGCGTGAAGAGATCGGCCATGACCTCGTCTTGCGAGGACATGATGTCCATCATCTGCGGCAGGATTTCCTGCCGATACAACTCGGCAACCTGGGTGCGCTGCGCATCGGTGATGCGTTGTCCCGATGCCTCGATCTGGCCAAGGAGCGGGTTGTACATGGATTGCAACAACCGTTCCGTATCCAGATCGGCCAAGGTCGCGTTCATGTATTCACGCGCGATTACAAGGCGTTCGTCGCGGGTGGATTGCGCGGCCGCAGGCAGGGTCAGGGCAAGAATGCAGGCAAGGGCAAGGGACAGGCGTTTCATGGGACCTCAGATTCAGCGACAGGTTGCAAAGGTCGCAGACTCGCGTAACGCGTGCAACCCCTCAATACCCGCGCCAGATCCACCCGCCGCCGAAAACGCGCGAGCCTTCGGGGGCGTAGAACACGCAGGCCTGACCGGGGCTGACGCCTTCCTCGGGCGTTAGCAGTTCAACGTCTGCCGTCGTGGGGCCGGTGGGCCGCACGATGGCCTCGGCTGGTTGTTTGGTTGACCGGATGCGCACGCGCATCGGCCATTCGGTTTGGCTGTCGAAAGGCGCATCCCCCAGCCAGTTGATTTCGCGCACGGGCACGGTGCGGGTGGCCAGCGCCTCTTTCGGACCAACGACCACGTGTTTCTTGTCGGGATCGAGGCGCACGACATAAAGCGGATCAGCCAGTCCGCCGATGCCCAGTCCGCGCCGCTGACCGATGGTGTAATGGATCACGCCGCGATGCTTGCCCAGCACGGTGCCGTGCATGTCGACGATATCGCCGGGATCCGCCGCGCCCGGGCGCAGCTTTTCGATGACCGACGCATAGTCGCCGTTGGGGACGAAACAGATGTCCTGGCTGTCGGGCTTGTCAGCCACGGCCAGCCCATAGCGCGCCGCCAGCGCGCGGGTTTCGGCCTTTGATGCGAGGTGACCCAGAGGAAAACGCAGAAAATCCAACTGGTCCTGCGTGGTCGAGAACAGGAAATACGACTGGTCGCGCGCGGGATCGGCGGCCATGTGCAGTTCTGCCCCGGTATCGCCCGCCCGGCGCTGGATATAGTGCCCCGTCGCCATGCAATCGGCATCGAGGTCGCGCGCGGTGCCCAACAGGTCGCGGAACTTGACCCTCTCGTTGCAGCGGATGCAGGGCACGGGTGTCGCACCCGCCAGATAGGAGTCGGCGAATTCCTCGATCACGGCATCGCGGAACATCGACTCGTAATCCAGGACATAATGAGGAAAACCAAGGGTTTCCGCGACCCTGCGGGCATCGTGGATATCGCGCCCGGCACAGCAGGCGCCCGCCTTGGCCAGCGCGGCCCCGTGGTCATAAAGCTGGAGCGTGACGCCGATCACGTCATAGCCCTCGGCATGCAATTGCGCAGCCACGACCGAACTGTCGACGCCACCCGACATCGCCACGACGACGCGCGTGTCCTTTGGGGGCTTGGCAAAGCCCAGGGAATTCACGCCGATGTCGCGCGCCATGGTGTCCTCGGATGGTCAGGTTTGTGCGGGAATATAGGAAAATGCCATGCAGTCTCAAGCCCCCGGGTGTCTTTGGCTCAACCCGCCGTTAACAAGCCCCGCGCAGGCTTTTCCCCGGGGCACGTGAACGCAAGGGTGAAGCCATGTTTTTGAAGAAAGTAGACGGACCGCGGACAATAACCTTGCCTGATGGCAGCGTCCTCAGCCACGCCGATCTGCCGCCGGCCAGCACACGGCGCTGGGTCGCCAGTCGCAAGGCTGCCGTGGTCTGGGCGGTGGCCGGGGGGCTTCTGCCGCGGGCCGAGGCGCTGGAGAGATACGGGTTGAGCGACGAGGAGTTCGACCAGTGGCAAACCGCCGTCGCGCGGCACGGGCCCGAGGCCCTCAAAGTCACCGCGCTGCAACGGTATAGACAACCAGAGGGAGAGTGTTAGGATAATTGTGTCGCGGTAACCGTGCGTTAACGTTTTTTATCCAGTGTCGTGACACGCAAAAGTGAAAGCGGAGACCGGATATGCGCGTCCTACTCGTCGAAGACGATCCCACGACCTCGCGCAGCATCGAACTGATGCTGACCCATGCCAATTTCAACGTCTACTGCACCGATCTGGGCGAGGAAGCCGTCGAACTGGGCAAGCTGTACGACTATGATCTGATCCTGCTCGACCTCAATCTGCCGGACATGGCGGGGATGGACGTCTTGCGCCAGATCCGCATGGCCCGGGTCAACACCCCGATCCTGATCCTGACGGGCGAGGATAGCACAGATCAGAAACTGAAGGGCTTCGGGGGCGGGGCAGACGATTACCTGACCAAACCGTTTCACCGCGACGAATTGGTCGCGCGCATTCACGCCATCATCCGACGGTCGCAAGGCCATTCGCAATCGGTGATCCATACCGGGCAGATCTCGGTCAATCTGGATGCCAAGACGGTCGATGTCTCCGGAAAGGCCGTGCATCTGACGGGCAAGGAATACCAGATGCTGGAATTGCTCAGCCTGCGCAAAGGAACCACGCTGACCAAGGAAATGTTCCTCAACCACCTTTACGGCGGGATGGACGAACCGGAACTGAAAATCATCGATGTGTTCATCTGCAAGCTGCGCAAGAAACTGGCCGAGGCGACGGGCGGCGAGAACTATATCGAGACGGTCTGGGGGCGCGGCTATGTTCTGCGCGATCCGGCGCGGGGCAAGGAACCTGGTGTGCGCATGATCTCGGCTTAGACGCTGGCGAATCCCCTGTCTCCCGCCTATCAAGGAAGGGACCGAAGGGATGGGGGCGCGATGTCCGGGGATATGGGGATCGAGGATCTGACAGAAGAAACCGCGCGCGCGGAACTGGCGCGGCTGGCGCAGATCCTGCACGAGGCCGAGGAAGCCTATCACGGCGCGGACGCACCGCTGATGGACGATGCGGCCTATGACGCCCTCAAACGCCGCAACGCCGCGATCGAAGCGCGCTTCCCGACCCTCAAGCGCACCGACAGCCCCAGCGACCGCGTCGGAGCGGCGCCCTCGGAGGGATTTGGCAAGATCCGCCACAAGGTGCGCATGATGTCATTGGCCAATGCCTTTGACGATGCCGATGTGCAGGACTTTGACCAGCGCATTCGTCGGTATCTGGGGTTGGCCGACGCTGTCCCATTGGCCTACACGGCCGAACCCAAGATCGACGGTCTGTCGCTGTCGCTGCGCTATGAAGACGGGGTCTTGGTATACGCGGCAACGCGGGGCGATGGGGAAACCGGCGAGGACGTGACCGCCAATGCCCGGACCATCGCGCAGGTTCCGCAGCGGCTGGAGGGGGCGCCCGCGATCCTCGAAGTGCGTGGCGAGGTCTATATGACCAAGCCCGATTTTGCTGCCCTCAACGCGGGGGGGGAGCGTGTCTTTGCCAACCCCCGCAATGCCGCCGCGGGGTCGCTGCGTCAACTCGACCCCGAGATCACGCGCGCCCGGCCGCTGAGTTTCTTTGCCTATGCCTGGGGCGAGGTCTCCTCGCCGCTGGCCGATACGCAATCTGAGAGCCTTGCGCGCCTGCGCGCGCTTGGGTTCGAGGTAAACCCGTTGACGCAACGTTGCGACACGGTCGCCGCGCTCCTCGACCAATATCGTGCCATCGAACGCGCCCGACCTGACCTGCCCTATGACATCGACGGTGTCGTCTACAAGCTGGACGATCTGGCATTGCAAGCCCGGCTGGGATTTCGGGCCACCACGCCGCGCTGGGCCATCGCGCACAAGTTCCCCGCCGAAACCGCGTGGACGGTCCTCGAGGCGATCGACATTCAGGTTGGCCGGACCGGCGCGCTCAGCCCGGTTGCACGGCTGCGCCCCGTGAATGTCGGCGGGGTGCTGGTGTCGAACGCGACGCTTCACAACGAAGACTACATCGCCGGGCGCGATTCGACCGGCGCACCGATCCGCGAGGGTCGCGATCTTCGGGTGGGCGACTGGGTTCAGGTATACCGAGCGGGCGACGTGATCCCCAAGATCGCCGATGTCGACCTGTCGCGTCGGCCCGAAAATACCCAACCCTATTCTTTCCCCGAGGCCTGCCCCGAATGCGGATCGCGCGCCGTTCGTGAGCCGGGCGATTCGACGCGCCGCTGCACTGGGGGGCTGGTGTGTCCGGCGCAGGCCATTGAAAAGCTGAAGCATTTCGTCGGGCGTGCTGCTTTCGATATCGAGGGTCTGGGCGCAAAGCAGATCGAGATGTTCTTTTCCGACCGCGACCTGCCCATTCGTGAACCGGCAGACATCTTTACCCTTCGTCAACGCGATGCCGGTAATCTGACGAAACTGAAGAACCGCGACGGTTTCGGTGACCGTTCGACGGCCAAACTTTTCGACGCGATCGACGAACGCCGGACGATCCCGCTGGCCCGGTTGCTTTTTGCGCTGGGCATCCGCCATCTGGGCGAGGTTGCTGCCGCCGATCTCGCGCGCGCCTTCGGCACTTGGGACGGCCTTGTCCAGACGGTCGACCTCGCGCGCGATGCGGCCTCGGCCCATCTTGCAGCCGACCGCGCCGAAGCGGACGAGCGCGCCGCCGCGCTGGCCGCCGGTCGCCGGGCCCGGATCAAGGAAGCGCGCGACGCAGCCTGGGCGCAGGCTGGTGTCGCGGCCGAGGCCCGCGCCGCGTGGGACAGCCTTGTCGCTATCGAAGGGATCGGCGCCGTTCTGGCCGTGTCGCTGGTAACCACCTTCGCGCAGCCCCGTGAACGCGCCGCAATCGACGCCTTGCATGCGCAATTGACCGACGTGCTGGCGCCCGAAACACGCGCGACCGACAGCGCCATTGCCGGCAAGACGCTGGTCTTTACCGGGACGCTCACGCGCCTCACCCGAGCCGAGGCCAAGGCACGGGCCGAGGCATTGGGCGCCAAGGTGGCAGGGTCGGTCAGCGCCCGAACCGACATGCTGGTTGCGGGCGAGGGGGCCGGGTCCAAGGCTGACAAGGCCGCTGCGCTGGGCGTCACCGTCGTCGACGAGGATACGTTCATCGCGATGATCGGCGGATGACGCGGGCATGAAGGGGCGCCCCGAAAGCCTGTTTGGCCTGTTCGGCGCCCTTGAGGGCCTCGACGGGGTCGGGCCCAAGACGGCGCGCCTGTTCGCCGCAATGGGGGTCGAGACCCCGCGCGACCTCGTGTTCCTGCTGCCGCATTCCGGATCGGATCGCCAACTCAGGCCCACCATCCGCAGCGTTGTCCCGCCCGAGGTCGTAACGGTCGAGGTGACGGTGGGGAACCATCTTCCGCCACGCCAACGGGGGCGCCCTTATCGCATCGTCGTGCGCGACAGCGAGCAGGAATTCCTGCTGATCTTCTTTCATGCGAAGGGCGATTACCTGCAGAAAATCCTGCCGACGGGGCAACGCCGCGTTGTTTCGGGCCGGGTGGAGATGTTCGACACCACGTGGCAAATGGCGCATCCCGACCACATCCTGCGCCCCGAACAAGCCGCCGACCTGCCCCGTTTCGAACCGATCTATCCGCTGACGGCGGGCCTGACGCAGAAGGTGATGGGCAAGGCGGTCGCCTCGGCCATCGCGCGGACGCCGAAATTGGAGGAATGGATCGACCCGGCGCTGAAGGCGCGCCTTGGCTGGCCTGATTGGCAGGCGGCGGTGTTCGAGGCCCATCGGCCGGCCTCGCTCGCCGATCTTTCGTCCAGCACCCCCGCGCGGCAACGGCTGGCCTATGACGAACTGATGGCGCATCAACTGACGCTGGCCTTGGCGCGCGCGCAACGGCGACGTCAAAAGGGCATCGTGACGCGGGGCGATGGCCGCCTTGTGCGGGCGGTCCTCGAGGCTTTGCCCTATGCGCCCACCGGGGCGCAACGTCGCGCGCTGGCGGAAATCGCGGAAGACATGGCCGCGCCGGTGCGGATGAACCGGCTGTTGCAGGGCGATGTCGGCGCGGGCAAGACGCTGGTCGCGCTTGGGGCCCTGCTGACGGCTGTCGAGGCGGGCGGGCAGGGCGCGCTGATGGCCCCGACCGAGATCCTCGCGCGGCAACATCTGGAGGGGTTGGCCCCGCTGGCCGCGGCGGCAGGCGTCCGGATCGAGATCCTGACGGGGCGGGACAAGGGGCGTGATCGGGCGGCCAAACTTGCCGATCTTGCGCAGGGCCGGATCGACGTGCTGGTGGGCACGCATGCGCTGTTCCAGAAAGACGTGGTCTTTGCTGATCTCCGGCTGGCAGTGATCGACGAACAGCACCGGTTCGGCGTCGCGCAGCGCCTCGCCTTGAGCGAGAAGGGAGAGCGCGTCGATGTGCTGGTCATGACCGCGACACCGATCCCGCGCAGCCTTGCGTTGGCGCAATATGGCGACATGGATGTTTCGCTGCTGGATGAAAAGCCCCCGGGGCGGCAGCCGGTCGTCACCTCGCTGGCATCGACCGAGCGGCTGACGGAGGTGGTGGCGCATCTGGGCCGCGCGATGGACGAGGGGCGGCAGGCCTATTGGGTATGCCCCCTTGTCGAAGAGAGCGAAGTCGTCACGCTGACCGCCGCGCAATCGCGGTTCGAACATCTGCGGGCCGCGTTGGGCGAGCGGGTCGGGCTGTTGCATGGACAGATGAGCCCCGCCGAAAAGGATGCGGCCATGGCGCGGTTCGTCGCGGGCGAAACGCGGATCCTTGTGGCAACGACCGTGATCGAGGTGGGCGTGAACGTGCCCAACGCCACGATCATGGTCATCGAGCGGGCCGAGAGCTTCGGCCTTGCCCAGTTGCACCAGCTGCGCGGACGCGTCGGGCGGGGAACGGGCGCCTCGACCTGCCTGCTGCTTTATGATGCGCCGCTGGGCGAGACGGCATCGCGACGGCTGAAGCTGATGCGGGACAGCGACGACGGATTCCGGATCGCCGAAGAAGATCTGGCGATCCGTGGCGCGGGCGACGTGATCGGCACCGCGCAATCGGGCCTTCCCCGGTTCCGCGTCGCGGATCTGGAGCGGCAGGCGAACCTGATGCAGATCGCGCAGACCGACGCCCGCAAACTGCTGGCCGATGACCCCGATCTGTCGGGCCCCCGCGGGCAGGCGGCGCGGGTTCTGCTGTGGCTGATGGAGCAAGACAAGGCAATCCGATTGATCCAGGTGGCGTGAACCCTTTTTGTTCTCATAAAGTTCTTGCAATGATCCAAGAAATATGAGAACAAAAGGTTAACACAGCACAGGGAGTGACCGATGCGCGCTTGGATCCGGACCTTCGAAGAACACGCCGACAACCGGCTTGCGGTTGTCCTCGACAGTTTGGGTGTGGCGGCGATTTTCGTGCTGCTCTACGCCGCGCTGCATCTGCCCTTGCTGGCCTGATTTTCCTGCCGACTGCCTTGCGGTCTGGGGGTACGCACCTGTCCCTGCGCGCCCTGACCAACCAGACACGCCACTGACCGCCGCACCCTGTGCGGCGGTTTTTTTTATGCGCAGTGTCAGAGGGTTTCGGCCTGATGCGCGGCTTCGGCTGCCGCCTGGATCGCCAACAGGATCGAGGCGTGACGATTCTTGAAGTCGCGTGCGGGCAGCAGGGCTTCGAACCCGTCGAAAGGCGAATCGGGGACGGACCCGTCGGTCTTGAGCATCGCCTGCAATTGCTGCGCCGCCTTGTCCAGTTCGGCGGGCGTACGACCCAGAACCGCCTTGCCGACAACCGAAGCAGCGGCTTGCCCCAAGGCGCAGGCCTTCACATCCTGCGCAAACCGGCTGACGCGTCCCTCGGCCAGATCGAGATCGACGGTCACCGTCGATCCACACAGAGGCGAGCGCTTGCGCACGCTGGCCTGCGGCCCCTCAAGGCGCCCGGCATGCGCGATATCCGCCGCCATCCCTAGGATGCGCGTCGAATACAGCTTGATCAGATCGGCAGTTTCGGACACTTCAGGGTCTCCCTCGCACTGGAAGGATATAGGCGATGCGTTTCGATCCGCAATCCCTGCGCTATGACGACAAAGGTCTTATTCCGGCCATCGCCCAAGACCACGAGACGGGCGCGGTGCTGATGATGGCGTGGATGAACGCCGAGGCCGTGATGCGCACGCTGGAAACCGGGCGCGTGACCTATTGGAGCCGCTCGCGCCAGGCGTTCTGGGTCAAGGGCGAGACGTCGGGGCATGTGCAGAAACTGGTCGATTTCCGGGTGGACTGCGACCGTGATTGCCTGCTGGTCACCGTCGAGCAGGAAGGCCCCGCCTGCCACACGAACCGGCGGTCGTGCTTCTATACCGCCGTGCGGGATGGCAACGAGGTGGAATTGATGGCCCCCATGGCCTGAGGGTTTTCGCCCTTGGTGCCCGCTGACGCGGGCATCGCGGGCGACAGGCGAAGGGGGGCGCTGCCCCCCTCTGGCCCTGCGGGCCATTCACCCCCCGGGATATTTGTCGAGCAAAGAGGGGCAATCACAGGCCCAAGAGGCTGCGGATGTCGCTGGGGCTGGCGCCTTCGGCCCGGTAAACGGCCAAGGCGCGGGCATCGTCACGCTTGGCAAGGCGCTTGCCGTGTTCATCGCGGATCAGGCGGTGGTGGTGATAGATCGGCGTCGGCAATCCCAGCAAACGCTGCAAGACGATGTGGATCGCCGTTGCCTCGAACAGATCGGCGCCGCGCGGCACATGGGTGATCCCTTGGGCCGCGTCATCGACGCAAACGGCGAGGTGATAGGATGTGCCGATATCGCGCCGGGCGAGCACGACATCGCCGACCGTGGCGATCAGGGTTTCGGCGTCAACGCGATGCTCGCCGGGGTGTTCGCTGCCCGTATCGACAAAGCTGACGGGCCCGGTGAGGGCGGTGGCAGCGGCCATGTTCAGGCGGATCGCGCCATCGGTGCCCGTATGCCCTGCGTGGCGGCACGTACCGGGATACACAGGGCCATCGGGGCCGATCATCGGCGCGCCTTCCTGCGGGGCGCTGAGCGCGGCGCGGATATCGCCACGGGTGCAGGTGCAGCGATAGGTGACGCCGAGTGCCTGCAAACGTGCGAGGGCGTCGGCATAGGCGACCTGCCGCTGCGATTGGCGCATCACGGGTTCGGGCCAGTTGAGTCCAAGCCAGCGCAGATCGTCATAGATCGCGGCCTCGAACTCGGGCTTGCTGCGGGCGGTATCGATGTCTTCGATGCGCAGCAGGAACTGACCGCCCTTGGCCAGGTTGAACGCAGTCAGCGCGGCAAACGCATGCCCCAGATGCAGGGGCCCTGTGGGCGAAGGGGCAAAGCGGGTTACGACAGCCACGCGGTGAAGGCCTCTTTGGCGCGGTCGGTATAGCCCTTGTAGCGATCCTTGCGCCCGCGCCGCCCGCCACGCACGTCTTCCAACGGGGGGAACAGGCCGAAGTTCACGTTCATCGGTTGGAAGGTCTTGGCCTCGGCATCGCCGGTGATATGGGCGATCAGCGCGCCCATCGCGGTGACACGGGGCGGGGTTGGCAGGGTTTCGCCCTTGATCTGCGCGGCCGCGAGGCGCCCGGCGACGAGGCCCATGGCAGCGGATTCCACATACCCCTCGACCCCGGTGATCTGGCCTGCGAAGCGCAGGTGCGGATGGCTGCGAAGGCGCATCTGGTCATCGAGCAGTGTCGGCGAATTGATGAAGGTGTTGCGGTGGATCCCGCCGAGCCGGGCGAAGCTGGCGTTTTCCAGACCGGGGATCATGCGGAACACCTGCGTTTGTGCGCCGTATTTCATCTTGGTCTGGAAGCCCACGATATTATAGAGCGTTCCCAGTGCGTTATCGCGGCGCAACTGCACCACGGCATAGGGTTTGTTGGTGGGGTCGTTGGCGTTTGTCAGGCCCACGGGCTTCATCGGACCGTGGCGCAGGGTCTCGCGGCCGCGTTCGGCCATGACCTCGATCGGCAGGCACCCGTCGAAATAACCTGCCGTTTCACCCTCGTGAAACTCGGTCTTGTCGGCGGCAAGAATGGCGTCGATGAAGGCGTTATACTGCGCCTTGTCCATCGGGCAGTTCAGATAGGCTTTGCGCTCTTCCTCGGTCTCGCCCTTGTCATAGCGCGACTGGAACCATGCCTTCGACAGATCGACCGTGTCGAAGTGCACAATGGGGGCGATGGCATCGAAGAACGCGAGCGAGTCGGCCCCGGTGGCCGCGCGGATCGACTGCGCCAACGCGTCCGAGGTCAGGGGGCCGGTCGCGATGATCCAGTGGCCTTGGTCGGGCAGCGCGGTGATTTCGCCCGCTTCGGTGCGGATCAGCGGGTGGGCCAGCAGGCGTTCGGTCACAGCTTGCGCGAAGGCGTCGCGATCGACGGCCAGCGCGCCCCCGGCAGGCAGTTGGTGGGCGTCGGCCATCTCCATGATCAGACCCTTGGCCGCGCGCATTTCCCAATGCAGCAGGCCGACGGCATTCTGTTCGTCATCGTCCGAACGGAACGAATTCGAGCAGACCATTTCCGCGAAATGCCCGGTCTGGTGCGCGAAAGTGCCGACCTGCGGGCGCATCTCGTGCAGCACCACGGGAACGCCTGCCTGCGCTGCCTGCCAAGCGGCCTCGGACCCGGCCATGCCGCCGCCAATGATATGGAGTTCTTGTGTCATGCGCGCAGACATAGCTTTGCGCGAGGGCGAAGGAAAGGGGCGGCACGGGGCCGCCCCCTTGCATTAGGCGGTGCGGCGCAGCTTGGCGTCAACAGACCATGCCCCCGCGCCCTGAAGCGCCAGCAGCAGGAAGCCGCCACCCAGCCCGAGGTTCTTCATGAGATTGGTCATCTGCATCTGGTCGGCCGGATCGAAGTGATACAGCAGGCCCGCGAGGACGCTGAACCCACCCAGCGCCAGCGCGGCGATGCGGGTCTGGAAGCCGATCAGAACGGCCAGCCCGCCAAGGCTCTCCAGCAGGATCACAGGCCAGGCGAGGAAGGCGGGCACACCGCCCGAGGCCATGTATCCGGCAAAGCCGTCGACATTCGACAGCTTGCCCAAGCCTGCGGCGATGAACAGAAGCGCCAGCAGGATGCGGGCAACGAGGAGAGAGACATTGGTCATGTGCAAAGGATCCTTACGCGTTTTCATGCGATCGGACCTTAGGGCTTTGCGCGTCAGCGCGAAATTCGGTGGAATCTCACCGATTATGTTTGTTTTCGCACAGTCCGGTGCGGGGCGATCAGCCCCTCGATTCCAGAGCCACCGCGATCCGTTCCAGCGCAGCGGTCTGGCGTTCGATCACGACAAGGGTCTGTTTCTGGGTTTCCACCAAGGCGCGTGTCTCGGCGGTGTGCTTGTCGAGATAGCTTTGATAGCGCGCGGATTGCCAGCGCGCGATCAGGGCCACCATGACAACCCCGAAGGCAAGGAAACCGAAAGGCAGCAGGATGTCGCTCATTCCTCGTTATCCTGTTCTACGACGCGAGCGACAGAAACCACTTCCTCGCCCTTGGCCGTGTTGAAGACCCGAACGCCGCCTGCGGACCGCGAACGGAAGCTGATCTGGTCGACCGGGACGCGGATCGACTGACCTGTCGATGTCGCCAGCATGATCTGGTCGCCACTCTCGACCGGGAACGAGGCCACCAGCCGGCCACCGCGCATCGCCTTGTCCATTGCCATGACGCCCTGGCCCCCGCGCCCGCGCACGGGGTAGTCATGCGAGGACGACAGCTTGCCCGCGCCCGCCGAGGTGATCGTCAGGATCAGGTCTTCCAGCGCCGACATTTCGGCATAGCGTTCTGTGCTGAGCTGACCAGCTTCGACGGCGTCTTCCTCGTCGGTTTCGACATCGTCCGGGGCGCCTGCCATCAGGCGGCGCTGTTTCAGATAGGCAGCGCGTTCCTGCGGATCGGCCTCGAAATGGCGGATCACCGCCATGGATACGACCCCATCGCCCTCGGCCAGCCTGATGCCCCGCACGCCGGTGGAATCGCGTCCCTTGAAGACACGCACATCGGTTGTGGGGAACCGGATGGCGCGGCCCATGGCGGTGACCAGCATCACGTCGTCGGCCTCATCGCAGATACGGGCGTTGACCAGGCTAACGCCCTCGGGCAGTTTCATCGCGATCTTGCCGTTGCGCATGACGTTGGTGAAATCGCTCAGCGCATTGCGGCGCACGTCGCCATCGCTGGTGGCGAAGACGATTTGCAGGTTTTCCCATTCCTCCTCGGGCGCGTCGACGGGCATGATCGCCGCGATCGACACCCCGGACGGGATCGGCAGGATGTTGACGATGGCTTTCCCTTTGGCGGTGCGTCCGCCCAAGGGCAGGCGCCACGTCTTCAGTTTGTAGACCATGCCGTCGGTGGTGAAGAACAGCAGTTGCGTATGCGTGTTGGCGACGAAGAGCGTGGTGACGACGTCGTCTTCCTTGGTCGCCATGCCGCTCAGGCCCTTGCCGCCGCGGTTTTGCGCGCGGAATTCGGCCAGCGCGGTGCGCTTGATGTATCCGCCCGAGGTGATCGTGACGACCATGTCCTCGCGCTCGATCAAGTCCTCGTCGTCCATGTCGCCGGCCCAGTCGATGATCTCGGTGCGGCGGGGGACGGCGAAGGCGGTGCGCACTTCGTCCAGTTCGGCGGTGATGATGCCCATGATGCGGGCGCGCGACGACAGGATATCCAGGTAGTCCTTGATCTTGCCAGCCAGCTCTTCCAGTTCGTCGGTGACTTCCTTGACACCGATCGCCGTCAGGCGCTGCAGGCGCAGTTCAAGGATGGCCCGGGCCTGAACTTCGGACAGATTATAGGTGCCGTCCTCGTTGATCGTGTGGCTGGGGTCGTCGATCAGGCGGATATAGGCCGCGATATCGGCCGCAGGCCAGCGCCGCGTCATCAGTTTCTCGCGCGCGTCCGCCGGATCGGCCGAAGCGCGGATCGTTGCGACGACCTCGTCGACATTCGACACCGCGACGGCCAGACCGCACAGGATATGGCTGCGTTCGCGCGCCTTGTTCAGTTCAAACGCGGTGCGGCGCGTGACGACCTCTTCGCGGAACCCGACGAAGAAGTGGAGGAAGTCGCGCAGCGTCAGTTGTTCGGGGCGCCCGCCGTTCAGCGCCAGCATGTTGCACCCGAACGAGGTCTGCATCGGCGTGAAGCGGAACAACTGGTTCAGCACCACGTCGGGCGTTGCATCGCGCTTGAGCTCGACGACAACGCGCACGCCGATCCGGTCGGATTCGTCGGCCACATGGGCGATGCCTTCGATACGCTTGTCGCGCACCGCTTCGGCGATCTTTTCGACCATCTGGGCCTTGTTGACCTGATAGGGGATCTCGTCGACGATGATCGCGAAGCGGTCTTTGCGGACTTCTTCGACATGGGTCTTTGCCCGGATCACAACCGACCCGCGCCCTTCGAGATAGGTCTTCCGCGCGCCCGAGCGGCCCATGATCTGCCCACCAGTGGGGAAATCGGGGGCGGGGACATATTGCATCAGTTCTTCGCTGCTCAGATCGGGGTTCTCGATCAGGGCCTTGGTGGCGTCGATCACCTCGCCGAGGTTGTGCGGCGGAATGTTGGTGGCCATCCCCACGGCGATCCCGCCCGCACCATTGACCAGCATGTTCGGGAAACGCGCCGGCAGAACGGTGGGCTCGCGGTCCTTGCCGTCATAGTTGTCCTGAAAGTCGACAGTGTCCTTGTCGATATCGGCAAGCATGTAGCTGGCCGAGCGCGCCATGCGCACTTCGGTATAGCGGAAGGCCGCTGCCTTGTCGCCGTCCATCGAGCCGAAGTTGCCTTGGCCATCCAGAAGCGGCAGCGACATCGAGAAGCCCTGCGCCATCCGCACCAACGCGTCATAGATCGCGCTGTCGCCGTGCGGGTGGTATTTGCCCATGGCATCGGCCACCGGGCGCGACGATTTGCGGTAAGGCTTGTCGAAGGTGTTCCCGACCTCGTGCATGGCGAACAAGATACGTCGGTGCACGGGCTTGAGGCCGTCGCGCAGATCGGGAATCGCGCGGCTGACGATCACGCTCATGGCGTAATCCAGATAGGCCGTGCGCATTTCCTGGGTGATCGAGACCGTCGGTTGCTGGGGCTTCATGTCGCCGGTTTCGACCGGGGTTTCGATATCGTCGCTCACACGGGCCTCGTTGGGTCAATCCACAAGATCTTGGTGTTTCGCTTATAGCCGAACCCAAGCCGCTGGCGCAATGGCAGCAGGCGCAAAAGCATGACGGGCGGGGTCTTTTCGACCCCACCCGCCTGTGTCCGTGCGTTATGGGTCAGCGCACCTGCAGCGGCTGGCTGGCCATGATGCGCGCTTGAGGGCCGTCAGCGATCAGGCGCAGCTCATAGGTGCCGGGCGTGTCGGGCAGGGTGATGCTGACGGCCTTGGAACCGTCCAGATAGGCGTAGGTGACATAGCCATTGGCACCGTCGCTGGGCGTGGCGATTGTCAGGTAATCGCCGGGGTTGCCCGGCCCGGTCCACTGGACGCTCAGCGTTCCGCCGACTGCGCCGCTGTCGGCGGCCGTCAGCGATGCCGGGACATCCGTCACCTCGATCAATGTGCGTTCAAAGACCGTGGTATTCTGGCCCGTGACATAGCGGATTTCATACGTGCCGGGGAAGGTCGGCAGGCGCAGGTCCAGCGGGTTGCCGTCCCGCACGTAGGAATAGCTGTCATAATAGCCATCCGGGGCACCGACGGGGGCGACGCTGAGAAAATCATCGTCATGCCCCGCACCTTCCCATGCGACCGAGACGGTTGCCCCGATCGGCGCCGTTGCCGGGGCCTGCAGACCCGGCGTCGCAGGGGTGACCGTGATCGGCACCTCGGCCAGGACATGGCCCACCCCGCCCGAGAGGACATAGCGGATCACATAGGTGCCCGGTTCGGGCGGCAGCCGAAGGGCGAGCGGGCTGCCGTCGCGCACATAGGAATAAGTGATCCAGTCCAGCGCCGGATCACCCCCGCGAGCCGTGGACAGGTAATCGCCCTCGGCATCGGGGCCGGACCATGTCACCGTGACTGTCGATCCCACGCCACCCGTTGCCGGCGCGTTCAGGCTGGCGGGGGGCAGGGGGGCTTCGAATACGACCTCGACGACCTGTTCGACGGCGTCGGTCACGCGGAAGGCGACATCGACCGTCTGCTCTGTCTCGATCCGGGTCGCGCGCAGGAGATAGTCGCCGGGCACCAGCTCGGCGGCGGCCTCCTCGCTGCCGGAGCGGACGACGGCGCCGCCTTGAAGGACCTCGAAGACCACGCCCATCGACAGGCCCTCGCGGTTGCTGCCCATCGCCTCGATGGCGCTGAACAGGATGCGGTGTTCGGTGGCGACGGGTTCGACGACGGGTTCCGGGGCGGGCGCGGCGACGGTTGCCGCGACCTCGGTCAGGGCGGCGGCCAGTTCCTCGGCGTTGTCGGCGGTCAGGAAACGCCCGCCCGTCTGGTCAGCGATGCACTGCATCTGCGCGCGGGCCTCGGGTTCGGCAGCGACATCGAAACCGACGACATGCGCGGTGAAATCGATGCCTGCGGCTTCAAGCTGCGCGGCAATCGCGCAGGGATCGGCCTCGCAAGTCTCGATCCCGTCCGAGACAAGGATCACCGTCGCCGCATCCTCGGTATAGCGCAGCGCCTCGGCGGCTTCGACCACGGCGCGGGTCATGGGGGTGCGGCCTCGGGGGTTGATCGCGTTCACCGCCCGCGCAATGGCGTCGCGGTTGCCGGTTCCGGGTTCGATCAGGGTCTCGATATCCGAGCAATCGCCCCGACGGCGATGGCCATAGGCTGTCAGGCCAAGGCGCAGGTCGGCGGGCAGATCGCTGAGCAGGTTGGCGACGACATCGCGGGCAATGACAATCTTGTTCACGCCATCGATCTGACCCCACATCGACCCCGACCCGTCGAGGACAAGAATGGCCGAAGGTTGCGCGGGCGGAACCTGGGCCTGGGCGGCAAGGGGCAGGCAAAGGGCGAGAGGAATAAGGATTTTCTTCATAAGTCGGTCCGTGGTTGAGGCAATGGGGGCGCAGCTTTCTGTCGCTCGGTCGCGCGCCGCGGTTCAAAGAAGACGCAACACAGGCCCCGATTGCAAGCCTCGGGTGCCAATCGGTGTCTGTATCGGGGCGGGGTCTGGGGTTCCGGTGCGAATCGTGCTAGGATTTCAAGCATCAAGACGGAGGATCCCATGAAACTTGTCCATGTCTGCGCCACCCTTGCGACCGCGGCCATTTTCGCCGCCGGAACGGCTCGCGGCGAACCCGTGAACATCACCCCCGGCGTGATGTCCATCACCGTGCCGACCGACGCCGGGCCCGCCGAAATCTCGCGGATTCAGGACAATGCCCACGAAGTGACGGGCGAATGGGCCCGCACCTCGCGGCCCTGCCCGAATTTCTGCATCCAGCCCATGAGCCCGGCGGAAGGCGTCACCACGGTGGGCGAGCTGGAACTGATCGCCGCGCTGCAAGACCCCAATGCCATCGTTGTCGACAGCCGTGTGCGGGCCGATTACATGGGCGGCACGATCCCCGGCGCGGTCCATATCCCCTATACCGAGATGGCGGACCGGCTGGACGAGATCGGCTGCGAGATCGGCTTTGACGGGTTCGAATGCGAGAACGCCCGTCCCGTCACGCTGTTCTGCAACGGCCCGTGGTGCGGCCAGTCGCCCACCGCCATCCGCCGCATGATCGAGGCCGGGTTCCCGGCGGATCACATCAGCTATTACCGCGGCGGGATGCAGGTCTGGCGGATGCTGGGGCTGAGCGTGATCGTTCCCGCGAGTTGAGAGCGGGGAGGGGGGCGCTGCCCCCCTCTGGCCTGCGGCCATTCACCCCCCGGGATATTTTCGGACAGATGAGGGAAGGGTCAGCGTTTGCCCTTCTTCCCCCGCGTCCCCGCCTTGCCCGCCGTTGACCGCCCGCGCAGTTTGACGGCGTCTTCGACGGCTTCCTCGACCGCCGCCTGACGTGCCAGCGGGTCGTCGGCGATAGCCAGTTCGACGGCTTCGAGGCGTTTGATCTCGTCGCGCAGGCGAGCGGCTTCCTCGAATTCGAGGTTCTCGGCGGCCTTGCGCATATCGGCGCGCAGCGCGTCCAGATGCGCCGCCAGATTGGCGCCGACCATGGGTTTGTCGACCTTGGTCGTGATGCGCGACTGGTCGGTATCGCCTTGCCACAGGCCCGCCAGCACGTCCTCGACGTTCTTGCGCACGGTCGTGGGGGTGATGCCATGTTCCTCGTTATAGGCGATTTGCTTGGCGCGGCGGCGGTTGGTTTCGTCCATCGCGCGCTGCATCGATCCGGTGATGCGGTCGGCATACATGATCACGCGGCCTTCGGCGTTGCGCGCGGCGCGGCCGATGGTCTGGATCAGCGAGGTTTCCGAGCGCAGGAAACCCTCTTTGTCCGCGTCGAGAATGGCCACCAGCCCGCATTCGGGGATGTCGAGGCCCTCGCGCAGAAGGTTGATGCCTACCAACACATCGAAGGCACCCAGCCGCAGGTCGCGCAGGATCTCGATCCGTTCGATGGTGTCGATATCCGAATGCATGTAGCGCACGCGAACGCCCTGTTCGTGCAGGTATTCCGTCAGATCCTCGGCCATGCGTTTGGTCAGCGTGGTGACCAGAACACGCATTCCCGCCTTGGCCACGGTGCGCACCTCGTCCAGCAGGTCATCGACCTGCATCGACACGGGCCGGATTTCGATCACCGGGTCCAGAAGGCCGGTCGGGCGGATCACCTGCTCGGCAAAGACGCCGCCGGCCTGTTCCAGTTCCCACGGCGCGGGCGTGGCCGACACGAAGATGGATTGCGGGCGCATGGCGTCCCATTCCTCGAACTTCAGGGGGCGGTTGTCCATGCAGGACGGCAGGCGGAACCCGTGTTCGGCCAGCACCGACTTGCGCCGGAAGTCGCCCCGATACATGCCGCCGATCTGCGGCACGGTGACATGGGATTCGTCCGCGAAAACAATGGCGTTGTCGGGGATGAACTCGAACAGGGTGGGGGGCGGCTCGCCGGGGGCGCGACCGGTCAGATAGCGCGAATAGTTTTCGATCCCGTTGCAGACGCCGGTCGCCTCCAGCATCTCCAGATCGAAATTCGTGCGTTGTTCCAGCCGTTGCGCTTCCAGCAGCTTTCCCTCGGTGTTCAGGCGCTTGAGGGTGTGGAACAGCTCGTCCTTGATGCCCTTGATGGCCTGTTGCAGCGTCGGGCGGGGCGTCACGTAGTGGCTGTTGGCATAAATACGGATCTTGTCGAACTGATCGGTCTTTTTGCCGATCAGCGGGTCGAATTCGAGGATGCCTTCAAGTTCCTCGCCGAAGAAGGACAGCCGCCATGCCCGGTCTTCAAGGTGGGCTGGCCAGATTTCGATCACGTCACCGCGCACGCGGAAGGTGCCGCGATTGAAGGCCGCGTCGTTGCGCCGATACTGCTGGGCCACCAGTTCGGCGATGACCTGCCGGGGGTCATAGAGGGCGCCTGCCTCCAGATCCTGCGTCATGGCCGAATAGGTCTCGACCGAGCCGATGCCATAGATGCACGAAACCGAGGCCACGATGATCACGTCGTCGCGTTCCAGCAGTGCCCGCGTGGCCGAATGGCGCATCCGGTCGATGGCCTCGTTGATCTGGGATTCCTTCTCGATATAGGTGTCCGTGCGAGGAACGTAGGCTTCGGGCTGATAGTAATCGTAATAGCTGACGAAGTATTCGACCGCGTTTTCCGGGAAGAACCCTTTGAATTCGCCATACAGCTGGGCCGCCAGCGTCTTGTTGTGGGCGAGGATGATCGCCGGGCGCTGGGTTTCTTCGATGATCTTGGCCATCGTGAAGGTCTTGCCGGTGCCCGTCGCGCCCAGAAGGACCTGATCATGTTCGCCCGCGCGGATCCCGGCGGCAAGCTCGGCGATGGCCTGCGGCTGATCGCCTGCCGGCTGGAACGGGGAATGCATGATGAACCGCTTGCCCCCTTCGAGCTTGGCACGCTGGGGGCGGGCCGTGACGGGAAGCTCGGGCAGGTGATCGGGGCGATTGTTGTGCATGACGGGTCCTCGGGCGGTTGCCGATAGAATCGTGCCTATTTTGTTCCGGTGCAAGGGGGTGCCTTTGCGCTTGCCCTCGCGCGCGGATTTGCGGATAAAGCGCGCAGGAAACATTGGAGTCTGCCGATGCGCGCCCGGATCTATTGCCCCGCCCGTAATGCCATGCAGTCGGGCACCGCCCGCAGCAAGCACTGGGTCCTTGAATTCGCCCCGGCCGAGGCGCGCGCCAAGGATCCGCTGATGGGCTGGACGGGGTCGGGCGATACGCAGGCGCAGGTCAAGCTGCGGTTCGAAACGCAGGCGGATGCCGAAGCCTATGCCAAGGCGCGCGGGATCGATTACGTCGTCACCCAGCCCAAGACGCGCGCCGCGAATATCCGCCTTGGTGGATATGGCGAGAACTTCGCCACGAACCGCCGGCAGGTCTGGACGCACTGATCCTGACCTTGGCTCGGTGGCCCCTCAGCCCATGGGGCGCAACCGTGCGGCAAACAACGCGCTGAGGGCCAGCATGGCCGCTGCCGCGCCCAGCATCAGCACAAGCCCGCCCAACTGATAGGTCAGCCCCGACAGCAGCGTCCCCAGCAGGCGACCGCCGGCATTGGCCATGTAGTAGAACCCGACATCCATCGTGACCCTCTCGGCCCGCGAAAAGGCCAGGATCAGATAGCTGTGCAGCGATGAATTCACCGCGAAGACGGCGCCAAAGATCCACAAGCCCAGCACGAGGATCGCGGTAAGCCATGGGCCATCGCTTGTCATCGCCGCCAAGCCAAGGGCAAGGGGAATTGCCGCAAGCCCCCATGCCCAGGAAGTGGCGGCCCGGATCAGTACCTCCTCGGGGCGCGTGGCCGCGCGCAGCAGGCGGGGCGCCATGCCTTGGACGACGCCATACAGGATCGTCCACGCCGCCATGAACCCGCCAACCATGAAGAACGCGGTGCGGGCGTCGGTGTAAGCTGCCAGCGCGGCGGTGAAATGGATCGGGATGCCGACCACGAACCAGACATCGCGGGCGCCGAACAGGAACACGCGCGCGGCGGACAGCCAGTTGATATTCGACGACCGAGAGAACACTTCGGTGAATTTCGCTCCCTTGCGGCCCTGTGGCAGGCCCGGCGGCATGGCCAGAACGATCACCACAAGGATGATCGCCAACACCGCTGCCATGCCCAGCACCGAAGGGACGAAGCCGAACGAACCCAGCAACCCGGCACCCAACAGGAACCCCAGCCCCTTGACGGCGTTCTTCGACCCCGTCAGCACCGCGACCCATCGGAACAGGGCCCCCTGCGTGCCGGGCGCCAGCAGCTTGACCGCGGATTTCGACGACATTTTCGCCAAGTCCTTGGCGACCCCGCTGGCCCCTTGAACCGCCATCACATAGGCCACCGACAGCCCCACGCTCCAGCCGGGATCAAGCTGCGTCAGCGCCAGAAGGGCAGCAACCTGAATTCCCAAGCCGGCATATAGGGTCGCCGAGAGGCCGAACCGTGCCGCGATCCAGCCTGCCGACAGGTTCGTCACCATGCCCGCGATCTCGTAGAGCACGAACAGATAGGCCAGTTGCACCGGCGTGAAGCCCAGCGTGTGGAAATGCAGCAGCACCAGCATCCGCAGGGCGCCGTCCGTCAGCATGAAGGCCCAATACGCGGCGGTTACCGCGGCATAGGCGGCAATCGGGCGGTTCACAGGGAATGCCCCACCATCATTGCCACGTCGACCAGCCGGTGGGCATAGCCCATCTCGTTGTCATACCATGCATAGACTTTCACCTGCGTGCCGTTGATGACCATGGTCGAGGGCGCGTCGATGATGCTGGATCGGGTGTCGTTGGTGTAATCGGTGCTGACCAGCGGCCGTTCCTCGTATCCCAGAATGCCGATCAGCGGCCCCTCGGCTGCGGCCTTGAACATTGCATTGACCTCGGCCGCGGTGGTGGGGCGTTCGACTTCGAAGACGCAATCGGTCAGCGAGGCGTTCAGCAAGGGCACGCGCACCGCTTGGCCGTTCAGCCGGCCTTTCAGTTCGGGATAGATCAGGGTGATCGCCGTCGCGCTGCCCGTCGTCGTCGGGATCAGCGAGTTCAGCGCCGAACGCGCGCGGCGCAGGTCCTTGGCGGGGCGGTCGACGATGGTCTGGGTGTTGGTCACGTCGTGGATCGTGGTGATCGACCCGTGCTTGATGCCCAACCCCTCGTGAATGACCTTGACCACCGGGGCGAGGCAGTTCGTTGTGCAACTGGCGGCGGTCACGATGTGGTGCGCGCGCGGGTCATAGGCGTCATCGTTGACCCCGATCACGATATTCGCGGTGGGGCCATCCTTGACCGGGGCCGAGACCACGGTTTTCTTCACGCCTGCCGCGAAATAGGGCGCCAGCGCTGCCTCGGTCTTGAAGGCGCCGGTGCAGTCGATCACGACATCGACCCCGTCCAGCGGCAAGGCGCGCAGGTCGCGCGTTCCGATGAAGGGCAGGCGCGTGCCGTCGATTGTGACGCTGTCGGCATCGGCGCCGATGTCAGCGCGCCAGCGGCCATGCACGGTGTCGAATTCCAGCAGGTGCGCATGCATCGCGGCATCGCCGACCGCATCGTTGATCCACGCGATTTTCGCGCCGCGTTCCAGCAGCGGCTTGAGCGCCAGTTTTCCGATGCGGCCCAAGCCGTTCAGGGCAAAGGTGGTCATGGTCATTCCTTGGGGGTCATGCGGCCGATGTTGTCGACCGCGGATTGCAGGGCCATTCGGTCGAGGGTTTCGACCGGCAAGGCGATGAAGGTGCTGATACGGCGATGCAGATCGCCGTAAGCCCGCTGGAAAGCGAGGCCCTTTTGTGCCGGCGTTCCCTCGGCCTTGACGGGGTCAGGCACCCCCCAATGGCCGATGATGGGCTGGCCGTCCCAAGCGGGGCAGGATTCGTTGGCGGCCTGATCGCAGACGGTAAAGATGAAATCCATCACCGGGGCGCCGGGCGCGGAAAATTCGGCAAGGGTTTTCGACCGAAGGGGCGTGATGTCGTGCCCCTTGGCTTGCAGCAGGTCGACGGCAAAGGGGTTCAGCGTGGAATGCGGATTGGTTCCCGCCGAAAAGGCGCGGAACCTGTCATCGCCCAGCGAGCGCAGGATCGATTCGGCAAAGATCGACCGGGCAGAGTTCCCGGTGCAGATGAACAGGACGTTCCAGGGACGATTGGGCATGAGTGTCGCCTCGTGGTTCGGGGGGAGAGAAGCGCAAAGATCCGGCCGTCCCCGACAGCAATCGAGGAACAGCATGTCCATGGTCTCGCGCACGCCCTGCATGTCGATGGCATAGAGCAACGACGTTCCCACGCGTTCCTGCGTGATCAAGCCGGCTTGCAGAAGCGCCGACAAATAGGCCGACAGCGTGCTGGGCTTCAGTGTCAGCGCTCCGGCGATTTCCTGCGCGGGCAGATTGTCGGGATACCGACGCATCAACAGCCGAAACACCGCAAGCCGATGCGGGTGGCCGAGGGTCGTCAGACGGGGGACGATATCTATTTCCATATTTCGCGAAATAGCGAAATTAAGCGAGTCGGGCAAATGAAGATTTGATGACAGTCGATCCGCGCAAACAAAAAGGCCGGTCGTGAAGACCGGCCTTTTTGTATCTGGAGCGGGCGATGAGATTCGAACTCACGACCCTAACCTTGGCAAGGTTATGCTCTACCCCTGAGCTACGCCCGCTCGATGCCGCCCCTCTAGCACTCCGATCCGGGGGGTGCAAGAGGGGACGGAACATTTCCCAGCAGCAGCGCCAGAACCGTTGCGAAGGGCGGCGCGAACTGGCCGTCGGCGGCGGGGAAATCGGGGTCGCCATGGCGCAGCGCGGTATAGCCATGCACCATCGACCAGACTGCCGTTTCCAGCGCCAGCGCGGTGTGCGCGCTGGCAAAAGGCGCGCAACCGGCCCGCAAGACGCCGTAAGCCTCGTGCGCGGCGGCGGCAAAAGCGGGGTCCATCGGGTCGATGTCCGGGCACTGGAACATGACATGAAACAGGCCGGCGTGGCTGCGCGCGAAATCCAGATACCCTTCGCAGATCGCCAGAAGCTGCGCGAAAGGGTCGGGGTCGGCAGCGGCGCGGCGGCGTTTCATGGTATCGGCAAAGTCATTCATCGCGCGGGCAGCAATCGCCGTCTGCAAACCAGCCAACCCGTTGAAATGATGGGCGGGTGCAGCATGCGACACCCCGGCACGGGCGGCGGCGCGGCGCAGCGTCAGCGCGTCCGCCCCGCCTTCGCGCAACAGGTCATAACCGGCATCGATCAGCGATTGCCGTGTATCGGTCCGGGCTTCGGGGCGGGGGGGCATTTCGTCAGTCATACGGCAGTTTCGGCTGCGGGCTTGACAGTGTCAAGGCAGCGCGGCATCGTGCATTCAGCTTTACACTGTCAAGGAGAATTCCGATGCCCCGTGCCCTGAACCTGTTGATCTGGATTGGCGCGCTTTCGGTTGCCCTGGTGTCGTATCGTGTCCTGATCGCACCGATCGATCTGGTGATGCAGCACATGGCGCATTATGCGGCTTCGGCCCCTGTGGCGATGTGGGGGCATATCCTGTTCGGTCCGCTCGCGCTGGCGATCGTGCCGTTCCAGTTCCATGCCGGGCTACGGCGCGGGCGTCCGGCCCTGCATCGCTGGATGGGCCGCGTTTATGCGCTGTCGGTTGCCGTCGCGGCGCTGTCGTCCTTGGCGCTGCTGCCGCAATTCCAGGGGCAGGGCTGGGTTGGTGCGGGGTTTGGCATGCTGGCCATTCTCTGGATCGCGACGACAGCGCTTGCCGTCGTTGCCGCGCGGCGGAGGGACTTTGTGCAGCACCGGCGCTGGATGCTGCGGTCGGCGGCGCTGTGTTTTGCCGCGGTCAGCCTGCGCATCATCATGGCGCCGCTGATGGCCATGGGCTGGAGCGTGGTTGAAACCTATCAGGTGACGGCTTGGGGCAGTTGGTTGCTGACACTCGGGGCGGTCGAATGGTGGATGCGCCGTTGACGGAAAACAAAAACGGCGGCCCGAGAGCCGCCGGTTTTGTTTGGAGCGGGCGATGAGATTCGAACTCACGACCCTAACCTTGGCAAGGTTATGCTCTACCCCTGAGCTACGCCCGCACCATTTGTAGGGCGTGATTTAGGGGAAGCGCGCGAACGCTGCAAGGGGCAAAATCATGCCCGGATGCACTTTTTTCGGGGCCAGTTCAGAGGCCGTCACAGCTGTGTTGGACCGTGTCGTTGCCTCTGGCGGCTCAGGACATTTCGCGCACCAGACCATGCGAAGCGCTTTGCTTCGTTGGCGGTCGTCTTGGCCGTAACTGCTTCTTTTGGAGAGTAAAAATGAAGAATCTCGTTCTGACCCTCGGCGTTGTTTCGGTTCTCGCCGTGGCTCAGGCAACTGCCAAATCCATGGTGATGGATGCCGACAACAATGGCGTCTACTCCTACGACGAACTCGTTACCGCTTTCGCGGATCTGACGCAGGACGTGTTCACCGCCGCTGACGAAAACGGTGACGGCGCGCTGGATGCCGACGAACTGAAAGCCGCACAGGAAGCCGGGCACATCCCCGCCTGACGCTGTTACCGGGGATACTCCCCTGATGCCTCGTGCCGCCCTTGCGTTGTTGCGCAAGGGCGGTTTTGTTTTCGGCGTTATTCCAGTTCGATCAGCAGGTCTTTGGCCTCGATCTGCGCGCCGGCGGTTGCATGCACGGCCTTCACCGTGGCCTCGCGGTCGGCATGCAGGCCGGTTTCCATCTTCATCGCCTCGATGGTCAGCAGCAGGTCGCCGGGCTTCACCTTCTGCCCCACGCTGACCGCGACCGAGGCCACGGACCCCGGCATCGGCGCACCGACATGGGCCGGGTTGCCCTCGGCTGCCTTGGGGCGCACGGCCTGCGTCGCCTTGATCTTGCGGTTGGGCACCCGGATCGTGCGCGGCTGGCCGTTGAGTTCGAAGAACACTTTCACCTCGCCGTCGTCCGTCGTCTCGCCGACGGCGATCAGGCGGATTTCCAGCGTCTTGCCGGGGTCGATCTCGGCGGTGATTTCCTCGCCCGGTTCCATGCCATAGAAGAAGTTCCACGTCGGCAAGGTCCGCACCGGGCCATAGACGCGGTGGCGGCCCATGTAATCGAGGAAGACCTTGGGATACATGAGGTAACCGTTGAGGTCCTCGTCGTCGATCTTGAACCCTTCGAGCAGCTTCGACACCTCGGCACGGACGGCCTCCAGATCGACGGGGGGCAGGTTCTTGCCGGGGCGTTCGGTGCTGGGCGTGTCGCCCTTGAGCACCTTGGCGGTGATCCCCTCGGGCCAGCCGCCTTCGGGTTGGCCCAGATTGCCCTTGAGCATGTCGACGACCGATTCCGGGAAGGACATATCCTTGGCCGGGTCTTCAACATCGGCGCGCGACAGGCCCTGCGTGACCATCATCAACGCCATGTCGCCCACGACCTTGGACGAGGGCGTGACCTTGACGATATCGCCGAAAATCTGGTTCGCGTCGGCATAGGCGCGCGCGACCTCGGGCCAGCGTTCCTCCAGCCCCAAGGATCGCGCCTGCGCCTTGAGGTTGGTGAACTGCCCGCCGGGCATTTCGTGCAGATACACTTCCGACGATGGCGCCTGTTGCCCGGTCTCGAACGCGGCATAATGCGCGCGCACTTGTTCCCAGTAATCCGAAATCTCGCGGATCGTGCCCATGTCCAACCCGGTGTCGCGGTCGGTGTGGCGGAAGGCCTCGACCACCGAACCCAGCGTGGGTTGCGAGGTGTTGCCGCTGAACGCGTCCATTGCGGCATCCACTGCATCCACGCCCGCATCGGCGGCGGCCACGATGGTGGCGATCGCCGCGCCCGAGGTGTCGTGCGTGTGGAAGTGGATCGGCAAGTCCACCGCGTCCTTCAACGCGCTGAACAGCACCTTGGCGGCGGGGGCCTTCAGCACGCCGGCCATATCCTTGACGCCCAGCACATGGGCCCCGGCCGATTCCAGCGCCTTGGCCATTTTGACATAGTAATCAATGGTGTATTTGCGCTGTGCCGGGTCCAGAAGATCGCCGGTATAGCAGATCGTGCCCTCGCAGATGCGGCCCGTCTCGATCACCGCGTCCATCGCGACGCGCATGTTTTCCACCCAGTTGAGGCTGTCGAACACGCGGAACACATCGACGCCGGTATCCGCCGCCTGCTTGACGAAGGCCTGCACGACGTTGTCGGGATAGTTGGTGTATCCGACCCCGTTCGAGGCGCGCAGCAGCATCTGCGTCAGCAGGTTCGGCATGGCCTTGCGCAGGTCGCGCAGGCGCTGCCACGGGCATTCCTGCAAAAAGCGATAGGCAACGTCGAAGGTCGCGCCGCCCCAGCATTCCATGCTGAACAGTGTCGGCAGGTTGGCGGCATAGGCGGGTGCCACGCGCACCATGTCGATCGACCGCATGCGCGTTGCCAACAGCGACTGGTGGGCGTCGCGCATCGTGGTGTCGGTGATCAGAAGGCGCTTCTGGTCCTTCATCCAGTCCGCGACGCCCTTCGCGCCTTTGTCGTTCAACAGGTTCTTGGTGCCATAGGGTGCAGCCTCGCCGCGCGCTTTGGGGGCTTGCGGTGCGCGCGGCTGTGCTTCGGGGCGAGGGCGACCAGCGGTCTCGGTATGGCCGTTCACCGTGATGTCGGCCAGATAGGTCAGCACCTTGGTGCCCCGGTCGCGGCGCTTCTTGAACTGGAACAGCTCGGGCGTGGTGTCGATAAACTTGGTGGTTGCCTGATCGGCGAGGAAGGTCGGGTGTTTCAGCAGGTTCTCGACGAAGGCGATGTTGGTGCTGACGCCGCGAATGCGGAACTCGCGCAGGGCGCGGTCCATGCGGGCGATGGCTTCCTTGGGGGTCGGTGCCCAAGCGGTGACCTTGACCAAGAGGGAGTCGTAATAGCGTGTGATGACGCCCCCCGCGTAGGCCGTGCCGCCATCGAGGCGAATGCCCATGCCGGTTGCCGAGCGATAGGCCGTCAGGCGGCCATAGTCGGGGATGAAGTTGTTCAGCGGGTCTTCGGTGGTGATCCGGCATTGCAGCGCGTGGCCAGACAGGCGCACATCGGCTTGTGTGGGCGTGCCGGTCGCCTCGGCCAATGTCGCACCCTCGGACACCCGGATCTGCGCCTTGACGATGTCGATGCCGGTGACTTCCTCGGTCACGGTGTGTTCGACCTGAACGCGGGGGTTCACCTCGATGAAATAGAATTTGCCCGAGTCCATATCCATCAGGAATTCGACCGTGCCCGCGCATTGATAGCCGACCGAGTTCCCGATCTTCAGCGCCAGTTCGCAGACCTCGGCGCGCTGGGCGTCGGTCAGATAGGGGGCAGGGGCACGCTCGACGACCTTCTGGTTGCGCCGCTGCACGGTGCAATCGCGTTCATACAGGTGATACAGGTTGCCATGCGCGTCGCCCAGCAATTGCACTTCGACGTGGCGGGCGCGCAGGATCATCTTTTCCAGATAGCCTTCGCCATTGCCAAACGCCGCCTCGGCCTCGCGCCGGCCCTCGCGCACCTTGGTCGCCAGCTCGTCGGGGCCCATGATCGGCCGCATCCCGCGCCCGCCGCCGCCGTGGCTGGCCTTGAGCATCAAGGGATAGCCCACCGCCTCGGCCATGGCGCGCACTTCGTCCATGTCGTCGCCCAGAACCTCGGTCGCGGGGATGACAGGCACATCGGCCGCAATTGCCACACGCCGCGCGCTGGCCTTGTCGCCAAGCGCGCGCATGGTTTCGGCCTTGGGGCCAATGAAGGTGATCCCGGCCTCGACACAGGCATCCACCAGCGCCGGGTTTTCCGACAACAGGCCATAGCCCGGGTGGATCGCATCCGCGCCCGACAGTTTCGCCACGCGGATGATCTCGGGGATCGACAGATACGCCGCGACCGGCCCCAGCCCGGCCCCGATGCGATAGGCTTCATCCGCCTTGAAGCGGTGCAGCCCTAGTTTGTCTTCCTCGGCATAGACGGCGACGGTCTTCTTGCCCAGTTCGTTTGCCGCGCGCATGACCCGGATCGCAATTTCACCACGGTTTGCGATCAGGATCTTCTTGAATTCGGGCATGCTGGGGAACTCCTGTGAATCGGTTAGAATTTCTGGCCAATTTCTGCATTGCAGCACAAAAATGGCAAGGGTTTGTTACAATTCTGCAAGAATTTAGGTCAATTGGGCATTTGAGGGGTGCCCTCAGGGTCATAGACCTGCACGAGCGCACATTCGATGGCCCAAGGCCGGTCGTCGGCGTTGCACGCCACTTCGGCAAGGCGCAGCGCCAATTCGGGGGATTGCAGCCCGCAATGCACCTCGTGCCAATGCAGGCCTTCGACATGTTGCACGAAGATGTCCACCGACCAGCCTGCCGGGAAACACCAGTTCGTGGGCAGGCAATCCTCGGCAGCGGCGCCGCCTGCGACGCATAGCGCGGTTGCGCGTTCGAACGCCTCGGCCGGTGTGCGGCCCGTGGCGACGCCCGAGGATTGTTCGGGGGCTTGAACGAAAGCGATCCCCAAAGGGCCATCCTGCGCGGCGAGCGGTCCGGCGAGGATCAGGCCAAGGGGCAGGGCGAAGGACGAAATACGCATGCGGAACCTCCTGATGCGGTCTCGCCCTAGGCTAACGCACAGGCCGCGTTCGTCAACACGCGGAAGGCGACGCCTCAACCGCCAGAGGCGGCAAGGATTGCATCGATCATGGCCTGATTCCCGCGCGAGAATTCCAGCGGGCAGGCAAAATCGGCACCCGTTGCAACCGAATGCCCGAAGGCCTCGATCATGCGCCGATACTGGTCGACGGGTGGTTGACGCTCGATCGTCAGGCGGCCGTCAGCCGTTTTCAGGCGCAGTTCGGCATCGCCATAGGTCAGCGGGTTGAACGGGGCGGTCAGTTCCAGAAAGCCCTCGGTGCCATGAAACAGCATGGATTGGCGGCGCAACTGACGCATGCCGCAATAGAAGGACATCGTGAAGTCAGGGAAGTCGGCCCAGACGCGGGCAAAGGTATCGACGCCGTTTTCCAGCCGCAGGTCCGAGCGGATCGCCAAGGGTTCGACGCCCGTCGCGAAACGCGTCGTGACGCAGGGATAGACACCGACATCGCGCAGGCCGCCCCCGCCGAATTCCGCGTGGTTGCGATAATTCGCAAGGTTGGGGTTGTTATAGGTGAACATCCCCTCGACATGCTGAAGCCGCCCGATGGCGCCTTCGGCCAGCATCTCGCGGACGCGGGTCCATTGCGGGTGATGCACGACCATAAAGGCCTCGGCGGCCAGCAGGCCGGACGCATCGCGCGCCGCGATGAGGCGGTCGATCTGATCGGCGGTCAGGGCGATGGGCTTTTCGCACAGCACATGCTTTCCCGCCGCCAGCGCGCGCAGCGTCCAGTCGACATGCAGGTGATTGGGCAGCGGGATATAGACCGCGTCAATCGCGGGATCGGCCAACAGCGCATCATAGTCGCTGTACACCGTCAGCTCCGGCGCGATGGCCAGAAACGGTGCGGCGCGCGAGGGGTCGCGGGTGGCGATGGCGGCCAGTGTCGCGCCTTGGGCGGCGTGGATCGCCGGCGCCACATCGGTGCGCGCGATCTTGGCCGCGCCCAGAATACCCCAACGGATGTCTTTCGCCATGATCGCCCCTGTTCGCGCTAACGAAGGTTTTATGGCGCAGCCCGACGAAAAAGGCGAGGGGGTGACCCCTCGCCGTTTTTTCTCATCAGCCTGCCTTGGCCTGCCGCTTGCGCTCGTGCGGGTCCAGATAGCGCTTGCGCAGGCGGATCGACTTGGGCGTCACCTCGACCAGTTCGTCATCGTCGATATAGGCGATGGCCTGTTCCAGCGACATCACCACCGGCGGGGTCAGGCGCACGGCTTCGTCAGTGCCCGAGGCCCGCACGTTGGTCAGTTTCTTGCCCTTGAGCGGGTTCACTTCCAGATCGTTGTCGCGCGAATGCTCGCCGATGATCATACCCTGATAGACCTGCTCTTGCGCGCCGATGAACATGCGCCCACGCTCTTCAAGGTTCCACAGCGCATAGGCCACCGAAACCCCGTCCTCCATCGAGATCAGCACCCCTTGGCGGCGGCCCTGAATCGGGCCCTTGTGCGGTGCCCAGTCGTGGAACACGCGGTTCAGAACGCCGGTGCCGCGCGTGTCGGTCAGGAATTCGCCGTGATAGCCGATCAACCCGCGCGACGGCACATGCGCGATGATCCGCGTCTTGCCCACGCCTGCGGGTTTCATTTCGACCAGATCGCCCTTGCGCGGGCCGGTCAGCTTTTCGATCACGGCGCCGGTGTATTCGTCATCGACGTCGATGGTGGCTTCCTCGATGGGTTCCATCGTGGTGCCATCGACATCACGGAAGATCACGCGCGGGCGGCTGATCGACAGCTCGAAACCCTCGCGGCGCATGTTCTCGATCAGCACGCCCATCTGCAATTCACCGCGCCCCGAGACGATGAACGCATCGCCGCCCGGCGTGTCCTCGATCTTGATCGCGACGTTCGACTCGGCTTCCTTCATCAGGCGGTCGCGGATCACGCGCGATTGCACCTTGGATCCGTCACGCCCGGCTAGCGGGCTGTCGTTGATGCCGAAGGTGACGCTGATCGTCGGCGGATCGATGGGCTGCGCGGGCAAGGGCACGTCGATGGAGACGTCGCACAGCGTGTCTGCCACGGTCGGCTTGGTCATGCCGGCCAGGGTCACGATGTCGCCCGCCTCGGCCGCGTCGATGGGCTGCTGACCCAAGCCGCGGAAGGCGAGGATCTTCGACACGCGGAACTGTTCCAGCCGCTCGCCCGTGCGGCTGAGCGCCTTGATCGTCTCGCCGACTTTCAGCGTGCCGGCCTCGACACGGCCCGTCAGGATGCGCCCAAGGAACGGATCCGACGACAGGGTGGTCGCCAGCATCTGGAACTTCTCGCCGCGCCGGGCCACCTGCCGCGGTTCGGGGACATGGCGCACGATCATGTCGAACAGTGCCGACATGTCCTTGCGCGGGCCGTCCAGTTCGTCATCGGCCCAGCCGTTGATGCCGGATGCATAGAGCACGGGGAAATCAAGCTGATCGTCATCGGCGCCAAGGTTCGCGAACAGGTCGAACACTTCGTTCAGGGCGCGGTCGGGTTCGGCGGCGGGCTTGTCGACCTTGTTCAGAACGACAATCGGGCGCAGTCCCAGCGCCAGCGCCTTGGCAGTCACGAACTTGGTCTGCGGCATCGGGCCTTCGGCTGCGTCGACCAGCAGGCAGACGCCGTCGACCATGCTCAGGATGCGCTCGACCTCGCCGCCAAAGTCGGCGTGGCCGGGGGTGTCCACGATATTGATGCGGATGCCTTTCCATTCGACCGAGGTCGCCTTGGCAAGGATGGTGATCCCGCGCTCGCGTTCGATGTCGTTGGAATCCATCGCGCGTTCGGTCGTGGCCTGACCTTCACGGTAGACACCGGATTGTTTGAGAAGTTCGTCCACCAGCGTGGTCTTGCCGTGGTCGACGTGGGCAATGATCGCGATATTGCGAAGATCCATGATACGTTTCCTGTATGGTTGCGGGCGCGATAGAGGAAAACGCAGGCAAAGGCCAGTGCAGAAGCGCCACCCAGCGCCCTTCGCGTGCCGGGGTCAATGACCTGCGGCGCCCGAAAACAGGTTGATCACCACGATCCCGGCAAGGATCAGCCCCATGCCGACCACGGCAGGCAGGTCCAGACGCTGCCCGAAGACCGCAAGACCGATCAGGGCAATCAGACAGATGCCAAGTCCGGACCACACCGCGTAGGCAATTCCGACGGGCATGGTGCGCAGAACGATCGACAGCAGCCAGAACGAGACGCCATAGGCCAGAACGACCACCACCGAGGGCCAAGGGCGCGTGAATCCGTCGCTGGCTTTCAGCGCCGTGGTGCCGATGGTTTCGAACAGGATCGCGGCGGCAAGGGTCAACCAAGGCATCGGAGGCTCCGCTTGCAGAACAGGGGGAGGCGACGCGCGGGGCATCGAACCCCCGCGCGTCGCCAGGGCACGGCCCCGATCGGGTTACGAGGGCTCTGCCCCGCCGGGGCTGCGCCCGTCTCCCCCGGATATTTGCCCGAGCAAAGAGGGGCAAGTGCGGTGTTCTTTGCTCTGGAAATATCCCGGGGGTGTGGCGCAGCCAAGGGGGCAGCGCCCCTTTGCCCTCTGCCGCAGGCCTGCCGCACCATCGTGCGGCTGCAGGCGGATCAATGAATGTATACCATTGCACACAATGCGCTTGACGTGGCGGCGCTTTTGCGCGACACAGCGGCCGTGGCGCACCGGGCAGCTCTCGGGGCGCAGGGGCGGGGCGGCGATCCGTGGCAGGGTTCTTGCCACAGGCGCACCACCTCGCTGGCAAACCCGTATCCGTCGCAAAGGACGCACAGCATGGCAACCCCGCAGACCCCCGACATCATCTATACCCGCGTGGACGAGGCCCCGGAACTGGCCCGCGCCTCGCTGGAGCCGATCATCCGTGCCTTCGCCGCCCCGGCCGGGATTCAGGTCGAAACGCGCGACATCAGCCTTGCCGGGCGCATCCTCGCGGTGTTTGCCGACCGTCTTCCCGAAGATCAGCGGATCTCGGACGATCTGGCCTATCTGGGTGATCTGGTGAAAACCCCGCTGGCCAATGTCATCAAGCTGCCGAACATCTCGGCCTCGGTGCCGCAGTTGGTGGGCGCGATCAAGGAATTGCAGGCCAAGGGTTTTGCGCTACCCGATTACCCCGAGGAACCCGCCAGCGATGACGAGCGCGACATCCGCGCGCGCTATGACGCGGTGAAAGGTTCGGCCGTGAACCCGGTGCTGCGCGAAGGCAATTCGGACCGCCGGTCGGCCAAGGCGGTGAAGGCCTATGCCAAGGCCAACCCGCACCGCATGGGCAAGTGGGTTCCCGAGTCGAAGACCAGCGTCGCCGCGATGCCGGGCAATGATTTCTTCGCCAACGAGAAATCGTCCACCATCACCGCTGCGCAGGCTGGCGGGGCCAAGATCGTCTTCACCGGCACGGACGGCGCCGAGGTCGTGCTAAAGAAGGGCCTGAAATACATCGAGGGCGAAGTCGTCGACGCGACCTTCCTGTCGGCCAAGGCGCTGCGGGCCTATATCAAGGCGGCGCTGGCGTCTGTCGAACCCGGTGTGCTGTTCTCGGCCCACCTGAAGGCCACGATGATGAAGGTTTCGGACCCGATCATCTTTGGCCATTTCGTGGCCGTCTATCTGGAATCCTTCATCGCCAAGCATGGCGCCGCGCTCGACTCGCTGGGCTGGAACCCGAATTCGGGCATTGGCGATCTGGAGAAGCGCATTGCCGGCAACGCCGCGCTCGAGGCCGATCTGAAGGCCGCCATGGCCGCCCAGCCGCAGATGTATATGGTGAACTCGGACAAGGGCATCACCAACCTGCATGTGCCGTCCGACGTGATCATCGACGCCTCGATGCCCGCCGTGATCCGTGCGGGCGGCAAGGGCTGGGGCCCGGATGGCAAGGAAGCCGATGTCCTGTGCTGCATCCCCGACAATTCCTATGCCTGCGTCTATGACGAGACGATCCGCTATTTCAAGGAAACCGGCACGCTGGACGTGACGACCTGTGGCGCCGTGTCGAACGTCGGCCTGATGGCCCAGAAGGCCGAGGAATACGGCTCGCATCCGACGACTTTCGAAGCCCCGGCCGATGGCACGATCTCGATCGTGCTCGACTCGGGTGCGGTGCTGCACTCGCACGCGGTCGAAAAGGGCGATATCTGGCGCTCGTGCACCGCGAAGAAGGCGCCGATCCTTGACTGGATCGCGCTGGGCATCGCGCGCTTCAAGGCGACCGGTTCGGCAGCCTTCTGGCTGGACGCGAACCGCGCCCATGACCGCGAGCTGATCGCCTATGTGAAACCCGAGCTGGCTGCGGCGGGCGTCGATATCCCGATCATGGACCCGCGCGCTGCGACCCGTTTCAGCTTTGAGACCATGCGTGCGGGCAAGGATTGCGTCACCATCACCGGTAACGTGCTGCGCGACTATCTGACCGACCTGTTCCCGATCCTTGAACTGGGCACCTCCGCCAAGATGCTGTCGATCGTCAAGCTGATGCAGGGCGGCGGGATGTTCGAGACCGGCGCCGGCGGTTCGGCCCCCAAGCACGTGCAGCAGGTGCAGGAAGAAAACCACCTGCGTTGGGGACAGCCTTGGCGAATTCTGCGCGCTGGGCGAATCGTTCAACTTCCTGGCCGAGGCCAAGGCCAACCCCAAGGCAGCCGTGCTGGGCGCTGCGGTCGATGCCGCGACGCAAAAGGTGCTGGACAACAACGACAGCCCGCAGGGCAAGGTTGGCCAGAACGATACGCGGACCTCGCATTACTGGTTCGCCCGCTATTGGGCCGAGGCCATGGCGGCGCAATCGGACGATGCCGCGCTGGCCGCGCATTTCGCCCCGATTGCCAAGGCGTTGGCCGACGGCGAGGCGGCGATCCTGTCCGAGCTGAAGGCTGCCGAGGGCAGGCCCGCCGACATGGGCGGTTACTACCGCGCCGACGATGCCAAAGTCGCGGCCATCATGCGCCCCTCGGCCACGCTGAACGCGATCATCGGGTGATTTGGTGCTCTGCGCACTGCATGCACGGCCGGGTTCCCGGCCGTGCTTTTTTTCGCGCGGCGCTAGGTGCCCCCGTTCCCCGGCACGGGGGAGTTTGAGTTCGGCGTCTGCGCCAAGCACTGGTTCAGGTATCCCGCAAAGGCGCGGTATTCGGCAATGTCTGCGTTGACGCGTTCCCGTGAGCGCTGGGCGACCGCGCTGCGTCCCGCGTTTTCTCTCTCCTCTGCGCCAGTCCGAAAGACATTTGTGATGGTCTCCCAGCTTGGTGCGGCCAAGGTCGCGTCGGAATGCGCCGACAGCACGACATGGTTGATGGCGAGGGCGGCGGCCTCGATCAACAACGGGTTCGTGGCGTCATCGGGGCTGGGCAGGATCGTATAGCGCGCGAAATGGATCTGGCTGGCGAGGCAACTCGATTGCGATGTCGCCGTGTAGATCCGCCGAATACGGTCTTGTGACAGATAGCGCCCCGTCAAAAAGCCGGTGGTTGCCCCCACAGTCGCGGTCCGCGCGACGGTTTGGGTGGCAGCCCCGGGCGAGGCCGCCGTGCCTGCCGCCAACAGCATCAGTGCGACGCTGGCGTCTTGGCCGATGTTCAGGCCATCGGCACCGTCCATGTAGTTCCGGCTCAGATGCCGGGCGAGGCTTTCGGCCTCGGCAAGGCTGCTGATCCGCTGATCGTCGCCGAACAGAAGATTCGGCGCCGGTGTCGCAATGCGGGTAGCAGCCGCATTTTCGGCAGAATGCAGCGCGCCTTGCGCGCAGGCGGACAGCGCCGCCACGGCCATGATGGCCACAAGATGTTTCATCGATTTCCCCCCAAGAATTGGTTCTTCAAAAAACGCCCAAAAGGGTAGTTTCCTGAGGGGAAAACGCCAGAAAATTGTGTTCTTCACGCATCTCTTTGGCATGAAACAAAAAAACAGGGCACCGTCGCCGGTGCCCTGTCGATGCGGTGTCCTGCCGAACGGCGGGTTTGAACTCAGGCCAGGGCCAGGTTCGCAGCCGATTCGCGGCCGCGGCGATCGGTTTCGAGGTCGAAGGTGACCTTCTGGCCGTCGGCCAGCTCGCGCAGACCGGCGCGCTCGAGCGCGGTGATGTGGACGAACACGTCCTTCGCACCGCCTTCAGGGGCGATAAAGCCGTAACCCTTGGTGGCGTTGAACCATTTCACGGTGCCGTTGGCCATCGTGATATCTCCTGTTTGATGCCATCCGCAACATGCGATGGCCCGGCTTCGTGGTCGTCACAGTCGCAACTGAAGCCGTAAGGAGACAGTGGTCGAAGGAAGAAGAAAGCGATCACTGAATGCCTGCACTGGGCGCGCAATGCAAGAAAAACCTGTGCCGTTGCGCGCAAATCCGCTTGATTGCAGGGGGAGGGCGTGCCCACATGCCGCCCGAAAAGGCAGGAGGTTGACGATGGGCAAAGCGAAGGCACTGGCGACACTGGCGATCGCCTCGGGTCCGGAATGGCTGGCCCGTCTGGCCTTTGCCGGGCGGCGCAAGGTCGTGGACGGGCGGCGGATCGACCCCAAGGCGCAGGCGCTGGGCGAGCTGTTCAACCTTGTTCGTGTGCCCGGCAAGATCCCAACGCTGGCCGAAAGCCGCCAGTCGCTCAGCGCGATGGCTGCGCGGTTCGATGCCCCATGCCCGGCACAAGTCGCGAAGCGCGATCTGGTGGTCGGAACGGTTCCTGCGCGGATGTACGACACCGACCTGACGGCGACCGACCGGCCGACCCTGATTTATGTTCACGGGGGCGGTTGGGTTCAGGGGGATCTGGACACCCACGACGGGTTGTGCGGGCAGCTTGCGTTCGAGGCCGGTATCCGCGTCATCGCGTTGGATTACCGTCTTGCGCCCGAACACAAGTTCCCCGCCGCACCTGATGACGTTCTGGCGGCCTATCGCACCTTGCGCGCCGATCCGGCAACCTTCGGCGTCGATCCGGACAGGTTGGCGGTCGGGGGCGACAGTGCCGGGGGCAACCTGACATCGGTGCTGATGCATGATCTGGCCGAGGCCGGTCTGCCCCTTCCGCGCGCGCAACTGTTGATCTATCCCGCCGTCGATGCGGCCATGACGACCCGGTCGATGCAGGCGCTGCGCACGGCGTATGTGCTGCCCGTGGACCGCATCGGCTGGTATCTGGACCAGTATCTGCCCGACGGGCAGGACAGGGCGGATCCGCGCGTCTCGCCGATCAACTCGCCGCATCTCGCCGGTCAGCCGCCCGCCTGCGTGATCGTCGGGGGACATGATCCGCTGTGGGATGACGGGCTGATGCTGGCCGCGCGCCTGCGGTCTTCGGGTGTGCCGGTCGACGTGCTGGAGTATCCCGGGCAGATCCATGTCTTTGTATCGGTGCGCAAGGTCGTCCCACAGGGTGTCGAGGCCGTGTCGCGCGCCAGCGCATGGCTGCGGTCCGTTCTCTAGGGCTGTCTTGCGGGGGTGGCGTGTCCGAGGGGCCTTGCCAAGCGCACGGCCCGGGGCTCTGATGCGGGGCGCAGAAGCGGGGGCCCCATGCAGAACATCCATCCGATCCACATCGCCATCGAAACCCATCGCGAGGACCTGATCGGCCTTGCCGACACCGTCTGGGGCACACCCGAAACGCTGTATCTGGAACGCGAATCCTGCGCGGCCCATACGTCGATGCTGCGCGCCAAGGGGTTTCGGGTGACCGAACGTGTCGCGGGTATCGAGACGGCGGTCATGGGAGAGGCGGGGCAGGGCGGGCCGGTGATCGCAATCCTCGGCGAATACGATGCCTTGCCGGGCCTGTCGCAAGTGGCGGGCATCGCCGAGCCGCGTGAACTGGTGGCGGGTGGCAATGGCCACGGCTGCGGGCACAACCTTCTGGGGGCGGCGGCGCTGCTGGCCGCCTGCGCGCTCAAAGACTGGCTGGAGCAGACCGGCACGCCGGGGCGCGTGCGTTATTACGGCTGCCCGGCCGAGGAGGGCGGCGCCGCCAAGACCTTCATGGTGCGCGACGGGGCCTTTGCCGATGTGGATGCGGCGATCACCTGGCACCCGAACGACATGACCCGCGTCGACGACCCCGAGAGCCTAGCCAACACGCGGATGGATTTCACCTTTCGCGGCAAATCCGCCCACGCCGCCATGGCCCCGCATCTGGGACGCTCGGCGCTGGATGCTGTGGAGCTGATGTCGGTGGGCGTGAACTATCTGCGCGAGCACATGGTGCCCGATGCGCGGGTTCACTACGCCTATCTGGATGCCGGCGGGCGCGCGCCGAATGTGGTTCAGGCGCAGGCCAAGGTGCGCTATTCGATCCGGGCGCTGCGCGGCGCTGATATGCGCGCGCTGGTCGAACGGGTCAAGGATGTCGCGAAGGGGGCCGCGTTGATGACCGGCACGCAGGTCGAGGCGCAGGTCTTCTCGGCCGTGTCCGAGAACCTCGTGAACGAGGTGATGGACCGCACCATGCACCGCGTGCTGGAAGAAATCGGCGGCGTGCCCTTTGACGACGCCGACCGCGCCTATGCCCGCGCCATTCAGGCGACGTTGACGCCCGAAGACATCGCTGTGCCTTGGAAGGTCATCGCCGAAAAGCCCCGCAAAGACACGCCCCTGTGCGACTGGGTGGTGCCGTTCCGGCCGGGAGGCGAGGTGATGGTGGGCTCGACCGATGTCGCCGATGTCACCTGGGCCTGCCCGACAACCGAGGTGCTGGTCTCGACCCTTGCGATCGGCACGCCGGGCCATTCGTGGCAGGTTACCGCGCAGGGCAAATCGGCCGCGGCCCACAAAGGGATGACCCACGCCGGCCTTGCCATGGCGCGCTGTGCGACGATGCTGTTCGCCGATGCCGATCTGCTGGCCGAAGCCCGCCGCGAACATGCCGCCCGACTGGCCGAGACGCCCTACGTCTGCCCGATCCCGCCCGGCGTGGGTTTGCCGGTGGTGTGACACGTCCGCACAGAATGCGCGCGGGGGCCTCGCAGGCCATTGCGCAGGGCTGAGGCTGCGGGAAAGTGGGGTTGCTCCTCTTTCCTTTCCCCCCCAGCCGTGCAATAGCGCCGTGCCAAGCGATGAAACCTGCCGAAGGAGCCCCCCATGCAGATTCGCGAGGCCCTGACCTTTGACGATGTCCTCCTTGTGCCCGCCGCTTCGGCGGTCCTGCCGTCGACTGCGGATGTGTCGACCCGCGTGACCCAGTCCATTCGGCTGAACATTCCGCTGCTCTCCTCTGCCATGGATACCGTGACCGAGGGGCGCATGGCCATCGCCATGGCGCAGGCCGGCGGGATGGGGGTGATCCATCGCAATCTGGATACCGAGCGTCAGGCCGAGGAAGTGCGCCGCGTCAAGCGTTTCGAATCGGGGATCGTCTATAACCCGATCACCCTGACCCCGGACCAGACGCTTGCCGATGCCAAGGCACTGGCGGAGCGCTACAATGTCACCGGTTTTCCCGTGGTTGATGCGCAGGGGCGCGTCGTGGGGATTGTGACCAACCGCGACCTGCGCTTCGTCGATGACCCGCGCACGCCGGTCCGCGCGATGATGACGGCCGACAATCTTGCCATCCTGCGTGAACCTGCCGATCGTGCCGAGGCACGGGGCATGATGCATGAACGGCGGATCGAGAAACTGCTGGTGGTCGATGCCGAGGGCAAGCTGACCGGGCTTCTGACCCTGAAGGATACCGAGAAAGCCGTCCTGCACCCGATGGCCTGCAAGGATGAATTGGGCCGCCTGCGGGTGGCCGCGGCCTCGACGGTCGGCGATGCGGGGTATGAGCGTTCGGCCGCGCTGATCGAGGCAGGCGTCGACCTGCTGGTGATCGACACGGCGCATGGTCACTCGGCCTCGGTCGCCGAGGCGGTCGAGAGGGTCAAGGCCCTGTCCAATGCCGTGCAGGTCGTGGCGGGCAACGTGGCCACCGCCGAGGCCACGCGCGCGCTGATCGGTGCCGGCGCGGATGCCGTCAAGGTGGGGATCGGGCCGGGCTCGATCTGCACGACGCGGATCGTCGCGGGCGTGGGCGTGCCGCAGCTGACGGCGATCATGGATGCCGCCGGCGCGGCGGGGAATGTGCCGATCATCGCGGATGGCGGGATCAAGTTCTCGGGCGATTTCGCCAAGGCAATCGCGGCGGGCGCAAGCTGCGCCATGGTTGGCTCGGCCATTGCCGGCACCGACGAGGCGCCGGGCGAGGTGATCCTGTATCAGGGCCGCAGCTATAAATCCTATCGCGGGATGGGGTCGCTGGGGGCGATGGCACGTGGATCGGCGGATCGCTATTTTCAGAAGGACGCAGCCTCGGACAAGCTGGTTCCCGAGGGGATCGAAGGGCAGGTGCCCTACAAAGGGCCGGTGGGCGGCGTGATCCACCAGATGGTCGGCGGCTTGCGCGCGGCGATGGGCTATACCGGTTGCGCCACGGTCGACGAGATGCGCCGCAACTGCCAGTTCGTCCGCATCACTGGCGCCGGGCTGAAGGAAAGCCACGTGCACGACGTCCAGATCACCCGCGAAAGCCCGAACTACCGCATGGGAAGTTGAGCCGGGGCGGGCGGTGCTCCGGGGCATCGAGCCCCGTCGCACCGCGCGCGACCTTACCGGTCGCACAAAAGGGGGGCTTTCTGCCCCCCTCGCCCGTTGGGCTCACCCCCCGAGGATATTTGCCGAGCAAAGAAGATCGCGCTGTCTTTGCTCTGAAAATATCCCGGGGGGTGAATTTGCCGAAGGCAAAGAGGGGGGCAGAGCCCCCCTTTTCACGCGTCAGCCTTCCATCGCTTCGAGCTGATCGATGAAGCCCTCGATCATGCTCAGCCCCTTGTCCCAGAATGCGGGGTCCGACGCGTCGAGGCCAAAGGGGGCCAGCAATTCCGAATGATGCTTGGACCCGCCCGCGGCGAGCATGTCGAAATACTTGTCCTGGAACCCCTGCGGCTGGTCTTGATAGACCGCGTACAGCGCGTTTACCAGCCCGTCGCCGAAGGCATAGGCATAGACATAGAACGGCGAGTGCACGAAATGGGGGACATAGGACCAGAAGGTCTCGTAACCGTCCATGAAGTTGAACACCGGCCCGAGGCTTTCGGCCTGCACCGACATCCACAGCGCATTGATGTCGTCCGGGGTCAGTTCGCCCTGACGACGCGCCTCGTGCAGTTTGCATTCGAAGTCGTAGAACGCGATCTGCCGGACGACCGTGTTGATCATGTCCTCGACCTTGCCGGCCAGCAGGGTCTTGCGCTCGCCCGGTGTCTTGGCGTTGGCCAGAAGTTGCTGGAAGGTCAGCATCTCGCCGAAAACGCTGGCGGTTTCGGCCAGCGTCAGGGGGGTTGCCGACAGCAATTCGCCTTGGCCTGCCGCGAGGCGCTGGTGCACACCGTGTCCTAGCTCGTGCGCCAGCGTCATAACATCGCGCGGCTTGCCCAGATAGTTGAGCATCACATAGGGGTGCACCGTCGAGACCGTCGGGTGCGCGAAGGCCCCCGGTGCCTTGCCCGGTTTGACACCCGCGTCGATCCAGCCCTTGGTGAAGAAGGGTTCCGCCAGTTCGGCCATGCGCGGATCGAAGGCGGCATAGGCCCCCATCACCGTCTCGCGCGCTTCGGGCCAGCCGATCGTGCGCGGCGTCTCGATGGGCAGGGGCGCGTTGCGGTCCCAGACTTCGAGGTGATCGAGCCCGAGCCACTTAGCCTTGAGCGCATAGTAGCGGTGGCTCAGGCGGGGATAGGCCTTGACCACGGCGTTGCGCAGGGCTTCGACAACCTCGGGGGCGACATGGTTCGACAGGTGGCGGCCGTATTGCGGCGTCGGCATCTTGCGCCAGCGGTCGCTGATTTCCTTTTCCTTGGCCAGCGTGTTGTGGATGCGGGTGAACAGCTTGATATTCGCATCGAACACGGTTGCCAGCGCGCGGGCGGCGGCCTCGCGGCGGGCGCGGTTGGGATCGGTCAGCAGGTTCAGCGTGGCTTCCAGTGGCAGCGGGTCTTCCTCGCCCGCGACCTCGAAGGTCAGGCTGGCGGTGGTTTCGTCGAACAGGCGGTTCCACGCGGCGGCACCGACCGTCGACTGGTCATGCAGGAATTTCTCGAGCTCGTCCGACAGTTGATGCGGGCGCATGGCGCGCATCCTGTCGATCACGGGGCGATACCGGGCCAAGGCGTCGCTGGCCGCGAAATGCGCGGCGATCGTCGCGTCGTCGATCCGGTTGAGTTCCAGCGAAAAGAACACCAGCGGCGTTGTCGCGACGGTGACGCGGTCCTGCGCATCGGCCATGAACTTGGCGCGCGTGGAATCGGTGGTCATCTGGTAATACCGCAGTCCGGCATAGGACATGACCCGCCCGGCAACGACGTCGATTTCCTCGTAGTCCTGAATGCAGCGCGCCAGATCGTCGGCCCCCAGCGCGGCAAGCTTGCCTTCGTAGCGCTGCGCGAAAGCGGCGCAGGCGGTGTCCAGCCAATCCAGATCGCGGTTGAATTCCGGGCAATCGGGGGCCGGATACAGGTCGCCCAGATCCCATTCGGGCAAGTCGCCAAGGCCGCCCGAGGCGGAGCGGGTGTCAAAACGGCGCAGGTCGGTCAAAGCGGGCAGTGAGAACATCGTCAATCCAATCTGTTGGTCCAGCCAGACATAGTGGGGTGCGCCGGTCTGCGCAAGACAACGCCCGGGCGAGGCCGGGCGTCAGGTCGTCGCGCTGTCACGGATGCGGGCGGTATCAGCCCCGACGGCGTCCGCCGCCCCGGCGACCGCGCCCGGCTGCGCCATGGGCGTCGCAGCAGGCCGTGGCCTCGGTTCCGTCGGAAGCCGAGGAGAAGGCGCCGAGGCGGGCGCTGATATCTTCGAGCGTCGGGCGGTCACCCAAGGGGCGGGTGTCGAGCGCCTCGCGCATGGCGCGCAGGTGCTCGGGCATGGTGCCGCAGCAGCCGCCGATGATCCGCGCGCCTGCATTGCGCGCCAGTTCCGCGTAATCGGCCATCAGCGCGGGCGTGCCGTCATACTGGATTTCGCCGTCGACATATTTGGGGATCCCGGCGTTACCCTTGGCGACGACCGGTAGATCGGTGCCCTGCGCGACAAAGCCAAGGATCGTGCGCATCAAATCGGCAGCGCCCACACCGCAATTGGCGCCGATCGCCAGCGGTTTCGAAGGCAGCTTGTCGACGGCCTTCACGAAATCGGCCGAGGTGACGCCCATCATGGTGCGCCCGGCGGTGTCAAAGCTCATGGTGCCGACCCAGGGCAGGCCGACGCGGGCGAAGGCCTCGGCCGCGGCGCGGAATTCCTCGAGGGCGGAAATGGTTTCGACCCACAGAACATCCACGCCGCCAGCCTTGAGGGCCTCGGCCTGTTCATGGAACATTTCAACCGCGATTTCGTGGGTCAGGCTGCCCATCGGCATCATGATTTCGCCCGTCGGCCCGACCGAGCCCGCGACAACGACCTTGCGGCCTGCCTTGTCGGCGACGTCGCGGCCGATTTCGGCGGCGGCGCGGTTCAGTTCGTCCACGCGACCCTGCGCATTGTGCAGCTTCAGACGGCTGGCGTTGCCGCCGAACGAATTCGTCAGGAACAGGTCCGACCCGGCCTCAACCGCCGCGGCATAGAGGGTGCGGATGCGTTCGGGATGATCGACGTTCCAGAACTCGGGCGCTTCACCGGCGGTCAGGCCCATGTTGAACAGGTTCGTGCCCGTCGCGCCGTCGGCCAGCACGGTGCCGCGTTCGGCGAGAAGAGCGGAAAGAGCATCGGTCGGCATGGAAAATCCCTGAAAGAAGAAACGCGCCGCGAAAATCGCGACGCGCTTGGGTCTTGGCATATTGGCGCGGACAACGCAAATGCAGTGCGTTCATAAAGATGATGAACGCCGCAACAGGGGCGCCCGGCGCCGCGCTTTCTCAGCCCTGCTTGAGCAGGATTTCCTTGGCTTGGCGATGCAGTTCCAGCATCTTGGCGCGGATCTCGGCCTCGCTCGCCTTGCCGTCGAGATCGGCGACCAGCTTGCGCACAACATCCTCGTCGCCGTCTTCCTCGAAATCGGCCTTGATCACGTCCATGGCATAGGCGCCGACGGCATCGCCGGTCTTGCCCAGCAGGCCAGCGGCCCATTCGCCCAGCATGCGGTTGCGGCGCGCGGCGGCCTTGAAGGCCATTTCGGCGTCATGGGCGAATTTCGCTTCGAATGCGTGTTCGCGGTCGTCAAAGGTGCTCATGGGGCACTACCTCCCGGTCTGTCGTGGTAAGGACTTGGCCCAGATATGGGGGGAACCGGCGCGGGCTGCAAGCCTTGTTTGCCGCCAGCCCCCGGCAATGCCGCAATTGCGAAAGGCATTGCTTGCGGCACCGGGCCGCTTGGCGTATAGGCAGCGCTGAATGAAGCCGCCCGCGCGCCCCGTGCGGGCCATTTCGGGAATCACCAGACATGGCAAGACGCACGAAGGTCTACGAGGGCAAGGCGAAGATTCTTTACGAAGGCCCTGAGCCCGGTACCTTCATCCAGTATTTCAAGGATGATGCGACTGCCTTCAACGCCGAAAAGCATGACGTGATCGAGGGGAAGGGCGTGTTGAACAACCGCCTGTCCGAGTATTTCATGACGGGCCTCAACGAGATCGGCGTCCCGACGCATTTCATCCGCCGGGTGAACATGCGCGAGCAACTGATCCGCGCGGTCGAGATGATTCCGCTGGAAGTCGTGGTGCGCAATATTGCCGCAGGCTCGATCAGCAAGCGGCTGGGCATCGAGGAAGGCACGCCGCTGCCGCGCCCGATCGTCGAGTTCTATTTCAAGAACGATGCGCTGGGCGATCCGATGGTGTCGGAAGAACACATCCTCGCCTTCGGCTGGGCGACGCATCAGGACCTCGACGACATGGTCGCGCTGGCGCTGCGCGTGAACGATTTCCTGTCCGGCGTGATGATGGGAGTCGGCATCAAGCTGGTCGACTTCAAGATCGAGATCGGGCGCATCTATGACGGCGATTTCCAGCGGCTTGTCGTCGCGGACGAGATCAGCCCGGATTCCTGCCGCCTTTGGGACAGCAAGACCGGTCAGCGGCTGGACAAGGATGTCTTCCGCCGTGATCTGGGCAACCTGTCCGAGGCCTATACCGAGGTCGCGCGGCGTCTGGGCGTGATGCCGGCCAATGCCACGCCGATCACCAAGCCGAAACTGATGAACTGAAGGAAGACCCGATGAAAGCGCGTGTGCATGTGATGCTGAAGACCGGCGTTCTGGACCCGCAAGGCGAAGCCGTGCGGCACGCGCTGGGGACCCTTGGGTTCGACGGGGTCGAAGCCGTGCGGCAGGGCAAGGTGATCGAGCTGGACCTGACCGAGACCGACAGGGCCAAGGCCGAGGTGGCCGTGCGCGCGATGTGCGAAAAGCTGCTGGCGAACACCGTGATCGAGCGTTTCGAGGTCGAGATCGCGGACTGAACGTCCGCGCCCTGAACAAGGGTTTGCGCGGGCGTGACGCCCGCCTGCTGAAAGGGGGCTTCGCCCCCCCTCTTTGCTGCGCAAATTCACCCCCAGAGTATTTTCGACAAGATGAAAGGCGCAAAAGCGGTTTTCACAGCCGTCGGTGCGCGCTAGATCGGGCGTATGGCCAAGCTGTATTTCCATTATTCGACCATGAACGCGGGGAAGTCGACGATCCTGCTGCAGGCGGCGCATAACTACCGCGAGCGGGGGATGGAGACCTATCTGCTGACGGCGCAGTTCGACAACCGGGCAGGCGAAGGGCGGATTGCCTCGCGCATTGGCATTGGCGAGGCGGCGGATACCTTTGCGCCGGGGGATGATCTGGGCGCGAAGATCGCTGCACGGCTGGCGGCCGGGCCCTGTGCCTGTGTGTTCATCGACGAGGCCCAGTTCCTGTCGCCCGAGCAGGTCTGGCAATTGGCGCGGGTGGTCGACGATCTGCGCGTGCCGGTGATGTGCTATGGCCTGCGCGTCGATTTTCGCGGGACGCTGTTTCCGGGGTCTGCGGCCTTGCTGGCGCTGGCAGACGAGATGCGCGAGGTGCGCACGATCTGCCATTGTGGCCGCAAGGCGACCATGGTCGTGCGGCAGGGGCCCGATGGCAAGGCCCTGCGCGAAGGCGCTCAGGTGCAGATCGGCGGAAACGAGACCTATGTATCGCTGTGCCGCCGCCATTGGCGCGCGGCGATGGGCGAGCGGATATCAGAAGTCTAGGCCGACGACCACCAGCGCGAAATATGCCCGCCCGCCCCGTTCGACCGGCACGATGCCCAGTGGCTCGGCCCCGGGATCAAGGGTGCGCGCGCGCGCTGTCAGGCGTTGAAGCAGAGCCTCGGCCGGCGCGCCAAGGGGCGTGATGCCTATCAGCGCCGCGGGGCCGGTCATCGTCTGGCCTTCCATGAACAGGAAGTGGTGGGGGTTTTCCTCGAGGATGCGGATCGGCCAGTCGGGCCCGAGAATGGCGCCCAGATGCCCGCCCTCGACCCAGCCCTCGGCGGCGATGAGCGGGCGGCCGTTCAACAAGCCACTGTCGTTCAGGGCTTGCCGTGCGGTCCCCAGTGGCAGGTTGGGGGCCGTGTTGTCCCATTCAGGGACCGGGTCGCTGAACCGGGTCAGGAGGCCGCTGTTCAGATGCAGGGCCGCGATCAGCAGTAAGGCATGGGCCGGGATCGCGAAGCCCCAGAGCCAGCGCCGCGCGCGCGGTCGATCGGCCAGCCCCGCGGCAACCAACGGCAGCAGCATCAGCCAGCCCGGCATCGTCCAGTGCGGAAGCGAGCGTTCGGAAACCGTGTAGATTGCGTTGAACATCGCCAGCGTCGGCAGGGAAGACAACAGCAGCAGGCGGGTGCGCGTGTTGGTCCACAGCGGCGCGTTGAACAGGCGCAGCAGGGCGGCAATCATCACCGGCGGCAACAGATAGACCATCTGCCCCAGCAGCATCAGCGCGGCGTTGGCCGGGTTCGGACCTGCGCCCGCGCGACCGCTGTGAAAGGCCAGCGAGGCCCAGCCATTCGCGACGTTCCACAGGATCACCGGCGCAATGCCGGCAAGCGCCAGCAGGATCGCCCCATAAAGGCCCGGACGGCGGAACCACACCCGCAGCGATGGGGTCACGACGATCCAGGCAAAGGCGCCGATCCCGAACAGGGCCGCCTGATATTTCGACGCCATCGCCAGCCCCAATGCGCCGCCCGCCAGCCACCACCATTGCGCCGAGCCGCCCCGTTCGAGGCGCAGCAGCGCATAGGTCGAGGCGAGCATCGCCGGATAAAGCGGTCCGTCGGGAAGGATGATGACGCCCGCCAGCAGGGTGAAGGGGGCCAGAACACCCAGACCAGCCGCCCAAAGCCCCACGCGTTCGCCGCCGATTTCGCGCCCGACAAGATACAGAAGCCAAGTGCCCAACGTGCCGAAAAGCAGCGTCGGCAAGCGATAGCCAAGCGGGCCGTCAGCCCCTAGCAGTTCGGCCAGCGCAGGCGCCCAGAACCCCAGCGGTGGGTGATCGAAGAAACTCAGGGCAAAGTCGCGTCCGACAGCGATTTCATAGGCCTCGTCGGTGCCGATCGGCAGGATCGTGGCCAGCAACATGCGCCAGGCAAGCGCGGCGAGCAGCAGCCAGACGATCGGCGACGGGCGGACCATCAGCGCACGCGCCACGTGACAAGGGCGCTGGCGACGAAGTTCCAGAATGCCCCCACGACCGCCCCGGCGATGCTGGCGATGCCCCACCATGGAACCAGCGCGACCAGCAGTTCGGCGACACCGACATTGGCCACCGCCCCGACAAGGCAAACCGCGTAGAACGACAGCAGGCCGGGCACCAAGGCCCAGCCTTTCAGCGCGCGGTCCGAATAGGTCAGCAGGTTTTTCAGCAGGAAGTTCGAGGTCATCGCAATCCAGACGCCAAAGCTCTGAGCGACCCAAAAGGGGGTCATCCCGGCCAGAAGTCCCGCCTTGACCGCCGCAAGCTGGACGAAGACGCCGGTGAATCCGACCATCAGGAACAACACGAACCGGATCGAGAACAGGCCGCCGGTCAGGCGCGAGACGACCAGCCCCAAAAATTCCAGCGTGACCGCGCTGTCCATCTTGCTTTCGCCGAACTGGCGGCTGCGGAACTCATAGCCGACCTCGCGCACGGTCCAGCGCCCGCGTGCGGCGGCCAGCATGTCGGCAAGGATCTTGAACCCCTGCGTCTGAAGTTCAAGCACGACCTCGTTGAAACGCTCGCGGCGCACCATGAAGAACCCCGACATCGGATCGCTGGCCTCGATGCGCAGGGTGCGCCGGGCGAGGCGCGTTGCCTTCTCGCTGCCCCAGGCGCGCATTCCCGAGAAGCCGCCACTGGCTGACCCTCCCGCGACATGCCGCGAGCCGATCACAAGGTCGACGCCGGGGTCGGTGCGCAGGATCGCCAGCATCTCTGCCAGTTTCGTTTCATCGTGCTGCAGGTCGGCATCCATGACCGCAACGATGGGGCTGATCGAGGAAAGGATCCCCTCGATACAGGCCCCGGCCAGTCCCCGGCGGCCAACGCGGTGCAGCACCCGCACGCCGTCGCGTTCGCGGGCCAGCGCGCGCACTTCGCGCGCGGTGCCGTCAGGGCTGTCATCATCGACGAACAGGACTTCCCAGCGAACGCCGTCCAGCGCCTTGTCCAGCAGATCGACCAGCGGCCGGATATTCTCGCGCTCGTTGAAGCAGGGGACGACAACCGTGAGTTCGGGAAGAGAGGCGCTGGGCATCGACGGGGTTCCTTGTTTCCCCGCTTCCTAGTCGATTCAGAAGCGAAGGCAAAGGGCGGCGCCGTTCAATCGGCGATCAATAGTCGGGCCCGTTTTCCTGCCACGGCTGCACCAGATTGCCGAACCGGGTAAAGCGCCCCTCGAACGACAGGTTCACCGTGCCGATGGGGCCATGGCGCTGCTTGCCGATGATCACCTCGGCCTTGGCGTGCAGGCGTTCCATGCGCTCCTGCCATTTGACCATCTCGTCCAGCTTGTCGTCCGACGGCTTCTCGCGTTCGACGTAATATTCCTCGCGGAACACGAACATCACCACGTCGGCATCCTGCTCGATCGAGCCGGATTCGCGCAGGTCGGACAGTTGCGGGCGTTTGTCGTCGCGGCTTTCCACCGCGCGGCTCAACTGCGACAGGGCGATGACCGGGATGTTCAGTTCCTTGGCTATGGCTTTCAGACCCTGCGTAATCTCGCTGACTTCCTGCACCCGGCTTTCCTTGGACGAGCCCCGCAGCAGTTGCAGATAGTCCACCATCAGCACGTCCAGCCCATGCGTCCGCTTCAGGCGCCGGGCGCGGGCGGCGACCTGACTGATCGGCAGGGCAGGGGTGTCGTCGATGAACAGCGGGCAGGCCTCCAGCGCCTTGGCAGCCTCGACAAAGCGGCGGAATTCTTCCTCGCTCATGTCGCCCCGGCGGATCTGTTCGCTGGGCACTTCGGCGGCCTCGGACAGGATGCGCGCGGCCAATTGTTCGGCCGACATTTCAAGGCTGTAGAACCCGACCACGCCGCCGTTCACCGTGCCCTCGGTGCCATCGGCGCGCAGGCCGCGTTTGTGGGCCTTGGCGATGTTGAAGGCGATGTTGGTCGCCAGCGAGGTCTTGCCCATCGACGGGCGTCCGGCGAGGATGATGAGGTCCGACGGATGCAACCCGCCCAGTTTCTTGTCCAGATCGATCAGCCCGGTGGAAATTCCCGCCAGCCCGCCGTCGCGCTGATAGGCGGCGTTGGCGACGTTCACCGCCTCGGTCACGGCGCGCAGGAACGACTGGAACCCGCGCTCGGCCACGCCTTGTTCGCCCATCTGGTAAAGACGTTGTTCGGCCTCGACGATCTGTTCCTTGGGGTCGCTTGCGACATCGACATGCCCGGCCTTGGCGGCAATGTCGCGGCCCAGCTGGATCAGGTCGCGGCGTACGGCAAGGTCATAGATCATCTGCGCGTAATCGCGCGCGGCATAGCTGGCAATCGCGGCGCCGGCGATGCGCGCCAGATAGGCCGCGCCGCCCAATTCCTTGAGGCCCGCGTCATCCTCCATATAGGCTTTCAGCGTGACGGGCGACGCCAGCGCGTTCTTCTGGATCCGGGCCGAGGCGATCTCGAAGATGCGCTTGTGCACGGGTTCGAAGAAATGTTCCGCGCGCACGATCGACGAAACACGGTCATAGACATCGTTGTTTGTCAGGATCGCGCCCAGAAGCTGCTGCTCGGCCTCGATGTTGTGCGGCAGCACCTCGACCTCGGAGTCCGAAGGCGTGGCTTGTGCGTTGGGGCGAAGGGCAGCGATTTCGGTCATCGGCTCGGTTTCAAAGGGTGCAGGGCAGAGGAACCTTATGACAAGTTTCCGCGCATCCGGCAACGTGCGCGCCCGAATTACCTGTGGACGGATCACGGGATAACCCTGAAAAATCGCGCCCCTTCATCTTGTCGAAAATACTCTCGGGGGATCCAAGGGGGCAGACGGCCCCCTTGGCCCCGGTCTCAATCTGTTCCGGGCCGCATCAGCCGCGCGGTTGCCAGGTGCGGGGCGCGTTGAGGAAGTCCTGCACCTCGTCCAGCGTCTCGGTGTCGAAATCGCCGCCGCGCCGGGCCTCGGCCAGAACGTCCCACCAGGTGCACAGGTAATGCAGGCTGACGCCATGGTCGCCCAGCCGCTGCGTGGTTTCCGGGAAGATGTCGTAATAGAAAACCACCGCCGTATGCGCACAGGTCGCGCCCGTCTCGCGGATCGCATCGACGAAGGACAACTTGCTGCCGCCGTCCGTGGTCAGGTCCTCGACCAGAAGCACACGCTGGCCTTCGCTCATCGCTCCTTCGATCCGGGCGTTGCGGCCGTATCCTTTGGGTTTCTTGCGCACATAGGTCATCGGCAGGGCCATGCGCTCGGCCACCAGCGCGGCAAAGGGGATGCCCGCGGTTTCGCCACCCGCGATGTTGTCGAAGGCCTCGAAGCCCGCATCCGCCATCACCTTGGCGACAAGGAAATCCATCAGCGTCGAGCGGATGCGCGGAAAGCTGATCAGCTTGCGGCAGTCGATATAGGTCGGCGCCTTGTTGCCCGAGGCATGGGTGAAGGGTTCGCGGGCATTGAAATGCACGGCCTGGATGTCCAGCAACATGCGGGCGGTCAGGCGGGCCATGGTGGCCGGGTCGATATGCGTGGTGGGGATCATGGCGGCAGCTCCGAAGGTTTGCGCCCGCCTTAGCGCCTTGCGTCGCGCATCGCAACTGGCGGGGCCTTGACTCGGCCCGGTTTCACACTTGCTATACGGTAAGCACTCCGGAGAAACGCTGATGAGCACCTTCACCCTGTCCGTTCCCGACATGAGCTGCGGCCATTGCCGCGCCAGCATAGACGCCGCGCTGGCCCCGCTTGGCGCCAAGGCCGAGTTTGACATGGACATGCGCCGCGTGTCGGTTTCCGGTCCGCTTGCCTCTGACGCCGCGATCAAGGCGCTGGATGCCATCGGCTTCCCCGCCGAACCTGTCGCAGGCTGATCGCTTCTGGTGTTTCGCGTTGTTCTTGTCCTTCGCCGCCTGAGCCGCACCCTATGGTTCCGGGTTGCCCTTTTCGCGGCTCTGGCCATCGTCGCCGTAGTGGGTGCCCATCTATCGGCGCGGTTCGTTCCCGACCAGTTCGCCCGCTTGATTGGCCCCGAGGCCGTTCTGCCGGTCTTGACGATCGTTGCCTCCTCGATGCTGGCGGTTTCGACCTTTTCACTGGGCATCATGGTTTCCGCCCATCGCGCGGCGGCCCAGTCCGCCACGCCGCGCATCATGGCGTTGCTGACCGCCGACACCAGCACGCAGAACGTCATGGCGGTGTTTATCGGCGCGTTCGTCTATGCGCTGACGGCCCTGATCCTGTTTCATGCGGGGCTCGTTGCCGGGGCCTTGGTGGTTCTGGGCATCACCCTTGCGGTGGTCGGGGCAGTTGTCCTGGCGCTGATCCGCTGGATCGGCCACCTGACGCGGCTGGGGACCGTCGATGATGCGCTGGACAGGGCAGAGGTCGTGGCCCGGAAGGCGCTGGCGGCGCATCGTGCCCAGTCGGCCCTTGGGGGGCAGCCTTTGACGGAAGACACGGTCGTCCCGGCAAATGCCGAAACGCTTTTTGCGCCCCGCTCGGGGCATTTGCAGGCGATTGACGTGGCCGGGGTGGCCGCTTGTTCCAATGGCCCGGTGTGGATTCTGAAAAGGCCGGGCCAGACGGTGCTAGAGGGCACTGCCCTTGCGCGTGTCATGCCGGGGACCAATCATGCCGCCGTTGCCGGTTGCTTCGTCATTGGCCGCAGCGCATCGTTCGACCAGGCCCCGTTGTTCCCGTTGCGTATCCTGTCCGAAATCGCTTCGCGCGCCTTGTCACCGGGTATCAACGACGCAGGCACAGCGTGCGATGTTCTCGACCGGCTGGAGCGGTTGCTCTGGGGTTGGGGACGTCATGCGATCATGCCCGCCGAGTGCATTCATCCGACCGTGTTCGTGCGTGCCGTGACGGCGTCGGAAATGGTGGAAACCGCGTTCCAGGCAACCGCGCGCGACGGGGCAGGGGTGATCGAGGTCGTCATGCGCCTTCGAAATGCCCTTGGTGCGCTGACAGGAAGCCCGGACGATGCCCTCTCCGAGGCAGCACGCGCCATGCTCTTGCGCGTAAACGCTTATGCCGAGCAGGCGCTGCCCGTACCCGATGAACGCGCCACCTTGCTGAACATGCCCCAACGTCCCGAGCAGGCCCGCCCTGACTGATCCTCACCAATGCCCGGTGTTGGGCATCGACACCCAAGGTTCCGCCGGGGTCAGCGCATCGCCGGCCTGCAATAGCTCGATCGAGATGTTGTCAGGGCTGCGCACGAAGGCCATCCGGCCATCGCGCGGGGGGCGGTTGATGGTGACGCCGTTGTCCATCAGGTGCTGGCAGGTGGCGTGGATGTCATCGACCGCATAGGCAAGGTGCCCGAAATGACGGCTGTCCGATGGCAGTGCGTCATCGCCATCCCAGTTGTAGGTCAGTTCGACCGGGCATTCCGGCTGGCCCGGGGGTGCCATGAACACCAGCGTGAACCGTCCCTCTTCGTTGTCGTAACGCCGGGTCTCCTCCAACCCCAGCAACCGATAGAAGGCCATCGACGCTTCGAGGTCCTTCACCCTTACCATCGTGTGCAGATACGTGATGCCCATGTGCGTCCTCCCTTGGCTGTTGGCGATACCTTAGGACGCCCGCCGCCACCCCGCCAGCCCCTGCGGAACATGCGGCCCCTCGCGCAACGAGTCGCGCAGGACCAGCGTCACCGTGACGAAGCTGACATACAGCAGCAAATACCACGACCCCAGCTTGCCAAGCGACACAAGGTCGAAGTGCCCTTGCCCCGCATAGACCCAGGTGCGGGTAAAGGTGCCCACATTCTCGGCAATCCACAAGGCCGAGGCCGACAGCGCGGCCGCCAAGGGCATCGGCATCCAGCGTGCCACACGCGACGGGGTGAACCAGACGCGTGTGCGCCAGAACAGGATCACCGTGGCGGCAAACAGCACGGCGCGACTGTCGAAAATGAAGTGATGCAGGAAGAAATTCGCATATATCGCGCCTGCCAACACCAGCGTCGTCCAGAACGGCGGGTAAGGGGCAAAGACCATGCGGAAGATGCGGATCACGCGCGCGATGTAGCTGCCGACGCAGGCGTACATGAAACCGGTGAACAGGGGCACGCCGGCGATCTCGAACACCCCGGTTTCGGGGTAATCCCACGACCCCTGTGCCAGCTTGAACACCTCCATCACCGTGCCGGTCAGGTGGAACAGGAAGATGACCTTGACCTCGTCCCATGTTTCCAGCCGCAGCCAGAAGAACACCGCCTGCGTCACCAGCGCAAAGATCAACAGCCCGTCATAGCGGCTGATCGCCCAGTCCGCTTGCCACACGGCCTTGCTCAGCATCAGCGCGCAGACGAACATCAGCCCGAACAGCGCGGCCCATCCCTGTTTCAGCAGGAACATCACGAACTCGGCCACATGCGGGTGCAGCCGCCCCCGGGCCCAGTCGCCCAACCGCCGTTCGAGCGCCGCGGTGCCGTGATCTGTCATGGAATTACCTTTCAATAATGCGTAAACGAGAAAAAAACCCGTGACGGACCGACTCCGCAGAAGGATATGACCATGCCGCTGTCCCCTGAACAACTGGCCGAAATCACCGCGCAACGCGCCACCCCGCGCATGACCCTGCGCGCCGTGTCCGAGGGGATGGAGAAGCACCTCTATACCGCGCATCCGGTGCTGGATCACGGCTTCGTGCGCGCCATCGATTACATGGGCGATGACGCGGCCATCGTGCAGGCCGCACGCGTCAGCTATGGCGCGGGCACCAAGCATGTGCAGAATGACGAGGGGCTGATCCGCTATCTCATGCGGCACTGGCACTCGACCCCGTTCGAGATGTGCGAGATCAAGCTGCACGTCAAACTGCCGGTGTTCGTCGCCCGCCAGTGGATCCGCCACCGCACGGCCAACGTCAACGAATACTCGGCCCGTTATTCGATTCTGGACCGCGAGTTCTATATCCCCGAACCCGCCCAGCTTGCCGCGCAATCGACCGTGAATAACCAAGGCCGCGGCGAAGTCTTGCAGGGCGAGGAAGCCGCGCGGGTGCTGGCGCTGCTGAAATCCGACGCGGCGCAGATGTATGACCATTACGAGGACATGTTGTCTCAAGACGGCCAGCAGGGCCTCGCCCGCGAACTGGCGCGCATGAACCTGCCGATGAACATCTATACCCAATGGTATTGGAAGACCGACCTGCACAACCTCTTCCACTTCCTGCGCCTGCGCGCCGACGCCCACGCCCAATACGAGATCCGCGTCTATGCCGAGGCCATCGCCCGCATGACCGCCGACTGGGTGCCGCTGGCCTATGCCGCCTTCGAGGATTACCGAATGGGCGGCGTCACGCTCTCGTCAAAGGCGATTGACGCGTTGAAGCGGATGCTTAAAGGTGAAGAGGTGACCCGCGAGACGTCCGGCATGAGTGCCGGGGAGTGGCGGGAGTTTATGGGGGTGTGGGGGTGAGAGGGGAGTGGTGATTCAAAGGAGTTATCTCGAGCAAGACAAGGCCTTTAGGGATGTCCTGAAAAAAACATGTATTCTCTCAGAATCCAACATAGGAATCTGGCATACTGGACGACAAAATCGTGCTCTCTCTGTTTTTTCTCAGATGGCAGCGCACGGGCTGTGCGTGGCTAAGATTCTTCAGCCTGTTGGCACTAGGTTCGACGGCTTCTTGAATCACTATTCACTTATCGCAGTTGCGAGAGCCGGATTGGACGCCGCGATAATGTGTATGTATCTTTCTGAGGGTTCACTTTCGGAGACTGAATGGCGTCTTCGCTGGGCGGTTCTGCGTCTTCATGACCTATGCAACAGGAAGCGCTTTATTTCGCCTCTACAGGAAATCGAAGAGGCGATTCCTAATTATCAAGAAGCCAAGGATGCGATTTGTTCAGAAATCATGCAACTGGGTCGAGCGCTTAATTTTGAAGCAGACAAGATACATAATCTAACGAAAGGAAATATTGTTTTCGTCAATGGCTTGCGGGGGGTCATCCGTGAGGCAGGATGGGATTTGAGTGATTTCGAGTTTTGGCAGGGGTATTTTTCGGCCTTCACTCACTCTCACCCTGTGAGCTTCTTGAGAGATGATTATCATGGCATTAGTTTTGATGCCCCAAGTGATTATCAGATACATCTTGCATCATTAGTCCTGGGGTTGCTTTCTGATTACTTCAATAAGGTTAATGTCCGGATAGAAGCGTTCTGCGCTCATGATGGAGATTCTGTTAGGGGATTTTTGGAGGAACCAACCGTAGGGTGCGCATTCATTGCGCACCTCTTTCCCCCTCCCTGCCATCCCCCACCGTTTTGCCTCGTGGAACCGTCGCGCCTCGGTGCGCGATGAATGCGCACCCTACGGGGGATGTTTGTGCGGGGGCGGGGAGGGTGCGCGATGAATGCGCACCCTACGGGACGGTTCCGGGTTGGGCGTGGTCGCGGTGCCAACTGGAATACGGCCAATCGCCGGGGTGATCGACGAACCCGTGTTTGACGGGGTTGAACCAGCAATAATGAACGTGGTTCTTCCAATCCCGCTCGTCGCAGATGTGGTGTTCCCAGAACCGGCGCTGCCAGACCCCATGCTCGCGGGGCGCGTCATGGCTGGCGCGGCGGGGGGCCGCGCTGTCCGGGGGCAGGGCGCGGGAAAACCGGGCTTTGATCACGCTCCACCGTGTCGAGAAATCGGCGTCCCCCGGCGGCAGGTGCCAGACGCAATGCATGTGATCGGGCATCACGACCCACGCGTCGATGCCAAAGGGGCGCTCGTTGCGCGTGCGTTGAACGGCTTCGCGCAACGCCTTAATTTCTTGCAGCAACAAATCCCCGCCGCGATGCGCCAAGGCGACGGTGAAAAACACACGCGCGCCGGGTCGGGAAGGACGACGATATTTTGACATGCCGGCAGATTTCCGGATATTGGTTAAAAGATCGTTCACCCTGTGGCGATTGCCCCTGTGCCCTTGCGATTTTGGCGAATTGACCCACCCCGATACACACGCTAGGGTAGTATCCGCGATGCCCGTGGATCGCCGATGCAAGCAAGGCCTCGCCCGGAGGGGATCATGAGTGACAGTGGTGTGAACGCAGGCGACCCGGTCCGTCACTGGCGGACGGTGTCCCCGCGCATAGAGGTGGTGGGTCTCCAGTTTCACCCCGACGCCGCGCGCGCCTTCTCGCAGGCGATCGCCCGCGCGCGGCGGACCCGGGGGGGCGTGGTGTCGGTGCGCCTCGAATCGCGCCGCACGCCTGACTTCGAGGCGCCTCACATCGCTGTCTATGGCCAAGTGCGCCAGCGTCGTCTGTTCGGCGCCCTGTCGGTGCAGGAATGGGAAGTCGGACGGTTGCCCGCGGGCGACGAGGCAGACGAGGTCGCGGCCCTGCTGGCCGCCGGCACCCCGGTCGAGGCCGTGTTGACCGAGGATCCATCGCCCGACGCCGGCCTGCCCAGCCTCGGGCTGACGATCCGCGCCGCGGCCCCCGCCGACCCCGGTTCCGACCGGCCGCGCGGCAAGCCGTCGCTGCGCGTCGTGCGCTGAAGACGACACCCGAATATTCGCGCCGAAACGGGGAAATCCCCCCTTGCACCCCGCCGCGAACCCGGCTAAATCCACGCCCACGACGACCCCTGACGCGGAGAGGTGCCGGAGCGGTCGAACGGGGCGGTCTCGAAAACCGTTGTGGGTGAGAGCCCACCCAGGGTTCGAATCCCTGTCTCTCCGCCACTCTTCCTTGAATTTGTTGCCAAAATAGCCCACCCGCTGCGGCGCGCTGTCTTGGTCTACGTCCGATCCTTCCGGTTTGGGGCTGTGGGAAAGTCGTGTCGGTGCTTCGGTGATAAGCACGGCGAATGGATATCGGGAAACAAGGCTTGTTTCTTGCCTTGGTCCGGCCCAACCTGTCCCCCGGGCACGGAGGACGGCGATGAATGTTCTGTGGATCATGTGCGACCAGTTGCGCTGGGATTACCTGTCCTGTGCGGGCCATCCCCGTCTGCACACGCCGCATATCGACGCGTTGGCGGCGCGGGGGGTGCGGTTTGACCGGGCCTATGTGCAATCGCCGTTTTGCGGCCCGTCGCGGATGTCCAGCTATACGGGGCGGTATTGCCGAAGCCATGGGGCGACGTGGAACGGGTTTCCGTTGCGCGTCGGCGAGCCGACTTTGGGCGACCATCTTCGCCGGATCGGTGTGCGTCCGGTCATCGTCGGCAAGACCCATATGATCCCCGACAGTGCCGGGATGGAGTGGCTGGGTATCGACCCCGCCAGCCCCATCGGCGTGTCGATCGCCGAATGCGGTTTCGAACCGTGGGAGAGGGACGATGGCCTGCACCCTTATGGCCCGTTCGATCCGGCGCCGGACTATGACACCTATCTTCGGGCGCAGGGTTTCGATGGGGCCAACCCGTGGGAAGATTGGGCCAATTCCGGGCAGGACGATGCGGGCCGGCTGCTGAACGGGTGGCTGCTGTGCCATTCCGACAAGGCCGCGCGCATCCCGGACGAGCATTCCGAAACGGCCTATATGACCAATCGCGCCATGGATTTCATGCGTAACGCGGGTGACGAACCCTGGCTGTGTCACCTGTCGTTCATCAAACCGCACTGGCCCTATATCGTGTCGGAACCCTATGCGTCGATGTATGGGCCCGATGACGTTCCCGAAGCGATCCGCTCCGATGCCGAACGACAGACCGATCACCCGGTTTTCCGCGCCTATCAGGACAGCCGGATCTGCCGGACCATCAGCCGGACGAGGTGCGCCGGACGATTATCCCGGCCTATATGGGGCTGGTCAAACAGATCGACGACCATCTGGGCCGCCTGTTCGCGTGGATGGAAGAGACCGGCGGATGAAGGACACGATGATCGTGTTCACCTCGGACCATGGCGATTATCTGGGCGATCACTGGATGGGCGAGAAGGACCTGTTCCACGACCAGTCGGTGCGGGTGCCGCTGATTGTCGTCGACCCCCGGGTTGCCGCGGATGCCACGCAGGGCACGGTCAGCGATGCTCTGGTCGAAAGCATCGACCTTGCGCCGACCTTCATCGATTTCTTTGGCGGGGCGCCCCTGCCGCATATTCTGGGAAGGGCGCGACCTGACGCCCTTGCTGCACGCGCAGCCGGTCACATGGCGCGAATATGCAATCAGCGAATACGACTATTCGACGCGCGAACCCCGGCAGATCCTCGGCAATGCCCAGACGGACGCGCGGCTGATCATGATCCGCGACGACCGCTGGAAATACGTCCATTGCGAGGGGTTCAGGCCGATGCTCTTTGATCTGCACGAAGACCCGGACGAGCTCGTGGATCTCGGGGCCTCGCCTGCGCACGAGGATGTTCGACGCCGCCTGAACGACGCGATCTTTGCTTGGGCGCGCCAGCATCACAACCGCTTCACGGTCCCGCCCGAGCGGATTGAACGCATGACCGGCGGTGAACCGCCCGGCATCCTGATCGGTTTCTGGGACGAGGCCGATTTCGAAAGCCATTTCGGCAAACCGTTCGACGATCGTCCCTGAGCGCGGGCCTTTCCGGTCAGTCGGCGGCGGTGCGGGGGGCAACGCGCAGCGCGCGCAAGGCGTTCAGGATCACCGCCACATCGATGACCTCTTGCAGAAGCGCGCCCTGCACCGGGGTCAGGAACCCCAAGGCGGCGGCGATCTGGCCCAGCACGGACAGGCCGATCCCGGCGACCACGCTTTGCAAGGCGATCCGTCGGGCGCGCGCGATCTCGATCCCGGTGCCCAACCTGTCGATCCGGTCGACCAGCAATTACGTCCGCCGCTGCGGCGCCGCGTGCGCCCATCGCCACGCCGACATCCGCTGCGGCAAGGGCCGGGGCGTCATTCACCCCGTCACCCACCATCATCACGGGGGCGCGGCGACTTTCTGCGAGGACAAGCAATACCTTGCCATCTGGCGTCAGCTCGGCGCGCACATCGTCAAGGCCCAGTCCCGCCGTCACTTGCCGCGCGACTGCGGCGCGGTCGCCCGTCGCCAGCAGGATACGGTCGACACCAAGACGGCGAAGCGCCGTCAGCATGGCACCGGCGCCCGCCCGCAAAGGGTCGGCCATGACCAGATGCCCGGCGAGGTGCCCATCACTCGCCACCGCGACCAGCACGGACCCCTCGGGGACTGCGGTCCGGGGCTCGGTTTGCTGGCCCGTGCGCCCGGCGATGAACCCGATGCCCCCGACCGCGACGCGGCGGCCGTCCAGCGTTCCTTCGATCCCTTCGCCGGGGAATTCGGTCACATCGGTCGGCACGGGCAGTGTCAGGCTGCGCGCGCGCGCCTCGGCCACGAGGGCTTGCGCCACGGGATGCCCCGTCGCCTGATCGAGGGCGGCGGCCAGCGCCAGGATCGTCGCGTCGTCATGGGGGTCCCGGGTCTCGATCGCGACGATCCGGGGGCGACCGTCAGTCAGGGTGCCGGTCTTGTCCAAGATCAGCGTGCGGACCCTCGCCATCGTCTCCAACGGGCCAGCGCCCTTGATCAACACGCCGAAATGTGCCGCGCGCGATACGCCCGCGACCAGCGCCACGGGCACCGCAAGGATCAGCGGGCAGGGGGTTGCGATGACAAGCACGGCCACGGCGCGGATCGGATCGCCCGAAATGGCCCACGCCAGCGCGGCAATCGTGACACTGATGGCCAGAAAGCCCAGCGACCAGCGATCGGCAAGGCGCGACATCGGGGCCTTGGAACGTTGCGCTGCCTCGACCAGGCGAACGATGCCGGCATAGGTGCTCTGGGCTGCCGGGCGCGTTGCCAGCAGGTCGAAGGCATCGCCAGCATTGGTCGAACCGCTCAGGGCCTCGGCCCCTTGGGCAAGGCGTCGTGGCAAGGATTCGCCGGTCAGCGCCGCTGTATTCACGAAGGCCGTGGCCGAGGCCAGCGTGCCGTCGACGGGGATCACGTCGCCTTGCCGGATCAACAGCCGGTCTCCGGGTTCGATCTCGGCGAGGGGCACGTCTTCGAGGCCACCGTCGCTGTGCCGCGTTGCCGTCCGCGGCACGCGCGACAGCAGGTCACGCATCTCGCGCCGCGCGCGCCCTTCGGCGAAGCTTTCCAGATACGAGCCGCCCGCATACATCAACGCGACCACCGCTGCGGCGAGGGTTTCGCCAAAGATCAGTGCGGCTGACATCGACAGCGCCGCAAGGATGTCGAGGCCCGGCTCGCCCCGGGCAAGGCTGCGCACGATCTCGACCAGCAATGCGCCAAGCGCAGGAACAACCCCGGCCACCCACAGCCAGCGCGCAGTTTCCGGCCATCCCGCCAGTGTCGCCAGCAACCCCAACGCTAGGCCCACGCCAGCGCAGGCCAAAACGGCGGTTTTTACAAGGTCGTCGGTTGTTCGGTCCATTGTTGGGTCTTTGCCTCGGGCAAGGCAGCCGGCGAGGGTGCGAACAACGCACCAACCCCAAGGCTGCGGATCAGTCCCGCATCATCGCGCAGCAGGAACAGCGCGTCGAGGCCCTGTCTGCGCGCCATTTCCATCCCTTCGCGGGCGCCAAGGACCATCAGCGCCGTCGCCCAAGCGTCGGCTTCGGCGCAGGTGCGGGCGATGACCGTGACCGAGGCTGGGCTTTCGCGCAGTGGTGCGCCCCGCTTCGGGTCCATCGTGTGCGACAAGTTGTGTCCGCCGACATGCACGACATGCCGGTAATCGCCTGAGGTGGCGACCGCCGCATCTTGCAGCGCAAGGATGGAATGCGCCGCGCGCCGGGTGTGGTCGGGCGTCTCGACCGCGATGCTCCAAGGCTGACCATCCGGGCGCAGGCCCAGTGCCCGCAGTTCGCCGTCGATCGCGACAAGCGCGTCGCTGATGCCCCCGTTTCGCAACACCTCGGCCAGCCGGTCGACGCCATAGCCTTTGGCGATACCGTTAAGGTCGAAGGCCGCCGGACCATTCTTGCGCACGCCTTGGGGGCCAAAGTCGAGGATCGTCGTCGCATCGGGGCGTGGGGTGGATAGCAGCGCGCCGATGCGCGCCGGGTCGGCGGGGTCGGGGCCGAAGCCCCATGCCGCGACCGCATCGCCCATGGTGATGTCGAAGGCGCCGCCTGATGACTGCGCGATGGCCATGCCCTGTCGCAGCACCTGCCGCAGTTCCCGGGAAACCGCGATCCACTGGCCAATTGGCGCCGCCGACAGACGCTGAAGGTCACTGTCGGGTTTCCATGTCGACATCTGGTCATCGACGGCGTCGACGGCGGCCTGCAGCGCCGCCTGCACGGGGGCGGCATCGAACCCCGGGGGCCGGTAGAAAAGCGCAGACCAGCGGGTGCCCATGGTTGGACCGTTCAGCGCGAAACGCGCGGGTTCAATAGACATCTTCGACATAGCGTCCCTCGGATTTCAGAAGCGCGGGCGTCAAGCCGCTGGGGGCGAGGATCTCAGTCAGGGCCTCGGTGACCCCGGCGGCCATGCCACGGCCCCCGCAGACCATGACCTTTGCGCCCGCGCGCACCAGATCCGCGATCTGCGTCGCCTCGATGCGCAGGGCGTCTTGGACATGCCTGGGGTGCCGCCCTCGCGAGACTGCCGTGACCAGCCGGGTCAACCGCCCTTGCGCGGCCCAATCCGCCAGTTCGTCGCGATAGAGAAAATCGCTGTCCGGATGGCGCAGCCCGAAAAACAGGTGGATCGGCCGCTGCGCCCGGTTCGCCCGGATGAACCCCGCCATAGGGCCGACGCCGGTGCCCGCGCCGATCAGGATCAGGGGCGCGCGACCGCGTCCGGGGCGGAAACCGGGATTGCGCCGCAAGAAGGCGCGGACCGTCTCGCCCGGTTCCAGCGTGGTCAGCTGCCCCGAACACAGCCCCCCAGGGTGACGCTTGACCACCAGTTCGATGACCCCGTCGCGCCGGGCAGAAGCCAGCGAATAAAACCGCGGCACAGCGCTGCCCTCAGGCAGGATGCCAACCAGATCGCCAGCGTCGAACCGGCTGAAACCGGCCCGGGCCCGCCACGGCCACAAAGGCCGGGGTGGCACGGCAAAGCGCAGGATCGTTGTCGGGGCCTGCACGGCGTCGCCAAAGTCCTGCCGCGAGATCAGCGTCAGTGTCTCGACCGCGGGCGTGGTGGCGTGATAGGCCAGATCGAGGGGGATCCCGATGGCTTCCCCCAGCGCACGACCCCAGCGGGCGAAGTCCTGCGGCGACTGCCGGTCGACCCTGTCCATCGGCACAAGGCAGGGCCAGCCCGCGGCGCGGGCGGCCTGTTCGACCTCGTCGGCAAAGGCGCAGAAACCGGGAAAGCTGCGGTCGCCGAAGCCGAGCACCGACAGCGAGGGGCGAGGGCCCGTGGGCGCTTCCGCCAGTCGCGGCAGGAACCCGCGTGCAGAGGCGGGTGCAGCACCGTCGCCATAGGTCGCCGCCAGTGCGAGGATGCGCTGCGCCGCGCCATAGCGCGCGGGCGCGAAGGACGACATCGGTGCGACATGCACCCGCAAGCCAGCCTCGGTCAGGGCGCTGTGCAGGGTCGTGGCAAAGCCCCATGTGCTTCCGCCTTCGCTGCCCACCAGCAGGATCGTGTCAGCCTGTGCCGCGCGCGCGTTGTGGCGCAGCCTCGGGCGACCGCGTCGGCCCGTCAGCCACACGGTAACGCCCGTGATGCCCAACGCGGGGATACCCAGCGCCATCAGGCCCAGCACGACACCCAGCAGCGGCGCGCCCCGGCCCGTGTGCAGCATGATCACGACGGCGTCGATCCGCTCCAGAAGGGTCAGCGCAGTCTGCGAAACCACCGCACCGGTTCCCTGATCCAGCGTCACGGTTCCCGTTTGCGTGGTCAGGGTGAAAACATCCGTCGCGTCGCCGGGATAGGGAAAGGTCAGGTCCCGCAACTGGGCGACGGGTGTCTGGCGCAGGGTGTCTATCTGCGCGGGGTCGATGCCCGTAAGCCCGCTGACCGCAGGCATCGATGACCTCATGGAATGACCTGACACGGGGATCAGGTCGAAGGTTGCGGCTGACATCCACAGCGCCGTGACCGACGACAGCGCCAGCCCGATCACCGACAGGCGCGCGATTTCGACATGGATCCTGCCGGACAAGGGGCCACGCAGCGGCGCGAACCATCGGGCATAGCCCCCCGCCCGGCGGGCGACCAGCGCGACGCCAGACAGGGCCAGCACCAACATCGCCCCCGCCCCAAGGGCCGTCACGATCCGCCCCGTATCGCCTGCGAAAAACGAACGGTGCAGCGTGGTCAGCCAACGTTCGACCGGGTCGGGATCGGCCGAGGCGACGGGCTGACCCGTTTCGGGGTCGATCACCGCCGACCCCGGAACGCCTTGATCGAACCAATAGGCGACGATCCGCCCCGATGGCGCGCGCCGGATCTGCTCGACCCCCGGCTGAGAGGCCTGGATGCGCGCCGTCAGGTCAGCGACCGACATATCGACGGCTGCCTGTGGCGCCGAAAGGCGTTCGGTCGCTGGATAGACGGACAACGCCGCACCGCTGAGGCCCAGCAAAGCGAGGACAAGCAGGGCGACAAGCCCGGGCCACCGGTGGAATGCACGGATCATCGCGTGGCCTCCTTACATCGTGTAGGACAGCGCCGAGACATAGCGCCGGCCGCGCACCGCAGCGCCGCTGCCGGCGCGGGTCAGGGGCACGGCGACCTCGTTGGGGCTGTCGCGCATGTCCTCGACAGCGGCATCGACGTGCAGCGTATAGCCTGCGTCAAACAACGCATCCGCGAGGTCCAGCGTCACCTCCAACCGCCGACCCGAACCGACGCTGGCGCCGGTGATCCCGTTGACATGCGCGGGATCGCCACCGGTCGCGCGATACCAATCGGCGAGGTGCTGGTAATAGCGCGACTTGTCGCCCGCCATCCACAAACTGCCGACATAGGCGCCCGAAGCGTTGGTGACATACAGCGCAAGGTAAGCGCCGTTGCCGCCATAGGCGTTCATCGACACGGTGAAGGTCACCGGACGGGCAGAGGCCAGGCCCGGAACGGAAAGCGCGGTCGTCAGCGCCAGCGTGGAAAGAAGCGTTTTCATGGGGTTACCTCTGGTCCGGGTCAGTTCATCTGCACGCGCGGCGGTGTGCCGGTTCCGAACAACCCGTTTTGCGGCGGCGCCACCGTTCCAGCGGGCGCCGGGTTGCGTCGTGAACTGCCTGAACGGCCGCCGTCGTCGTCATCATCGTCGTCGTCATGACCGTTGCGATGGTGGTCGTCGTCGTCATCGTCGTCATCATGCGACCACGGCCAGCGGCGTTCGCGGTGACGATGGTTGTCGTCGTGGGCGGCAAGCCAGAGGCGGACACCGGTGTCATCGGTTTCGGCCTGCTCGGTGATGCCGGTGGCCATACGCGGGGTGGCAAAGGCCGTGATCGCGGGAACGCCAAGGGCGGCGGCAAGCGCGGTGGTGGCCACGAGGAGGGACAGGGTGGGTTTCATGGCAGGTCTCCTTTTGTCTGCTGATGCTTTTCTCGGGGCCCGACCTGATCGCTTCCTGACGGCGGCGCGATTCGGGCGTCAGCTTGGCGTCAGGAATAAGAAAAACCCCGCCTTGGGGCGGGGTTGCGTTGTGGTCTTCGGCAGTCGGGCTAGGGTCACCTGTCGGGCATGTCGTCGTCATCGTGCTCGTATTCGACCTCGAGTATATCGAGCGTGCCGGGATGCACCGTTACCTCGATCTGCCGCCCTTGGGCATCGCGTCCGTCGATCTCATAGCAGCCATCATCGATCTTGATCCGGCGAACCGTCCAGTTGTTCGTTTCGGCCAGCCGCATCACCGCATCGCGCGGATGCCAGTCGGCCATGGGCACGAAGCAATCATCATCCGCCCATGCCGCTGTAGCCTGCAAGGCGGCAACAAACCCGAGAATTGTCATTGTCGTCTTCATGAGCCACACTCCGGAACTGGGTCATCTGCGGATGCTTTTGTCACGCAAAGCTGACGGGAACCTTACAGGCCGGCACCGCCCCTGTCAGACTGGCGTCAGCAAGGTCGTTCATCGTGACCGCGAAGGAAAGAACCGGGGGCATTATGCGAATCCTGCTCGTCGAGGATGATACCGTTCTGGGGGCGGCAGTGCGCGACCAGATCGCGGCGGACGGTCAGTCCGTCGATTGGGTCACGCGGCTCGATGCCGCACGCGATGCGGTGCGCACGACGGCCTATGACCTCGTGCTGCTGGATCTGATGCTGCCAGACGGGCGGGGGTTGGTGTTCCTCAAGGCGATGCGGGCGGGGGGCGACGTGACACCCGTCATCATCCTGACCGCGCTGGATCAGGTGTCGGACCGGATCGACGGGCTGAACACCGGGGCGGACGATTATCTGGTGAAGCCCTTCGACCTCGCCGAGTTGTCGGCGCGGATCGGATCGGTTGCACGGCGCTATGCGGGCAACCCGAACCCCTTGATCACCCATGGCGGGCTCGAGATCGACCTCGCCGCGCGCTCGGTGTTTCGCGAAGGCAAACCCGTGGTTCTGACGGCAAGGGAATGGGCGTTGTTCGAAGCCTTCCTCGCGCGGCCGGGGCAGTTGCTGTCGAAAGCACAGCTGGAAGACAAGCTCTATGCCTTTCATGCCGAGATCGAGAGCAACACGATCGAGGTTCACGTCAGCCGCTTGCGCAAGAAACTGGGGCCGTCGATCATCGAGACCGAGCGCGGCCTCGGGTATCGGCTGGGCGCGGCATGATGTGGCCGCGCAGCCTGCAGGCGCGGCTGGCGCTGTCGGTGGGGTTTGTGCTCGTCCTTCTGTGGATTTCGGCGGCGACGGTCACCACCCTTTTGTTGCGCGACGAGATCGACGAGGTCTTTGACAGCGCCCTGCGCGAAACCGCCGAAAGGATATTGCCGCTGGCGGTGGGGGATATCGTCGCGCGCGAAGGGCCGGTGGCCACGCAGCGCTTGGCGCCGATTCGGGCGCATGACGAATACTTCACCTATGTCGTCCGCGATCCAGACGGCACGATCCTGCTGCAATCGCACGAAGCGGACCCCGCGGTTTTCCCGGCCTATGGCGGGCCCGGCTTCAGCCAGACGGCAACGCATCGGCTGTTCAGCGACGCGGCCCTTCAGGGAACGATCCTGATCACGGTGGCCGAACCCCTTGCCCATCGCGACGCCGTCACGCGCGAAATCCGCATGGCGCTGGGTCTGCCCTTGCTGATCGTGCTGCCGATTGCCCTGTTGGCGATCATCGGCGCGATGCGGTTCAGCCTTGCGCCTTTGCGGCGCTTTCGGGCGCGGCTCGAGGCGCGCGGGGCACGGGACCTTTCCGGCATTCCGTCAGGCGATCTGCCAACCGAAATCGTGCCCTTGGCCGAGACCCTGAATGCCCTGCTTGTGCGGCTCGACGCCGCGTTCGAGGCTGAAAGAAGCTTTGCCGCCAACACGGCACACGAGCTGCGCACCCCTCTGGCGGGGGCCATCGCCCAAGCGCAGCGGCTGAAGGCCGAGACTGGCGATCCGGGCGCGAAGACACGCGCCAGCGAGATCGAAACGACCCTCAAGCGGTTGACGCGGTTGTGCGAACGTCTGATGCAACTGGCCCGTGCCGAAGGCGGCAAACTGCGCCGCGACACGTAGGGCGATCTGCGCGACATCGCGCGGCTGATGGTCGAGGACATCGGGCGGGCATTGCCCCCGGGGCGGATCCGGCTGTCGGTGCCGGCACAGGCCGTGCGTTCGGACCTCGATCCCGATGCCTTTGGTATCGTGCTGCGCAACCTGCTGGAGAACGCGCTTCGTCACGGCAGCGAGGGGGTGCCTGTCGACGTGACGTTGCTGGCAACGGGTGTGTTGACGGTTGAAAACGACTCTGCGGTGCTGTCGGCCGAAACCCTTGCCCGGCTGACCGGCCGTTTCGAACGCGGTGGCGGTCGTGGAGACGGCAGCGGACTGGGCCTTGCAATCGTCGCCGCCATTGCCGAGCGCGTGGGCGGATCGGTCACGCTTCGATCGCCAAGGCCCGGGTCGGACAGCGGTTTTTACGTTGCCGTCCAGCTGCCGGTTGACCCCGTCGCGCCCTCGATCGAAGCGGTCACGCGGTAATGCGGCGAAGGGGCGGTTGGAGCCATTGATCTGGTGCGGCGTGACTGTGACGGCGACAAAGTGTCAGTCAGGGATCGCATGAAGCCAAACCCGGTCTGTGGAAAGCAACATCTCACCCGGGTGCAGTTCGTAGGTGACCAGCGGCCCATCCTTTCCGGCGGAATAATCGAGGCACAGCGCGTTCGGAGCCTGCAGAACCGGATCGCCGCTGAGCCAGTAGTGACCGAAGAAGACAGGGCGTTCGTGCACAGGATACCCTCGCACCGTGATCTGATGCACCGCATCCCGCTTGAACTCGTCGCTGTAATTGCTTGTCCCCATGTCGCCCTCCTTGCCTCAAAGTTAGGGGGCAAAGCGTCTACAAATCTAGGGGCACCGTAATGGTCTTCTCCTTGCTTGCAGCATCATGCCGCTGTTGCGCAGAAAAACCACTCATCCCGGCTGTTCAGATTTCCGCAACCACTTCTCAGTCAAAAATTGACACATTTTCCGTCACTTGGATCGAATTCACTCGATTCGCGCAGGCAACAGGTCCGGAGAATATCGGCCCCGAGCGACCGCTTCGGGGCCTCGCGGCGGCTGGGCCAGTGCTCAGCCTCACCCGCATAACCCCAGAAAACAACGGAAAAATCCGGCCGCAGCCGGATCGGGAGAACGCTTCCGCCGGGGCAAGCGGCGCATGGGGATGGGCCTGATATCCAAACTTCTCCAGCTCACATCTTTGTTTTCAAACGCAAAAAATGACGCAGCCGCGCCGATCAGACGATCCTCTTCCGCCTGACCTGCCATAGGCTCGTCCAGAGCAGCAGAAGGCAGAAGCCGGTCAGGGCGGCGAAGCTGACTTGGCATCGTTCATGTAAAATTCATGCCTGTACCGGGCATCATTGCAGATGCCCGGCGACACGCAGGGACCTGACGGGGAGCACCCGACGTCAATAGGCCAGCGTCTGGCCGCTCTGACCCGTGATATCCATGAGGCCCGTTAGTCTGACGTTCGCGTATACCGGGCCCGCTGATGTCAGGGTCACGTTGACGACGTGGTCGAGATTGCCGGGACCGGGGCGCGTACGAATGCCGCCGCTGGTTCCGAGGTTCACGTAGTCGCGGCCCGAGATCACCTCATGGGTTGCATAGGCTGCCCTGTCGATCGCGGGGCAGTTCAACCTTCCCGCCGGATTGCGACCCACGCAAGTACCGCGAATGTCAGCTCGAAGGCCAGCACACCGAGGTACAGGGCGACCGGCAAGCCGTCGAGAACGATGCTGACCAGTCGACCGACGGCAAAGCCCGCAAACAGAACGGTCACCGCCAACAGTGACGAGGCGCGCAGGGGCCGATTCACAAGGCCCAGCAGGAACAGCGCGGCGATCCCTAGATACGCACCGCCATAAGCCGCGCGGATCACGTGGAGGTGATTTGTGCTGGCAAGGTCGATTGCCGGCGTTGCCATCATCATCTGTGGCGCAACAAGGTGCAGCGCGCCTACAACGAGCATCATGGCACCAGCCCCACCAAGCGCGACGGTCCCGAGCGTGGCATTCGTCATCACTGCGGCATCCCCAACTGTTTTGATACTCGAGCAGTCTATCATAAGCATGGATTACCACTAGACCTATACTAGGAATTATCATAATAACTGGGAATTATGGACTTGAGGCGTGTTGATCTCAACCTTCTTCGCCTTGTCGAAGCGGTGCTGCGCGAAGGATCGGCTTCGCGGGCGGCAAAGGTCTTGGGTCTGACACAACCGGCGGTATCGCAGGGTTTGCGCCGTGCGCGCGGGGTCTTTGGAGACCCATTGCTGGCGAGGCATGGAAACCGGTTGCTTCCGACCCCCCGTGGCAAGGCGCTCCTGCCCGAACTGCGCGCAATCCTCGACAGGGTCGAGGCAGTGCTTTCGCCTGCGGGGTTCGACCCTGCTCAGGCAACTCGGGACTTTGTCCTGGGGTCCAGCGATCTCGGGCAGGCACTGGTGCTTCCGGGACTGATTGCGCAAATGGCTCGAGAAGCACCCGACTGCCGGATAAAGGTCATACCGCCCCCCATTGACGCAGCAGCCGCCGAGGGGATGGATCTTGCCCTGATGGGGGCACCCGAGATGGCAGGACCTCTTTGCTGGCAAGTGCTGTTTCAAGACCGTTTCGTGCTGCTGGCGCGTCGCGGTCATCCCGCTCTGATCGGGCCACTGTCCATGACGGAATTCCTTTCGTTACCCCAAGCACTGGTATCGCCACGGGCCGAAGGCTTCGAGGGTCCGGTGGACATTTCGCTGGACCGGCTGGGGTTGCGGCGTCGGGTTAGACTGATGGTGCCAAGTTTCATGGCCTTGTTGCCGATCCTTGCAGAATGCGACCTTGTCGCGGCCGTGCCGCAGCGATTTGCGCAGACACCGACAGCGCAGCTGTTGTGCGGGCACAGAGCGCTTCCTTTCGAGGTTCCGGGCTATTCCATGAAAGCTGTCTGGCCGGTCGCGCAGGAGAACGACGCCGCCAGCCTCTGGTTTCGTGGATTGCTCTCCCGTTGTCTGCCCGGAGGGACCGAGATTGGCAGAGAAGTATCGGCTGCGCCAATCTGAACGCGCCCACGCCGTGTCGCCAGGCCGCACGCGCTTTGCACATGTGATTGGCTCTCTACAAACACGATCGGTCATCGGCGGCGTCACACCCGCCATGAAGCTGAAAACGGCCGCGTGAGTTCTACGGTCGCGCCCGTTAAAACGGGGAGGATTTCCGCATCACCCGCCTGTCACCCTGATCGAGGCGTAAAACTCTCGCCAAGGGCGGTCCAACGTTGGGGGGCAGAGCACCCGCGCGAGGTGGCCACCAAGTTCGGCAAGCGAATCGACACGTTCTTCGCCAAGGACTTCACTGAGGCAGAAGTCCCGCTGCGCGACTGGACGACCTATCTCGACGAGGTGGCGTTCTACAGTCCCGATGATCCGCTGTTTCCGGCCACGGCCCTGACCGCGCAGTCAAACAAAGGGTTCACAGCCTGCGGGTTCACCCGTGCCCATTGGAAAACGACTGAGCCTGTCCGCAAGATCGTCAATACCGCGTTCGAGGCGGCTGGCCTGCCTGCCTTTGGCCCACACGCCTTTCGACACATGCTGGCCCGACACGCCGCGAAGAACAGCAAAACCGTTGCCGAGTTCATCGCGAACGCTCAAAACCTTGGCCACTCGGACCCGCTGACCACCCTACGCAGCTATGGCCAAATCAGCCGAGATGATCAACGACGCCTGATCACTGGTGAAAGCGAGTGACAGGCCGTGTGCGCCGGCCAGAACAAGCGGATGCCAAATGTGGGAACAGGTGTGGGAACATTTGTATCTAAGGCCTAGAAAAATTCTATAAAACAATGATTTAAGATGAAATATTGGCGGATGGGGTGGGATTCGAACCCACGGTAGGATCTCTCCTACGCTGGTTTTCAAGACCAGAGCCTTAAACCACTCGGCCACCCATCCGGTTGCGTGGTTGTAGCCGCGCGGTTGCGCGCGCGCAAGGGTGCCTCAGCCTGCGGCGATGCGCGGGCGCCCGGTTGCCGAGACCCGCAGCGCGACCTCGATCAGCATGGATTGGCCTTCGACCTCGGCGCCTTTCTCGGTGCGGGTCCAGCGGATATGGGGACTGTCGACCCCGGCGCTGTGGGCCCGTTGCGTGACGCGCTGTGTCAGGTCGCGCACCAGCGCGTCGACGGCGGCTTCGGCCTCGGGGTGGCGCGTGGGGCCGTCGGTGCAATGCGCGATATACAGACCCGGGGCAGGGCTGGTCACCAGCCCATCCAGATGCACCGACACCTGACTGACCACCGCCCCCACCGCGTTGGCGACGCCGGCGTGCTCGGGGACGATCATCGGGCAGTTCAGGGCCTCGCCCACGGCGCCATAGTAGCACCCGGCCGACGCGCCCAAACCGATCACGGGCACCGCCAGCGAGGCCTGCATCTGCACCAGGCCGGGGCGCTTGGCAAAGGCGGCGCGGGTCAGTTCGTGCCGTGCGAGGGTTTCGGCGGCGGCTTCCCATGGGGTGGTATCTTCGTCGAAGGCCGCTTCCAGCAGGCAGTCCACCGTCTGGCGCGTCAACTGGTCGACGATGCGCGCCGCCATGGTCGCCCCGTCGGGTGCAAGTCGGTCACCGCTGTCGCCGCGCTTGCGGGCCATGAGGGTCAAGGCCTTGTGCGCGGCATCGCTGTCCCATCCGGTCTGACGCCCCAGCACATGCGCGGCGTCCGAGGGGGTCGGACCGGCCAGCAACACATGGCCACGCTGGACCAACCGCGTCAGGGCGGGCGCTTCGATCCGCGAGCGGATCAGATGGGCCACGCGTTGCGGTCCCTGAAGCAGGCGCTCGGCGAGGGCGGCTTCGCGGTCCGGCAAGCCGGGTGGCATGGTGGTGAACAGGGGCACCGCAAGGCGCCAGCTTTCGTCGGGGCGGCATCCATCCCCAGCGCGGTATCCAGCATCTCGTGGACCAGCGTGGGGAACTGCACTGCCGCCAGCGCCAGTGGCATCTGCCGGCGCGGGCCCAGCCGCAGGCCGCCCGCAAGGCCCGGGACCACGCCATGAACCTCAGGATCGCCGCCCAGACCGGTGGTGCGCATGCGGACCGCCTCGACCATGGTGCGGAACCCGCCGACGCGCGCCGTCGGGATCGATGGCCGGGCGACCATCCGCCAGCAGGCAGACATCGGTCGTCGTGCCGCCGATGTCAGAGACGAGGGCATCCTTGACCCCGGTCAGCCACGCGGCCCCCGCGATCGAGGCCGCAGGACCCGAAAGGATCGTTTCGATCGGCCGCTCGCGCACTAGTGCCGCCGACACCAGCGCCCCGTCGCCGCGCACGACCATCAGGGGTGCGTTGATGTCGCGGCGCGCCAGATGCGATTCGCAGGCGCCGACCAGTCGGTCGATCATCGGCACCAGCCGCGCGTTCAGCAGCGCCGTCAACGCGCGCTTGGGGCCGTTGAGGCCGGCAGACAACTCGTGCGAGCAGGTCACCGGCAAGCCGGTGCGGGCGCGGATCACGGTGCGCGCCTCGATCTCGTGCGCCGGGTTGCGGGTGGCGAAGGCTGCCGCAACGGCGATTGCGCCGATCCCGTCGGGCAGGGCATCCAGAGCTTGCGCAAGGGCGTCGGCGTCAAAGGGGCGCGCCTCGCCGCCGGCGTGGTTGTGCCCCCCGGCCAGTTCGATCAGCGGCGAATCTGCCAAGGCGTCGGACAGGCCCGCCCGACGCTTGTCGCCCGCATCGAAGCCGATCAGCACCAGCGCCGCGCGCGCGCCCTGGCCCTCGACCAGCGCGTTCGTCGCCAGCGTGGTCGACAGCGACACGATGGCGATCTGCCGCGCGGCATCGTCGCCACGCTCGGCCAGCACGGCATCGATGGCGCCGCCGATACCAACCGACAAGTCGGGCCGCGAGGTCAGCGCTTTGGCGCGGGCGAGGATCGTTTGCGTCGTGTCATCCAGCAGCACGGCGTCGGTATAGGTTCCGCCTGTGTCGACGCCCAGAAAAATGGCCATGGTGCTGTCCCTGTTGTCCTGTCGACAGCAGAGCTAGTTCGCGCCGCCGTCCGAGGAAAGGGGGAATCGTTATGCCCGGCGAACGGCAAGGGCGACGGCGGCGATCAGGTCATCCTTGCGGAAAGGCTTGGCGATATGGCCGCAGAAACCCAAGGCGCGATATTCCTCGATCTGGTGCTGCATCGCGTTCGCTGTGACGGCCAGCATGGGCACCGGGGCGGTGCCATTGCGGGTTTCGAAGTCACGGATGCGCTGCAGCGCGGCGACGCCATCCAGCACCGGCATCGAAATATCCAGCAAAACGGCGTCCGGTGCCGCCTGTTCGAACTGCTGGCAGGCATCGGCGCCATTTTCGGCAAGCGCGACCTGCGCGCCGGCTGCTGTCAGCATGGTCCTGAGGATCATCCGGTTCGTGCGGTTGTCGTCAGCCACCAAGAGGCGCAGCCCCCGGATCGTATCGGCGGGGGTCGGTGGCTCGGCACGCTCTTGCTCCGGCGCGGCGGCGGAGGCCAGCGGCAAGGTCACGCGGATCGTGGTGCCACGCCCGGGTTCGCTGTCCATGCGGATCGTTCCGCCCATCAGTTCTGTCAACCGGCGCGTTATCGACAGCCCGAGGCCGGTGCCGCCAAAGCGGCGCGTGGTCGACCCTTCGGCCTGCTCGAATTCGTCGAAGACCCGCGCGACCTGTTGGGGGGTCATGCCGATGCCGGTGTCGGTGATGGTGAAGCACAGACCGGGCACGCCGTTGGCCATGGCGGACGAGCATGACAAGGTGACGCTGCCTTGTTCAGTGAACTTGATCGCGTTCTCGACAAGGTTGTTGAGGATCTGCAGGATCCTGTTTGCATCGCCCAAGCGGGGCTGATCGGCGTCGGGGCCGATGTGCGCGCTCAGCAGTAAACAGTCCGCCCATCCGGGCCTTGGGTGAAAACAGATCGCCCACGCGGCGCACAAGGGCGCCCGGTTCGAAGGGCGCGGGGTCGAGGGCCATCTTGCCGGCCTCGATCTTCGCGAGGTCGAGGATGTCGTTCAGGATCACCAGCAACCCCTCGCCCGACTCGCGGATCGTTTCGATCATCCGTTGCTGATCGGGGGCAACGCCGCTGTCTTGGAGTAGTTCGGCCATGCCAAGGACCCCGGTGAGGGGGGTGCGCAGCTCGTGGCTCATGTTCGCGAGGAAGCGCGACTTGGCTTCGTTCGCTGCCTCGGCGCGTTGGGTGGCAAGGATCAGGGCTGTCACATCGAGGCCGACGCCCCGAAACCCGGCAAAGCGCCCCTGTTCATCATGCCACGGCGCACCGCTGATGCGCAGCCAGACGGGGTCGCGATTGGCGCCGGGGTGCAGGCGGAACAACTGGTCGGTGAACGGTGTTCGCTGGGTCAGGCAGGTGTCCAGCGCGGCGAAATCGCCCTCGACCACTGAATTCCCCCCACCGAAACCGATCTGGGCCAGTGTCTTGCCAATCAGCGCCGCAACCGGAATTCCGCTGATGCGTTCGAATCCCGAGGTGATGAAGGCCAGATGCCGTTCCGGGTCAATCTCCCAGAACCATTCGTTCGATACGGTGGCGATATCGACAAAGCGCTGATCGGCGGCGCGCTGGGCCGACAGCGCGACCTCCAGTTCGGCCTTTGCCCGGGCAAGGGCTTCCTCGCGCTGTTTGCTTTCGGTGATGTCGATGTGAACACCGCTCTCCTCGGCCGGTGTGCCGTCGGCGTGCCAGCGCCGGACGCGGGCCTGCGACAGGACCCAGACCCAGTGCCCGTCCTTGTGGCGCATACGGAATTCCAGCGCGATCGAGCTGAGCGTTCTATCACGATGAAAAGCCTCGATCTTTTCGCGCAGCGGGCCGATGTCCTCGGGATGCAGCGTGGCAAGAAAGCGTTCGACCGTCCAGGGCGCAAGCTCGTCGGCCCGATAGCCCAGCATCGCGGCATACTGGTCATCGATGACGATTGCGTCGGTGGTGTAATCCAGTTCCCATGTCCCGACCGACGATGCCGACAGGATCGCGTGCAGCCGTTCCTCGGCCCGGCGGCGTTCGGTCAGATCAAGGCCAACTCCGCTGATCCGAAGGGGCGTTCCGTCGGGCGCGCGCTTGGTCAATTGGCCACGCGCCAGCACATGCACCCATTGGCCGTTGCCGTGGCGCAGGCGCATCTCGGTTTCCAGCTTGTCGGTCACTCCTTCGGCCAGCAGGCGCAGTTCAGTGCGCAGCTTCTGGTCGTCGTCGGGGTGGATGATCGCCATCCACGCATCATGGTGCAGCGTTTTGAGGATGTTGCGCGAATACCCCAGCATCACCGCCCAATGTTCGTTGATCGTCGTGACGCGGTTCACGACGTCGAATTCCCACGTTCCGATGCGGGCACCTTCGATGATGTCGGTCAGGCGCGCCTCGGCCTCTTTGAGTTCGGTGATGTCGACCCGCATGCCGACGCGCCCGCCGTCTGGGGTTTTGCGTTCATAGACCCGCAGCCAGCGCCCGGTGCTTAGTTTGACGTCGACGACGCAGTTATCTTTGCCGCGCATCGCCTGCCGATAGGCCAGCCAGTCTTCCTCTTGGCCGACGGCTTCGGCGAATTCGCCATGGGCCATCGATTGGCGCAGCATTTCCTCGAACTTGACACCCGGCACGATCGTCTTGCCCGATGCCGGAAAGAACGACCTATAACGATCGTTACACAGCACCAGCCGGTCGTTGGGGTCGAAAAGGGCAAAGCCGTCTTGCAGGGACTCGAGCGCCTGATGCAATTGCGCGTGCGAGCGTTCGGCCACAGACGCCAGACGTTCGAGTTCCTCTTCGTTGCGCTTGAGCTGGGTGACGTCGGTCGCGACGATCAGCAGCCCGTCAAAGGCCCCGTGCCTGTCGAACAGGGGTTGGGTGTTGGCATCGACCCACAATTCCTGCCCTTCGCAATCGAACTTGCGGAACACCACGCCCGAGACAGGCTGAGTCGACAGGACCGAAAGGGGGGCGATCTGCTTTTCCGGATCGCACAGGACGTCGGCGACCTCGGCAATAGGACGTCCACGCAAGGCTGCGGCGGTCTGGCCTGTCCGGGCTTCGATCGCCGAGTTGAGCCAACGGACGCGCAGCCCGGCGTCAAGGATCACGGCGAAATTTGTCATGCTGCGGGTGACTTCGCCCAGCATCAGGTTGTCGTCGTCGCGCTGTCGTTCGTCGGTAAAGTCGCGGATGCGAAAGACGAAACCCGCTTCGCCCGCGCGGCCCGTGCGGCGGTGCACGATGGTCGTGTCGTACCAGCGATTTTGCCCTTGCCACTGCAGGCAATAAGGCGGCAAGCGCACCAGACCATCGCGCGCGGCATCGGCCATCCCTTGGCGTTGCAACCGGGCGACTTCGGGCGGCAGCGTCTCTTCGAGAAGGCGCCCGAGGATCTCGCTGGCGGGGGCGACCAGCATCCCAGGATCGCTGCAATGAAAATCGATGCACCGCCCGTCTTCGTCCATCTCGAGGACCAGTTCGCGCATCGAGGCCAGTGTCGCCCGCAGGCGTTCGAGGGTTTCGTTGCGCTCGGTCGTCGTTGTGGCGAGGTCTTGTTCGACCTGGCGCCGTGACAGCGCCGAAATCAAGCCGTCGCTGAGCGAATACAGCAGGGTCCTGTCGCTGTCGTCGAAAGCGCGCTGTTGGTGCACCCGGTCGAACCCGATAATCCCCTTCAGCCGGTCCTCGCGCACGAGGGGGACGCTGAGCAGCGAGCGAATCGACTGCATCGAGAGCAAGTCCTTGAGCGGGCTGTCGGGCAAGGCATGGACATCGGCGACATGCAGGCATTCGCTGCCCTCCATCGCCGCAGATCCGGCCAACAGCGTGTCGATGGGCACGTCCTGCAGGTGTTCCTTCATCGGCTCGATGCCGGGCGCGCACCATTCATGGGTGTTTGCCCACGTGTCGGCGCGGTGAAAGAACAGATACCCGCGATCGGCCCCGACACGCTTGGCGATCAGCCCAAGGACGTGTTCGATCGTCGCGTCGAGGTCCGTGGCCGAGGCCCGCAACAAGGTCCCCAAAGCCCCGATGACGAACGCAGCTTCATCAAGATCGCGGACTGCCGCTGCTGTCACCGTAGGAAATCCGCCGTCTTGCATGGGCCCCGCCTGGATGCTCGTCAAGATAGAGTAACATTTCTTGACAAGACGTTAAACGTGAAGTTTCGCGGAGCAGAACGTTACGCCGGGTCGAGGCCGCGCCGATGGGGTGGCCGGGTTGGCGATGCGGCGACGGGAAAACGGCTTGCGCGCACGCGCCGCGCCGTGCAGCCTGCACCGCATGTTTCCCTCTTCCGCCGCAGGACATCCCATGAGCCCGATTCCCCCCGACGCCGAGGCCCGCCGCGCCATCCCGCCCGTGATCTGCTATCCCAACGAGACATTGCCCGCCGTGGATCTTGCCACCTATCGCGCGGCGCGGGTCGGGGCGCGCAAACTGTCGGAAACCGTGGTTCCGGCGCGCGAAGGCCGATCCTTCACGGCGCGCGCGGGCCAGTTCTTTCGCATCACCTGTCCCGAGGGGCCGCAGGTGGGGGACCTGAACCTGTTCAATGCCGCCGACCTGAACGAACGGTTCTATTCGGGCAAGACCCGCGCTCTGCATGGCACGCATCTGAAGACCGGCGACCGGATGTGGTCGTGTTTTCCCTACCTGCGCCCGATGGCGACGATGGTCGAGGATACACTGGGCTGGTACGGGGTCGATGCCTTTGGCGGGCGCGTGCATGACGTGATCGGGACGCGGTGCGATCCCTATACCCATTGGGTGCTGTCAGGGGGTGGTCAGTATCACCATTGCTGTCATTCGAACCTGACGCGGGCGATGCAGGATGCGGGCGTCGATCCCGCGCTGGCCGAGGGGCTGGTGCATGACGTGCTGAACGTCTTCATGTGCACGGGCTTCACCGCTGACACCGGGCAGTATTTCATGAAAGCCAGTCCGGTCCGCCCGGGGGATTACATCGAGTTTCTGGCCGAGATCGACGTCATGGGGGTCTTGTCGTCCTGTCCCGGCGGGGATTGCGGATCGGAACACTCGTCGGACGTGGTGCGCTGTTACCCGCTTTTGGTCGAGGTGTTCGAACCCGCACCCGGATCGCTGGCGGGGTGGGCACCGCCGGTGCCCAATGGATATGACCGCAGTCACGGGCGCTGAACGCCCAGGGGGTTTCGCCCGCGTTTCCCGCTGTCGCGGGCGCCTTGGGCGACCCGGGCGCGCGCCTTTGGCGCGCGGATGATCGGCGCGGCTGCGCCGCACTCTTTGCAAGCGCGCCGCATTCGCGCCGCGCCGCGCGGGGGCTTTCCGCCCCCTCGGGCCCTGCGGGCCCTTCACCCCCCGAGGATATTTCCGGACAGATGAAGGGGCGCCGGTCAGGCCCTCGGCTGCGCGCGCTCGACCAGACGGGCAAAGAAGCTGGCACCGATGGGCGCGACCTCGTCGTTAAAGTCATAGCGGGGGTGGTGAAGGCCCGCGCTGTCGCCTTGGCCCAGAAACAGATACGCACCACGGCGGTGTTCGAGCATATAGGCGAAATCCTCGGCCCCCATGACGGGTTCGCATTCGGCGACGGCGGCGCCCACTTCGGCGGCGACATCGAAGGCGAAGCGGGTTTCGGCCTCGTGGTTGACGGTGGCCGGATAGCCCTTTTCAAAGACGATCTCGGCCTGCACGTTCATTGCCACAGCGATGCCATTGATGACCTCGTGGCAGCGGCGTTCGACCATGTCCTGCACCGCCTTGTCATAGGTGCGGATCGTGGCGCAGAACCAGCCGGTTTCCGGAACGATGTTGTCGGCGCTGCCCGTGTGGATCTGGGTGACCGAGATGACCAGCGCGTCGGTGCCCTTGCGGTTGCGGCTGACGATGGTTTGCAGGGCCGACACCATGGTCACGATGGCCGCCACCGGATCGACGCATTCCTCGGGGTGGGCGCCGTGACCGCCGCGCCCGGTGACATGCACCGTCAGGGTATCGACGGCGGCCATCAGCGGGCCCGCGCGACCCTCGAACTGGCCCAGCGGCACGCCAGGGGCGTTGTGCAGCGCAAAGACCTGCGCGATGTCGAAACGGTCCATGATCCCTTCATCGACCATGACCCCCGCGCCGCCGCCCCATTCCTCGGCCGGCTGGAAGATCAGCGCGACGCGGCCCGCGAAATTGCGGGTTTCGGCCAGGTAACGCGCCGCCCCCAGCAGCATCGTCGTGTGCCCATCGTGGCCGCAGGCGTGCATCTTGCCCGCCACGGTCGAGGCATGGGGCAGCCCGGTTTCCTCGGTGATCGGCAAGGCGTCGATGTCGGCGCGCAAGCCGATGGTCGGGCCCTCGCCCTGCCCCTCGATGATGGCGACGATACCCGATTGCGCGATGCCCTCGTGGATCTCGGTGATGCCGAACTCGCGCAGGCGCTGCACCACGAAGGCCGCCGTTTCATGGCAATCGAAGCGCGTTTCGGGATGCGCATGCAGATGGCGCCGCCAAGTTTTCATGTCGTCGGCGTAATCGGCGATGCGGTTGAGGACAGGCATTCGGTGGACTCCGGCTTTGGGCAATGGGATACGGGGGGCAGCATCGACGTTTATGGGAGGGCTTGCAATGGCCGATGATCCGCTGATCCACGATCCGAAGGGCGGGCTGCCCCGGCTGGCGATGATCATGGCGCGGTTGCGCGCGCCCGTAGGGGGGTGCCCCTGGGATCTGGAGCAGGATTTCGACACCATCGCGCCTTACACGATCGAGGAGGCCTACGAGGTTGCGGACGCCATCGCGCGCAAGGATTATCCCGCCTTGCGCGGCGAGTTGGGCGATTTGCTGTTTCAGTCGGTCTATCACGCGCAGATGGCCGAGGAAGCAGGCCTGTTCACGCTGGATGATGTGCTGCGCGACATCGCCGACAAGATGGTTGCCCGGCACCCGCATGTGTTCGGCGACACGGTGATCGACAGCGCCGCCGCCCAGACCGACGCATGGGAGGCGCAAAAGGCCCGCGAGCGTGCCGCCAAGGCGCAAACCGGCGTGCTGGATGACGTGCCGGTGGGGCATGCCGGGCTGACACGGGCGGTTAAGCTGCAAAAACGCGCGGCGCGGGTGGGGTTCGACTGGCCGGATGTGGCGCAGGTGGTCGACAAGATCGCCGAGGAAGCGCGCGAGCTGACCGAGGCCGCGCCCGAGGACAAGTTCGAGGAATACGGCGACCTTCTGTTCGTCATGGCCAATCTGGCGCGGCATCTGGATATCGACCCTGAGGCCGCGCTGCGGGCAGCGAACGACAAGTTCACCCGGCGCTTTCGGTTCATCGAGGCAGCGCTGGCCGCCGAAGGGCGGGCGCCCAAGGACTCGACATTGGAGGAAATGGACGCGCTTTGGAACGCCGCCAAAGCCGCCGAGAAAGCTGCCACATAGGGACTCGACGCGCGCGTGCCTCTGTCGCAGACTGCCCCGAAACGGGGGAGCACATGCGCCAAGTCACTTTCGCCACGACGCAATTCGCCTGCACCTGGGACCGCGCCGCGAACCTCGCCAAGGCCGAGGCGCTGGTGCGCGCGGCGGCGGCGGACGGGGCGCAGGTGATCTTGCTGCAAGAACTGTTCGAAACGCCCTATTTCTGCGCGGAACAGCATGCGCGGCACCTGTCATTGGCCACGCCCTTGGCGGAAAACCCCGCCGTGGCGCATTTTCAAAAGGTCGCGGCGGAACTGGGCGTCGTTTTGCCCGTGTGCTTCTATGAACGCGACGGGAACGCCCTGTTCAACACGGTGGCGATGATCGACGCCGATGGCGCGATTCTGGGCCGCTATCGCAAGACGCATATCCCGCAAAATCCGGGCTATGAGGAAAAGTTCTATTTCACACCGGGTGACACGGGTTTCGTGACCTTCCAGACCCGTTTCGCGCGCATCGGTGTGGGGATTTGCTGGGACCAGTGGTTCCCCGAAACCGCGCGGTCGCTGGTGCTGAACGGGGCCGAGGCGATCTTGTATCCGACCGCCATCGGCTCGGAACCCGCTGACCCCGCCTATGACAGCCAGCCGCATTGGCAACGTGTCATGCAAGGCCATGCGGCGGCGAATATGGTGCCGGTGATTGCCGCCAACCGCATCGGGGCCGAGTCCGAAGGCAAGACGCCGATCACATGGTATGGCTCGTCTTTCATCACCGATGCGACGGGCGCAAAGGTGGCCGAACTCGACCGCGAGACACAGGGCCATGCCTGCGCGACCTTCGATCTGGATGCGCTGCGCGATTTTCGCACGGGTTGGGGCTGCTGGCGCGACCGTCGGCCCAACATGTATGGCGCAATCGCCAGCCATGGCGGCACTGCATGACCCTGCGCATCGCGATGTGGTCCGGGCCGCGCAACCTGTCGACGGCGATGATGTATGCCTTCGCCGCGCGGGGCGATTGCGCCGTGACGGATGAGCCCTTCTATGCCGCCTATCTGGCGATGACGGGCATCCAGCACCCGATGGGGGCGGAGGTGATGGCAAGCCAGCCCACCAATCCGGCGCAGATCGACCTGGCCGCCGAGGCGCCCGACGGCAAGGCGATCTGGTATCAGAAGCACATGACGCAGCACATGATCCCCGGCATGCCGCTGGGGTGGATGGATGCCTGCACGCATGCCTTTCTGATCCGCCACCCGGCGCGGGTCATCGCCTCCTATACGAAGAAGCGCGAGACGCCCGAACTGGCCGAGCTTGGGTTCATTCAGCAGCAAGAGCTGTTCAACCGCGCCGCCGACCGGCTGGGCAAGGCGCCGCCGGTGATCGACAGCGCCGACGTGCGGGCGAACCCGGCAGGGTTGCTGCGCGCCTTGTGCACGGCGCTGGAGATCCCCTTTACCGACCGGATGCTGTCTTGGCCCGCGGGGCCAAAGCCCTTCGACGGGGTCTGGGCGCCCGTGTGGTATGGCGCGGTGCATCAATCAACCGGCTTCGACGCCGCGGAAGGCCCCCTGCCCGATCTGCCGCCCGCCATGGCCCGTCTGGCCGAGGCGGCCATGCCCGCCTACGAGGCACTCGCACGTTACAAATTGGGGGGCGCATGACGCTTTTCTCGCACGCTGACAGGCCCGTCCATCGCGGCGGCTTTCCGTTGGAACGCTTGCTTCGCAGCCCTCACGCCGATCTTGAGGCCCTGCCCTTTGGCCAGCCGCTGGATTTTGCGCATGACAACCCGCAGGCGCTGACCCATGCCATGGCGCGCTTCATGGCGCTGTTCGACACCGTGCGCGCGGGGCCCGTGGTGCACGATAGCGCCGAGATCCCCGACGACCCGCAAGAACGCAGCGACCATCTGAAGGCGGCGGGCTATTATTTCGACGCGGCGATGATGGGGGTTTGCGCCCTGTCGCCTGCCCATCACCTGCCCCAGCCCCATCGCAACCCGATGATCGACGCCCTGCGCGCCGAGCTTGAGCAGGGCCAGCCCAAGACCCACGCTGCCGGGATCGACGCGATCCATGCCGACATTCTGGACGCCGCGCGCACCCCGCATGGCCCTGTGACCGGGCACACACACGCGCTGGTCATCGCCATCGATTACACCCGCGACCCGGTTCAGGGCGAACCCGGCACCGATTGGCTGCACGGCACGCAGGCGCATCGCGCGGCACTGCTGGCGAATTACACCGCCGTGGTCCTGTCGTCGTATCTGCGGATGCTGGGCCATGACGCGCGCGCGCATTCCGCCTGCACGGCCGAGGTCGATCTGGGCAGGCTGGCGTTGTCGTCGGGGCTGGCCTATGCCGAAAACGGGGTGGCGGTGAACCCTTATCTGGGCACGCGCTTTGGGCTGGCCGCTGTCACCACGACGCTGGAACTGGCCCCCGACCAACCCCTGCAGGGCACCGGCCGCAGCCGCACCAGCCACGGTGCGGCGTGGGTCACGGGTGCCGCCGCTCCCCGGCGGGCCGCCACGGCAGAGGCCTTCAGCCACCGCGAATTCCGCAAAGGCCCCTATCCGTTCGAACGCCTCAAGCGGGTCGACACCCCCACAACCCTGATCGACGAAGCCCGCGTGCCGCGCTTTCCCAAACGCGCCGATTTCTTTGCCCGCGCGCTCTATGGCGACATGGGCAAGGCGGTGCAGGATGGGGCCAAGGGCGGGCGCTATGTGCTGAAATCCCCCATTGGCGCCTGCGCCCGCCGGGCCTTGGGCGCGCTGTTGCTGCTGCAATTCGGCGAGGCGCGCGGGCCCGTGGTCGCATCCGACCCCGACACCAACGCCGACAACCTCAAAGCTGCCAGCTATTACCTGTCCTGCGATGCCGTGGGCCTCAGCCGGGTGCCCGATTGGGCCTATTACTCGCATAACTCGGCGGGCGAGGAGATCACGCCTTACCACGCGAACTCGGTCAACATGCTGTTGGACCAAGGATTCGAGACGATGGAGGGCGCCTCCGGCGATGACTGGATCAGCGTCGCGCAATCCATGCGCGCCTATCTGCGGTTCTCATTGCTGGGCGGCGTGGTGGCCGAACAGATCCGCCGGATGGGCTATTCCGCGCGGGTGCATTCGGCGCTGGATGGCGATGTGCTGCAACCGCCCTTGCTGTTGCTCTCTGGCTTGGGCGAGGTCAGCCGCATCGGCGAGGTGATCCTGAACCCCTATCTGGGGCCGCGCCTGAAATCAGGCTGCGTGACAACCAACATGCCCATGGCGCATGACCGGCCCATCGACTTTGGCCTGCAACGCTTCTGCGACTCTTGCAACAAATGCGCGCGCGAATGCCCGTCGGGGGCGATCACGGCCGGGCCAAAGCTGATGTATAACGGCTATGAGATCTGGAAATCCGACGCCGAGAAATGCGCCCGCTACCGCATCACCAATGCCGCCGGCGGCATGTGCGGGCGCTGCATGAAGACCTGCCCGTGGAACCTGCAAGGCCTGTTCGCCGAGGCACCGTTCCGCTGGCTGGCGATGAATGCACCTGGCACGGCCAAGGCGCTGGCACGGCTGGATGACGCGTTGGATCGTGGCACCATCAACCCGGCGAAAACCTGGTGGTGGGATGTCGAACTGGACGCTTCGGGCAAGCGCTATGTGCGCGCGGGCGTCACGCATCGGCGCGGCTTGTCCAAGGATCTGGACCTGCGCCCTCAGGATCAGACGCTGGCCGTCTATCCCGCCGACGTCATGCCCCTGCCCTTCCCCATCAAGCAGCCCCTGAACCGCGAGGAGGGGATCGCGCGTTATCGCGCCCTGCTGACGCCCGAGGAATACCGCAACCGCCTGCGCCGGGGAGAGACCGAGGGGCTAGCCCCCCCAACCCGCACGCCCGGCGCGCCGCCCGTGTTTCCGGTCGTGGTGACCAAACGCGAGGATCTGAGCCCCGACACCGTGCGGCTGGAACTGCAACGCCCCGACGGCACGCCCTTGCCACCATTCGAGGCGGGCGCGCATATCGACGTTATGATCGCGCCCGAATACCAGCGCGAATATTCGCTGGCGGGCGACCCGGCGGATGCGTCCAAATACGTGCTGGGTATTCAGCGCGAACCCGGCGGGCGCGGCGGTTCGCTGCTGCTGCACCGGGTGTTCCACCCCGGTCGCAAGGTGTTCATCACGCCGCCGACAAACCTGTTCCCGCTGGATGAAACCGCGCCCTTTACCCTGCTGATCGGTGGCGGCATCGGCATCACACCGATGCTGACCATGGCCCACCGCCTGCACGCTTTGGGCGGCGATTTCCGCCTGCATTATCTGGCGCGCGGCACCGCCCCCTTCGGGGCCGAGATCACCGCCGCCCCATGGGCCGCCCGCGCCCACGTGCATGTGAAAACCGACGGACCAAGGGTGGATATGGCAACACTCATCCCGCCTTATTCCACCGGCGCGCGGCTTTACACCTGCGGCAGTGGCGCCGTCATGGATGGGGTGTTTGACACGGCGCGCGCGCAAGGCTGGCCGGACGAGGCGCTGGCGCGCGAATATTTCGCCGTGCCCGAAGCGCCGGAATACGAAAACCACGCCTTCAACCTGTCGCTGACCTCGGGCCGTGTGGTGCCCGTAGCCGCCGATGAAACGGCGACCGACGCGCTGGCGAAAGCGGGGATCGACGTGCCGACGAAATGCTCGGACGGGATCTGCGGGGTCTGCGCCGTGGGCCACCATTCGCCCGACGGCATCGAACATCGCGACTATGTGCTGTCGGCCAAGGAGCGCGAGGGCAAGGTGATCCTGTGCTGCTCGCGCGCCCGCGAACCCGGCGGCACCATCGCCATCGATTTGTGAGACCGCAACCATGAGCACGCTTGAACTGGGCATCGACACTTTCGGCGACGTCAGCGAAGGGGCTGATGGACGCCTGAAACCCATGGACGCGGTCCTGCGCGACGTCGTCGAAGAGGCCGTCTGGGCCGATCAGCTGGGCATCGATTTCATCGGGCTGGGCGAACACCACCGCGACGACTTCGCGATCTCGGCGCCGGAAATGGTGCTGGCCACCGTCGCCGGGCGCACGCGGCGCATCAAGCTGGGCACGGCGGTGACGATCCTGTCGACGGACGACCCGGTCCGCGTCTTCCAACGGTTCTCGACGCTGCATGCCCTGTCGAATGGACGCGCCGAGCCGATCCTTGGCCGGGGGTCATTTACCGAAAGTTATGACCTCTTCGGATACGATCTGGGGGATTACGAAGCCCTGTTCGAAGAAAAGCTGGGCCTCTTCACCCAACTCTTGCGCGACGAGCGCGTCACATGGGCCGGCGAAACGCGCCCGCCCTTGCGGTCGACCATCGTCTATCCGCGGCTCGGCCAGCCGATGACGGCCTGGGTTGGCGTCGGTGGCAGCCCGCAATCGGTCATCCGCGTCGCGAGGCACGACCTGCAGATGATGCTGGCCATCATCGGCGGCGATCCGCTGCGGTTTCGTCCACTGGTCGACTTGTACCACCGCGCGCTGGGGCAACTGGGTCAGGCGGCGCGCCCCATCGGGGTTCATGCACCGGGCTTTATCGCCGCGAGCGACGACGAAGCACGCGAGGCGCTTTGGCCGCATTACCAAGCGATGTTCGGCCGGATCGGGCGCGAGCGCGGCTGGGGCCCCGTGACGAAAGAGCATTACCTCAACGAGGTCGAAAACGGCGCGCTTTTCGTCGGCGCCCCCGAAACGGTGGCGCAAAAGATCGCGCGAACGGTGTCGGGCCTGGGACTTGGGCGATTCGACCTGAAATATTCGACCGGGCCGATGCCGCATGGCCAGTTGCTGGAATGCCTGCGGCTGTATGGCGAGCGCGTCATCCCGATGGTGCGCGACTTGCTGGGCTGACACCGCGTGACGAGAGCGGGGTTGAGGGGGGCGCTGCCCCCCTCTTGGCCTGCGGCCAATTCACCCCCCGGGATATTTTCAGAGCAAAGAGACGCGATGCGAAAGGTCGCCCGGTGGGGCGGCCTTGGGCTTTGGGAAGTCGCGCCGGGTTCAGGCGGCGAACAGGCTGCGGGCTTCGGCGCTGGCCAGCACGGGGCGGGCGGCGGCGAAGGTGCGCTGCGTCAGGTCGGGGAACAGCGCCAGCAGTTCCGCCCGCGTCGCATCGTCGAGCGAGTCGAGGACCACGGCCGAGGGCTGGAAGCTCTCGGTCCAGGCGCCTTCGGCCCGGATCACCTCGTGCGCATCGCACATGATGTGGAGATAGCTTACCTCGCCCACCGCATCTTGCGTCACGCCCGGCAGGCCCAGCAGGTCAGCCGCGGCCACCAGAACCTCGCGGGTGCCGAACATCAGCTCGGCCCGCGCGCCGCTCACCAGCATCCGGTGGCGCGGCGAGACGACGAGATCGCGCTCGGGCAGGTTCGCGCCCAGCGCACCGGCGGCGATGCGGATCGGCGCCAGCGCCGGGCATTCGGCCACGTCTTGCGCCGACAGGTCGCGACGGCCCGTCCAGACCAGCTCGCGGAACCCGTTGTCGCGGGTCAGGACGCGGTCGCCGACCACGAGATCCTCGACCGCGACGCGACCGCGCGCCGTGTCGATCAGCGTGCCGGGGGTGAAGCAGGGGATGCGCTCGAAGCGTTCGAAGGTCATCACCGACCCATCGCCGAAGGTCACCGTGCCGCCATAGGTCACCGTGCCGTCGGGGTTCGTCACCGATGAGGTGACGTTGACCACCGGCGCGGGCGTGCCCGGCGCGGGATCGGGGATCACCAGCGTGTCAAAGCCCGCGCCGCCGTCGATGAAGGACGTCGAGCTGCTGTTGATATTCGCCGTATCGGCCCCGGAGCCGAGGATCACGCGTTCGATTTCGCTGAATTCCGTCGTGCCCGAGCCGCCCGTCACCATCCCCGATTCCGGCCCGTTCAGGTCCAGCGTCGTGGACGAGGTCACGGCCGTGAAATCGATGGTATCGCCCAGCGTCTCGCCAGTTTCACCGCCGGTGACATTGTGATTGCCGAAGCCTTCGAAGATGTTGAAGACGTCGTCACCGCCGTTGCCATAGGCCCAGTCATTCCCGCCGTCGAGGTTCAGCGTGTCGTTGCCGAAACCGGGTGCCGGTGTATCAGTCGGCGAGGCGCCGCCGGTGTCGTCAAAGACCGTATCGCCATAAAGCGTGTCGTCGCCGGCACCGCCGAACAGGAGGTCGTCCTGCGCGCCGCCGATGACCTTGTCATCGCCGTCGTTGCCATACAGCGTATCTTCGCCTTCGTCGCCCCAGAGTGAATCGTCGCCGGCATCGCCGCGAATGCTGTCGTCACCCGCGCCGCCGAACAGCCAGTCTTCGTCCGCGCCGCCGCTGATGGTGTCGTTGCCCGTCCCCGCGAAGACGGTGTCGTTGCCGCCACCCGCCGCGATGTTCGAGCCCGCGTTGGTCATGGCGTCGCCCTGGGCGTCGACATAGGTCGTGTCCATGGTATCGCCCGCCGCGGTCCCGTCGACGACGCCGTCAGGGCCGGCACCACCGCCACCGCCACCGCCACCGCCACCGCCACCAGGTGCCGCGATACCGAAGGCCGTCAACACACCCGACGTCATCGCCGCCGGGGCCACGCCGACGAAGGTCAACGAGTCGCCGCCCGGGAAGCTCAGCACAGCATTGCCGGAAGGATCGCTGCCGATGGTGACGTCGGCCTGTGTGATCGGGGCCCCCGAGGCATTGACCACACCGGTCAGATCCAGCCGGTCGATTGCCGTGAGCGTCCCGCCGGACCCAGCCGTCACCGGCATCTCGAAGCCGGTCAGCGTGTCGTTGCCATCGCCCGACGCAAAGACAATGGTATCGGTTTCGAACGGCGTGCCCGCGAGGCTGATTTCGTCGTCGCCTTCCCCGGCGTTGATCGAGTCACGCCCCATTCCGGCGATGATCGTGTCATTCCCCGTGCTGCCGACGATGGTATCGTTTCCGGCACCGGTCGAAATGAAGTGACCTGCCGAGCTCGCCGAGGCATCGATCGAATCGTTGCCCGACCCGGTCTGGAAGCCTTCGATCTCGGTGAAGGTGGCCGTCGTGCTGCCCATCGTCGCCGTACCGGCTTCGTCGCCGGAAAGAACGATCTGGACATCCGAGACGCCCGAAAACACCTGCAAGGTGTCGTTGTCGGTGCCGCCCTCGCCGCCCGTTACGACAGCCGTTCCCCCCGTCACGACGAAGGTATCGGCGTCGTTGTCACCAAACATTTCCTGACGACCGGTATCGGCAACCAGCGTATCGTTGCCGTCGCCACCGCGGACGCTGTTGATCCCCGCGCCGCCCATCAGGCTGTCGGCCCCGGCGCCGCCGCCGATGATGTCATCGCCAGCCTCGCCGTAAATGGTGTCATTGCCACCATTACCCTGCAAGATGTCCCAGCCGTCGCCGCCACGGATCATGTCGTCGCCTGCGCCGGCGTTGACCTGATCGGCGCTCCCGCCGCCGATGATCACGTTCCCGCTGTCGTCGATCACGTCGCCTTGCGCGTCGGCATAACCGACATCCATCACATCGACGCCATCCGTTCCGTTGACGACTCCGTCAGGGCCAGCCCCACCGCCACCGCCGCCAGTGTCCACGCCGACGCCCGAAGCGGACAGGTCGGTTTCATCAATCGGGCCGCTGCCCGTCGCGGTGTCGAGGGTGATCGACGAGGTGTTCCCGTAGGTCGCACCATTGTCGAGGAACAGCCCGATGGCCTGAGACGTATCAGCCCCGTTGCTCAGCCGCACGACGGCGAAGGGCACGCCGGTCGCGGTTGATGCGCCGTTGTCATAGGTCACGGTCGTGGAATAGGTTTCGATTGCGTTGACGGTAAAGGTCGTCCCGTTGATGGTGATCGTGTCACCCACGGCCAGCGTGTCGGCTGCTGCCGTGACCGAGGTCGCCGTCAGGCCGTCGCTGTCGATGCCCTGATCCGGCGGCGCGCCGGTACCCGCATAGGTCAGCGTCGTCCCTGCACCGGTCGCAAAGCCGGGTGTCAGGCGCAGTGCTTCATCCGAAAGATCCGTGCTCATAACTTGTCCTCATTCCTTCGCGCAGTGACGCCGCGCCCAGATCACCAATCGAGGTCCGAAACCCGGCCATGAGGGGCGGGAAACCTGTCTCAGGCTCTTGCAATGACGGGGGAATGCGAAGTTTGTCGGGCCTGAACGGGGCATTATTGCGGCAATGGCCACAAACGCCCGGATTGCTGCGATTTAGTCGAAAATCAGAGACGACCGCGCGTGGCGGGCGAATTCCTCGATGAATCGCTGAACCTTGGGATCCACCAGTTTGCGATGCGGATACAGACAGCCGAGAATCGCGGGCATCGGCGGGGTTTCGGGCAGAACCTCGACCAACCGGCCCGCTTTCAGATGCTCTGCCACCTCGAGACGGGTTTTCATCGCGATCCCATGACCTTCGAGCGCCCAGTTCAGCAAGACATCCCCTTCGTCGGCATCGAATCGCCCCGAGACTTCGAGCTTTTGCGGACCGTCGGGTGTGTCGAGCACCCAGAAATACTCGGGCGAGCGGGGAAAGCGCAGCAACAGACAGTTATGCGCGTCGCCCAGAAGGTCGAGGGGGCGCGTCGGCATCCCGTGGCGCTCCAGATAGGCGGGCGAGGCACAGAGCACGCGGGGGCAGTCGGCAATCTTGCGCAGCTTGAGGGTCGATTCCACCGGCGTCCCCAAGATGATCGCCACGTCCAGTTCTTCCTCGAACAGATCGACACGGCGATCGGAAAGGCGCAGCCGCACATCGACATCCGGGAACATGGTGCAAAAGCGCGGGACCAAGGGCGCAACCAGCCGTCGCCCGATCCCCAAGGGCGCTGTCACCCGGATCGTGCCGCGCGGTGCCCCGGCGAAGCCCGCCACCGCGGCCTCGGCATCCTCCAATGATGCGACAACCCCGCGGGCCTGTTCGTAAAACAGCCGCCCCGCCTCGGTCGGGACCAGCTTGCGCGTGGTGCGGTTCAGAAGGCGCGTGCCCAGACGGGTTTCCAACTCCTTGATGCGTTTGGAGGCGACCGCGGGCGTCAGCCGCAAGTCGCGCCCGCCCGAGGTGATCGACCCCAGTTCGACCACCCGCACGAACACCTTGATGCTTTCCAGATAATCCAACCGCACCCCCTGTTCCGGGCAGAATACGCCAACCCCGGCGAATGCCAAGGTTTGACACGCGCGTGCGCTTCGCAGATCGTGGCCCAAACGGATGGAGCCCAAGATGACGATCCCCCAGCGCCTGCTCGATTTCTCGACCGACTTGACCGCCATTCGTCGCGACCTGCACGAACACCCGGAACTGGGTTTTCAGGAGGTGCGCACCGCGGGGATCGTCGCGGATGCCCTGCGGTCCTATGGGATCGAGGTAACAACCGGCATCGGTAAAACCGGCGTCGTCGGCGTGCTGACGGGCAACCGCCCCGGCCGGACCATCGGCTTGCGCGCCGATATGGATGCGCTGCCGATCCACGAGCAGACGAACCTGCCCTATGCATCGAAGACCCCCGGCGTGATGCATGCCTGCGGCCATGACGGCCATACCACGATGCTGCTGGGCGCGGCGCGCTATCTGGCCGAAACCCGCGATTTCGCCGGCACCGTGGTGTTCATCTTCCAACCCGCCGAGGAGGGGCTGGGCGGCGCGCGCGCGATGATCGCCGACGGCTTGTTCGACCGGTTCCCCTGCGATGAAATCTACGGCATGCACAACTCGCCCTATCACGAACCCGGCGTGATCGGCGTGAAACCCGGCAAGGCGATGGCGGGGGCGAATTTCTTCGACATCACCATCACCGCCAAGGGCAGCCACGCGGCATCGCCCGAAACCGGGATCGACAGCATCGTCATCGCCTCGGCGTTGGTGGGCCAGTTGCAGACCATCGTGTCGCGCAACATCTCGGCCACGCAGCCCATCGTTCTGTCGGTGACGCAGATCCACGCGGGCGCCGCCTATAACGTCATCCCCGAGGTCGCCACGCTGAACGGCACCGTGCGCTATTTCGACCGAGAGGCCGCCGACAAGGTCTCGGCCCGGATGAAGGCGATCTGCGACGGGTTCGCGGCGGCGCATGGCGTTCAGATCGATCTGAAACTGTGGAACGTGTTCGACGTTCTGGAAAATTCCGCCGAACAGTCGCAAGCGATGATCGAGGTCGCCCAGTCCTTCGTCGGCGATCAGGCGCAACTGCGCGATCAATTGGTCATGGGGTCGGAGGATTTCGCCGACATGCTGCAAGCCGTCCCCGGCGCCTATTGCACCATCGGCCACGCCGGCACCGTGCCTCTGCACAACCCCGGCTTCACGCTGGACGACACCATGCTGCCCCTGGGCGCGGCGATCTATGCGAGGATGATGGAGGTGCGGGGGTGAGGGTTGGGGAGGAGTGAAGAGGTGAATTTAGGCTCCACAGATTGCGCTTGGATGTCTACGGAACGGAACGAAACGCAGGTTCAATACAACCACATCATTCTCTTCTCCGAGGAGAAACGCGAATATGTATTCACCGAATGTGACCCGACGACGGCAAGCGACCTGGAGGCCCTGCGTTCGGTGTTCGACACCAATGGCGACGGCAAGCTGACAGCGACGGCTGGCACCTCGGTGCCGCGCGGACGCGATCTCGCTCGATCGACTGAGCTGCTGGGCTTCAGTCATTTTCGCAAGCCAGCGCGCGAGGCGCCAAGGATGAGTGCGATCGGATTCGTTCAACTGAAGGCGACACTGAAGGCTGCAGGTCTCGCTGCGGGGCTACATCTCGGCTTGGTTGGGGCGGCGAGTGCAGACGACCTCTGCGCTGAAGGAGTCATTGTGATCCGTGAAGAAGCGGAAAGGTGGGTGGTTAACTTCCCAGGCTTCCATCCATTTCAACTCTCGACCACACTCGATTGCGATCCGGCTCAGAACTGCGCCTACGATATCAGCGTTCTGACAAGCGGGGTTTTCAACGTTCAATTTGCTGACGTTGAGATTGCCAACATCTGCGAGACGTCGCAACTCGATGCACGGGAGTTCTGGCGCCGCGAGCCGGGCCGGGAAACACCGGATAGTCCGGGTCAGTACGAAGCGATTAGGAATATCATACTTTCGACGTCGCACGGTTACGTGCGCATCATCAGAGCAGATAGCCACTTCGCCACCGAAAGTCTCTGGTGGAACTCACCGCCGTTGGTGGCTCAAGATGGCTCGGCTAACGAAAGCCGATATGCATCGGCGACGGTCGGGTTCTCTTATTATCATATTATTTTTAGTAGCGAGCGCTGAAAGATGACCATCGAGTATACGAGGAACGTCTGATCAACAGCTTCGGCTGGGCCGAGATGGTCGGCTCGAAGCAGGCCTTCTTCATTGCTTCCCTCACGGCCCAGCCTACCCCACCTACCCCATCCGCCCCCATAACCGCGGGGCCATCGGCCCCACGCGGTCTTCGATGGCGATCATGGCGTCGACGATCAGGTCTTCGCGCCAGCGTTGGCCCACGATCTGCACGCCGACCGGCTGCACCCCGGCCTCGGTCTGGGCCAGCCGGGTGGGGATGTTGCCGGCGGGCAGGCCCAGGAAGTTCATCGAGGTCGACCAGAAGGCCGATCCCAGCGCCTCGCGCACGCCGTCGGGCCCCTCGGCATCGCGGCCGGGGCGGAAGAACAGGCCCGGCAGGAACGGCGTCAGCACCAGCGGATAATCGGCCAGCAGCAGCGACCACGCCCGGGCATGCCCCGTGCGCGCGGCGAGCACACGCAGGTATTCGTCGTGCTCATAAGGCGGGGACTGGCGGAAATACTCCTCGAAAATGGCGATGACCGTGGGCGAGCCCAGCCGCTGCACATCGGCCCACACCATCGACAGCGATTCCGTCATCAAGGCGCGGAACCCGGCCTCGGCCAAATCGGCCAGATGCGGCGGCTCGATCTCGGTCACGCTGTGCCCGGCATCGCGCAGCGCCGTGCAGGCATCGTCAAGCGCGGCCTCGACCTCGGGATGCAGGGGGAAATCCAGCGTGTTCTTCGTAAAGCCCACCTTGACCGGACCATCCGGGCGCGGCCCCGCCCACGGCAGAGGGACATGGAACGGGTCGCGCGGATCGGGGCGGATCATCGCGGGCATCGCCAAATGCAGGTCGCGCGCCTTGCGAACGATCAGCCCCTGCACGGACATCGCCTGTGCCAGCATCCCGCGCTCGCTGGCCTGCGAAGGGTTCCACGCCGCAACGCGGCCCAGCCCCGGCTTGACCGTGACCGCCCCGTTGGCGGCGGCCGGGAAGCGCAAGCTGCCACCGATGTCGTTGCCATGGGCCAGCGCGCCCATGCCCGCCATCACCGCGCTGCCCGCCCCGCCTGACGATCCACCCGCGCTGACATGGCGGCCCCATGGGTTATGGGTGCGCCCATGCAACGGGTTGTCGGTATCGGCCCGGAACGAGAATTCGGGCGTGTTGGTGCGCCCGATGACAACGGCACCCGCCTCCTTGAGGTTTTTCACCAGCGGCGCATCGGCCTTGGCAATCCAGTCCTTGAGGGCCGGGATGCCGTTTGTCGTCGGCCAGCCGACTTGATCGACGTTCACCTTGATCGTGACCGGCACCCCATGCAGGGGGCCGCGCGGACCGTCGTGGGCATCGAGACGGCGCGCCTCTTCCATGGCCTCGTCACCCAGATCCATCACCACCGCGTTCAGCGAGGGGTTGACAGCGCGCATGCGGTCAACGGCGGAACGGACGGCCTCGGTCGCGCTGACCTCGCCCGCGCGGGTCAGTGCGGTCAGTTCGGTCGCGGACATCTGCCACAAGTTGGTTTCGGACATCGGTCCCCCGGTGATGATGACGATCAGGCCCGCAGACTAGGCTTGGCTCGCGCAGGCTGGCAATCCCTTGTTTGCTTTCACACCAAAGCCGCCTAGCATCGCGCCAACCACGGGGGGGTCGATGCAGAACAAGCCAGCCACCACTTTTTCCGGGCCAGACCTGTGCCGGATGACCGCGCTTGATGTCGTGATGCTGTTGCGTTCGGGTGGGGTGTCGCCGGCCGAGGTTCTTGAGGCCGCGCTGACGCGGATCGCGCAGGTCGAGCCCCGTGTGAATGCCGTCGTCACCCCCTGCCCCGACCGCGCGCGCAAGGCCCTGCGGGGATTGCCCGAGAAGAACGCCCGCAACGGGTCAGAACCCGGCTGGCTGGCGGGCCTGCCGATCGGGGTCAAGGATTTGACGCCGGTCTCGGGCGTGCGCACCACGTCGGGATCAAAAGCATTCGAACATAACCTCCCCGATCACACCGATCCCTTGATCGCCCGGCTCGAGGATCGCGGCGCCATCGTCGCAGGCAAGACGAACACGCCCGAGTTCGGCGCCGGGGGGAACACGACGAACGCGGTCTTTGGCCCGACACGCAACCCGTGGAACACCGCCCTGAACTGTGGCGGGTCATCGGGTGGCGCGGCGGTGTCGCTGGCCACGGGCGAACTGTGGCTGTCGCATGGATCGGACCTTGCCGGCAGCCTGCGGACCCCGGCGGCCTATTCGGGCGTCATCGGCCTGCGCCCGTCGCCCGGGCGCTGCGGCGGGGGGCCCGAACTGCTGGGGTTCTCGATCGAAGGGGTGCAAGGCCCGATGGCGCGCACCGTCGCAGACTGCGCGCTGTTCCTCGACGCGATGTGCGGGTTCGACCCGGTCTGGCCATTGTCGATCGAGGCCCCCGCATCGCCCTTCCTGCAATCGGTCCTGCAAGCCGAAGGCAAGGTGCGCATCGGTTTCGCACCGGATCTTGGGGGATTTGCCTTCGTCGACCCCGCGATCCGCGAGGTACTGGACCGCGCCATGCAGAGCGTGGAACGCGCGGGCGGCATCGTGACCGAGGATTGCCCCGAGCTTGCCGGGCTGGCCGAGACCTATCAGACCCTGCGCGCGATGTTCTGGGCCGCCCTGCCCGGTCGCGCCCCCGCCGAGGTTCAGGCCTATTACAAGCCGACGCTGCGCCAGAACATCGATGCCGGCCGATCACTGACGGCCGACCAGATCTATGACGCGCAACGCGCCCGGACCCGGCTGTATCATTCGGTGCGCCGGTTCCTTGAACGGCACGACGTGCTGGCCTTTCCGACGATGGGCGTTCCCGCCGGCCCAGTCGACGAGGAATTCCCCCCGCAGATCAATGGCGAGCCCATCACCGATTACGTCGACTGGCTGCGCTTTTCGTTTCTTTCGGTGGCATCCGGATTGCCCGCGCTGTCGATGCCTGCGGGCTTCACCGTCGATGGGATGCCTGTGGGCTTGCAACTGGTGGGTCCTCCGCGCGGCGAGGCCAAATTGCTGGCAGCCGCCCGCGCCATCGAAATGGCACTGGGCGGCCCCTTGGCCCCGATCGACCCTCGACCTTAGCGATCGAGCTTCAGCAGGCGGTCCAGCGACAGGCGCCCGGGTCCATAGGCCAGCACGGTCAGCAGGCTGGCGGCCCAAAGGCCATGCGTCACCCATGCATCGGGGAAGACGAAGATCTCGATCACGGCGGTCATCACCAGAAGCCCCGCCGCCGAGAACCGGCTCAGCAATCCGACGATCAGCAGAACCGACAGGACATGCTCGCCCAAAGTCGCCATCACCGCCGCCCAAGTGTGCGGGATCAGCGGCAGATCATAGATGTTCTCGAACAGGAACCATGTCGAATCCTTGATCGCAAAGCCGTCGACCTTGGTGCGGGCAGACTGCCAGAAGACAACCGCCACGAAAATGCGCGCTGACAGCGCCACGAGATCGGCGGGGATAAGGCGGCCAGCCAGCGCGTTGAGACTGGCGATCCGGCCCGCCAGTCGCGAGACGGCGGAAGGAAGGGTCTGGTCTGTCATGGAGATTATCCTTCGATCTGACTGATAAGGTGGTGCTGCACGAGGCACGAGAGAATGGGCGTCGGGTCGGTATCGGCAGCCGCGACACCCAACGGATCGCCCGCGATCAGGTGCCGCAGAACGTGGGCCTGCGCCGGGTCGAGGGGTTCGACCACGACTTCGAAGTCGGGCCGCCGCGCGACCAGGGCCTGTTCGCCTTGGCGCGGCAAGGCACGTGGCGCCGTGCCGGGCTGGTTGATCTGCCAGATGCTGACGGCGGGCCAAGCGCTTTCGAACAGGTGCACCGAAGGCGCCAACCGCAGCCGCAGATCACCCGCATCGGGGCCAAGAAGCGCCGACAGATCGGCGGGCGCGGCGTCGCGGGCATGATAGGCCCGCCCCCGCAACCATTCGAGACGCGCGACATCGGGCAGATAGGGCAAACCGCGCACGGGTTCGAACGCTGCGAGAAACGGCACAAAAGCGGCGCCCCAGTTCAGCAAGACGGGATCGGTCGGCGGGAACTGCGCGACGAACACCCGCGCCATCGCCGCGAAGAACTCGCTTCCGACAACGCGTTCGACCACCGGAAACCGCGCGGCCAGCGCTTTGGACAAACCATGCTGCACGTTGTTGCGATAGACCGCGAAACGCCTGTCTCGGTTGTCGCCCGAGGCGACGAAATCCGGGGTTTGGGGCGCCCAGAGGGCGGCGTGAAACCGCGCTTCGACGATTTCGTGGCTTAGTTCAGGCTGCCCGGGCATCGCGCACCTCTTTCAGAAGGGTTTCGGCGGCGCGCGCCTCGGCCAGAAGCGTGTCGAAATCCGGCACGTCATTGTCCCATTCGATCAGGGTCGGCACGGGTCCGGTGCGCGCGATCACTTCGGCGAACAGATCCCACACGGGATCGGCGACGGGCCGTGAATGGCTGTCGATCAACAAGCGCCCGTCGGGAAGATCCTCGACCTCGTGCCCGGCAAGATGGATCTCGCCGACATGGTCGAGGGGGAAATCCGCCAGATAGTTCCGAGGGTCGGTATGATGGTTACTGGCCGAAACAAACACGTTGTTCACGTCCAGCAACAGCCCGCAGCCGGTCCGCCGCACGATCTCGCGCAGGAAATCGGTCTCGGCCCATGTGCTGTCGGCGAAGGTGATATAGGTCGCGGGGTTTTCCAGCAGCATGCGACGACCAAGCGTGTGCTGCGTCTCGTCGATATGGGCGCAGATCGTTGTCAAAGTCTGCGTGGTATAGGGCAAAGGCAGAAGGTCGTTCAGCCACGCGGCACCATGACTGGACCACGCCAGATGCTCCGAGAAGCTTTCCGGCCGGAACCGGTCGATCACGCGGCGCAGGCGCGCGAGATGCTCTTTATCCAGCGGACCCGATCCGCCAATCGACAACCCGACACCATGCACCGAAAGGGCGTGGCGTTCATGCAGACGATCGAGCATTGCATGGGGCGCACCGCCCTCGCCCATGTAATTCTCGGCATGGACCTCGAAGAACCCGACCGGATCGACGGCGCTCATCGCGTGCTGGAAGTGCTCGGGCTTGAAGCCCAGTCCGGCGCGCGCGGGAAGGCGGAAGTCTTGGCTCGGGGTCATGGCGGTCTCCGGCTTTGGGGCAGGTAGCAGGATAGGGTCGCGCCAGAAAGCGGCGCGACCCGATTTTTCGGCAATTACATCATCACCGGCATGTAGGTTGCGGCGACAGCCGGATCGAGGTTGGTCGGCAGGTCGCGGTTGACGCCCGCACCATAGCCACCGGCGTTCAGCGTGGCCTCGGTAACCCCCATGCGGGCGTGGCCCATGCCGTCGGCGGGCAGTTCCATCGTTTCGCAGGTGCCGGCCGGAACCAGCGTCCAGGCGTTGCCCTGATAGTCGAGGGTCGAGCTGCCGGCGCAGGTCGTGCCCGGACCGGCCGCGCAGTCGTTCTGACCAGCCAGCGACACGCCGAAGCACTTTTCCATGCCCGTCTGGGCGGTGGCGGCACCCGCCGACAGGGCCAGGGCAGCAGCGATCGAAGCGGCGAGGATGGGGGTGGTCTTGGTCATGGTGTAATCTCCTGTTGAGGGGCCGCAACCAACGCGGTCCTGCCATCCAAGACGCGGCTTGGACCCGGTTCGTTACAGCGCTCACGCAGCCGTTACTGACAAATCTTTTTCGTGCGTTTTTTGCATTCGCGGTGTAACGCTTGCCCCGGTCAAAGCGTATGGACGGACGTAGAAGTGTTGCTGGAAACGAGTTGGGAAGACCTGATGCGGGCCGCTAACCGCGGCGATCAGAAGGCCTATGCCCAGTTCCTGCGCGCGATCACGCCGACCTTGCGCGGCGTGATCCGGGCCCGCGGCGCCGATCTTGGACCCGAAGCCCGCGAGGATATCGTGCAGGACGTGCTGCTGACCATTCACCTCAAGCGCCAGAGCTGGCGCGAGGACGCGCCGATCCGGCCGTGGCTTTATGCCATCACGCGTCACAAGGTGATCGATGCGTTTCGGGCGCGCGGGCGTCGTATCGACCTGCCGGTCGAGGACTTCGCCGATACCATTGCCGCACCCGAGGGGCCCGACCCGTTCGAACAGCATGATATCGACCGTGTCCTGAACAAGCTGGAACCACGCGCGGCACAAATCCTGCGCGCGATCGGGATCGAGGGGCAGACAACGGCCCAAGCCGGAGAAAGGCTGGGCATGACCGAGGGAGCGGTCCGCGTTGCCCTGCACCGAGCGTTGAAAGCAGCCGCCGACCTGCGAGAAAGGATGATGGAATGAAAACCGAGGACCTGATTTCTGCCCTTGCTGCGGATCACGAGCCGCGGCGTCATTCCCTGCGCGCGAAGGTGACCTTGGCCATCCTGCCCGGTCTGGTCGTCGCGGCGCTGCTGATCGCCTTCCTGTGGCACGTCCGGCCCGATCTTGTCGAAGCGTTGCAGAGCCCGGCGATCGCCAAGACCATCATGCCCGCCATTCTGGCGACTTTCGGCGTATGGCTGGTGTCGACCCTCGCGCGCCCCGAAGGCGGTGTTGGCCGCGAAGCGCTGGGATTGGCCGCGCTGGCGACGCTGGCGGTGGCGCTGTTCCTGTGGTCGCTGGGGACAAGCGGGACAACGGCCCTGCGCGAAACGCTTTCCTCGCCCAATTTCGTCAGCTGTGTTGTGTCGGTGCCGATCCTGTCGCTGCTGCCGCTGGCCGCGGCCATCGTGGTGCTGCGAGATACGGCACCCGCCCGCCCGGCGCTGGCCGGTGCCGGCGCTGGCCTGATGGTCGGCGCGGCTGCTGCTGCGGTCTATTCGCTGCATTGCCCGGTCGATACGATCCTGTTCTTCGTCCCGACCTATGGCCTTGCGATCGCGCTGGTGTCGGCGATGGGCGCGGCAGTGGGGTCCCGCGCGCTGGCGTGGTGATCAACCTTCCGGCGGGGCGCCCCCTTCGGCGCTGCGCCGCGCGATGAAATCTGCCAGACGCGCCGCCCGTTCGGCCCCTTCCGCCGGCGGTTCGAATTCGGCCAGAACCCGCTGCCAAACCGCCGTCGCCCGTTCGTCTGCACGCAGGGCACCCGCGTCTGTCCAAGCGCCGAAGTTCGACAGATCGGCCACCAAGGGTGTCTGGAACGCGTGTTCATAGCGGGCCATCGTGTGCGCCGTGGCAAAGAAATGTCCCCCCGGCGCAACCTCGGCAATCGCGTCGAAGCCCAGATCATCCATCGTCGCGGGCGCAGGCCGGGCCAAGGCCGCCAGCGCGTTCACGGCTTCCATGTCGGTGATGAATTTCTCATAACCGAAGGACAGCCCCCCCTCCAACCAGCCGGCGGCATGCACGCTGAGGGTCGCGCCCCCCATAATCGATGCCCACAGCGACATCACCGTTTCCGTCGCGCCCTGAGCATCGGCGGTATTCGACGCGGCCCCCGTCCCCGAGCGCCACGGCAGACCCGTCAGCCGCGCAAGCTGGCCGGTGCCCAACAGCGCCTGCACATGCGCGGCGGTGCCAAAAGCAGGTGCCCCGGATTTCATGTCGACATTCGACGTGAACCCCCCATAGCACACGGGCGCGCCGGGCCGGGCAAGTTGCGCAAGTGTTATCCCCGCCAGCGCCTCGGCATGCTGCAACATCAGCGCGCCCGAGATGGTCACCGGCGCCATGGCCCCGGACAGGCAAAAAGGCGTGATGATCGACATCTGCCCAGCACGCGCGAAATCGATGATCCCGCGCGTCATCGGCACGTCCAGTTGCCGGGGCGAATTCGTGTTGATGACGGTCGACGCCCAGACACCCTCGTTGAATGCGGCTTCGTCCAGCCCCAGCGCGAGGCGGATCATTTCCAGGCTGTCTTCGACCTGCCGCTGCCCTCGCGCATAAACGAACACCGGCTTGTCGCCCAGTTCCAGTTGCGCCTGCATCATGGCATAATGGCGCAACGCGACCGGCACATCCTGCGGTTCCGCAGACGGCCCGAACATGTGGATCGCGTCGAAACTCTGGTGCAGTTTCAGCGTCTCGCGATAGGTCTCCAGCGATCCGGGTCGCCGCCCGCGCAACCGGTCGGTAACGTTCGGGCAGCCCGAGCCCGGCGTGAACATCATCGTGCCTTGTTCGAAGATCTGCTCGCGCCCGGGATCGGCGGCGCGCAGCCGGAACGACCGCGGCGCGCTGGCCAGCGCGGCTTCGACAATATCGCGGCCGACGCGCACCATCTGCGTCCCCTCGTCCACCAGGGCCCCGGCGGCAAGGAACAGGGACCGACCCTCGGGTTCGAGCACCTTCATCCCCAAGTCTTCGAGGATGCGCAGCGCGCCGTCGTGCATCGCGACAACAGCATCGTCGGAAAAAGCCCGTTGCGGAACGAAGGGGTTCCGCAAGCGCCGGAAATCAGCCGTGGATTGAGGCGCGCGTGTGCGCTTTCGTTGCCGACCTTCGCGCATGATCCCCTCGCTGTCTGGCTATCGCCGAAAAATTCCGTGGCTTTGGGCGGGCGGCAATGTCTGCCCCCGGCGCCGGATCACCGGGATGACGATACTGTCCTGCGGATGCGGTGGCAGCCCGTTGAACCGTTTCCAGAAATGTCGTCCGCCTTTGCTCTGCCAGACGCGGTGCACAAGATACATGCCACCGAGGAAGCCCCCGATATGCGCCGCAAAGGCAACCGAGGCCTCACCCGTCGTCGCGAAGGCACCCCAAAGCTGCAAGCCCAGCCAAGCGCCCAAAAGCAGCCAAGCGGGCACGTTGATCAGCTTGATCCAGAACACGAAATACAGCGCAACCTCGACCCGGGCCTTGGGGAACATGAGCATGTAACCCCCCATCACCCCCGCGACAGCGCCCGACGCCCCACCGATGCTGGCCATCGACAGCGGGTCCAGCACGAATTCGCACAGCGCGGCGATCAACCCACAGGCGAGATAGAAACCCAGATACCGCAGACCACCCAGCTCGTATTCCAAGTTATCGCCGAAAATGCGCAGGAACAGCATGTTCAGCCCAAGATGCAGCCAGCCGCCATGGATGAACATGTAGGTGAACACCGTGAACCAGCCGTCCCAACGCAAGAACAGGCGCGGCCGAAACGCATATTGGGCATAGATCTGCTGAATGCTCGAATCCGTGCCCGCTGGCCAGTAGGCCAGGAACACCGCGATATTGAAGAGGATCAGACACCAGGTCACGATCGGTGTCCGCCCCGAAGGATGTCGGTCGCGGATCGGAAGCATGGTAAATCCAGACCTCAGATTTGACTCGGCGTCAAGAACCTGCCTCGGCCAGAAGTTGTGCATTCCCGCCCGACGCCGTGGTATCCACGCACAAGTGGCGTTCGAAAAGCGCATGCGCCCGGTCCGGCAATGCGGTGATAAGGGGCACGATCGGCCCGTCACGATCCGCCAGCGCACGGGCAAAGGCCCGAGCCGTTGTCGCATCGCCCCACCACAGCACCCCGGACAACCCCGGTTCCTTCAGCCCCTCGGCAGAAGGGGTTCCACCGGCACACACCGCCTGCCCGCCCAGCGCCCGGACCGCTTCGGCCTGCACAGCCTCGGCCTCTGGGCCCGGGCCGGAGCAAAGGATCGGCCCGCGCGGGTGAAAACTCGGGCGGTTCAGTTCCCCTGTCGGTCCCGGCAAGTCGATGGTTTCGACCGACTCGGGCACGATCTGTTCGGTGATCGCCCTTGGCCGGGCAAGCCGCGCGACGTAATCCGGCCCGCCCGCCTTGGGCCCGGTGCCCGAAAGCCCTTCGCCCCCGAAAGGCTGGCTGCCAACCACTGCGCCGATCTGGTTGCGGTTGACGTAGATATTGCCGACGCGCAGCGCCTCGACGATGTCCTGCACGCGTTGGTCGATCCGCGTATGCAGGCCGAAGGTCAGCCCATAGCCCCGCGCGTTGATCGCCGCATAAACCTTGGGCAAGTCGGCGGCCTTGAACCGCGCGACATGCAGAACCGGCCCGAAAATCTCGCGCGGGAGGTCGTCGATCCCGCGCACCTCGATCACCGTGGGGGCAATGAAATGCCCCGCGTTCGGCGCGCGTAACTCGTGCAGCACGCGCTTCGCCTTGCGCGCCTCGCTGACATAGGCGCGGATCTCGCGCGCGGCCTCGGCGTCGATCACCGGGCCGACGTCGGTTTGCAGATGCCACGGATCGCCCAGCGTCAGCGTGTCCATCGCGCCGGTCAGCATGTGCAGCAGGTCATCGGCGATATCGTCCTGCACATAGAGGCACCGCAGCGCCGAACACCGCTGCCCCGCCGACTGGAACGCGCTGGCCAGAACATCGCGCACCGCCTGTTCGGGCAAGGCAGTCGAATCGACGATCATCGCGTTCAGCCCGCCGGTTTCCGCGATCAGCGGCGCACCCGGCGCAAGGTGATTGGCCATCGCGCGCTGGATCAGCCGGGCGGTCTCGGTCGAGCCGGTGAACACGACGCCATCCACGCGCGGGTCGGATGTCAGCGCGGCGCCGACGGTGGGGCCGTCACCCGGCAGCAGTTGCAGGGCATGGGCAGGCACCCCGGCGCGATGCAGCAGCGCGACGGCGGCGGCGGCGATCAGCGGCGTCTGCTCGGCAGGTTTCGCCAGCACCGCATTGCCCGCTGCCAGTGCCCCGGCAATCTGCCCGGTGAAGATCGCGAGCGGGAAGTTCCACGGCGAAATGCAGGTGATCCGCCCGCGCGGCGCCATGTCAGGGGTGATGCGCGCTGCATAGTAACGCAGGAAATCCACCGCCTCGCGCAGCTCGCCCACGGCATCCAGTTGGGTCTTACCCGCCTCACGCGCGAGCAGGGCAAAGAAGCGGCCGAAGTCCTCCTCATAGAGATCCGCCGCGCGGTTCAGGATGCGCGCGCGTTCTTCGGCGGGGGCATCCCACACCTTTGCCGCATTCAACGCCCCCTGCACATCCTCGGCGCTGGCCAAGGTCACCTTCCCCACCGCCTCGCCGGTGGCCGGGTTCAGCACCGGCACAGCCGCCCCGCCCGAGGCCGGGACCGCCAGCATCGGCGCCGCCTCGAATTGGGCGTTGGCGAAGGGCGCGCGCGCCGCCTCGATCCGTGCCAGATCGGGGCGCGCCGTCAGGTCGAAACCCTTGGAATTGGCGCGCTCGGGCGCGAACAGCTGCGGGCCAGTGACCATCGCGCGCGGTTTGTGCGCCGCGAACGGGCAAGCGGCGACCTGCACCGCCGGAACGGTTTCATCGACGATCTGGTTGACGAAGGACGAGTTCGCCCCGTTTTCCAGCAACCGCCGCACCAGATAGGCCAGCAGATCCCGATGCGCGCCCACCGGAGCGTATATCCGGCAGCGCGTGCCCTTGTCGGCCAGCACGATGTCGTGCAGCCGCTCGCCCATCCCGTGAAGGCGCTGGAATTCATAATTGGTCACGCCCATCGCCCCGGCCATATGCAAGACGGCGGCCACCGTATGCGCGTTATGTGTCGCGAATTGCGGATAGATCCGCCCCGCCATGCCCAGCAGCTTGCGGGCATTGGCGATATAGCTGATGTCGGTCGCCGTTTTCGCGGTGAACACCGGGAAACCCGGCAGCCCCGCGACCTGCGCGCGCTTGATCTCGGTGTCCCAATAGGCACCCTTGACCAGCCGCACCATGATCCGCCGGTCCAGCCGTTCGGCCGTGGCATGAAGCCAGTCGATCATCGCGCCCGCACGCGGGCCAAAGGCCTGCACGACCACGCCGAACCCGTCCCAGCCTTCCAGCGCGGGGTCGGACAGCACCGCCTCGATCACATCGCGCGACAGAACCAGCCGGTCAGCCTCTTCGGCGTCGATGTTCAGGCCCATCCCGCGTTTTGCCGCCATGCGGGCCAGTTTCTGCATCCGGGGCACCAGATCGGCCATGACGCGGGCGTGCTGCGCCTCTTCATAGCGCGGGTGCAGGGCCGACAGCTTGACCGAGATGCCGGGATTGCGCGCCACGTCGGGCGCCGTGCAGCGCGTGCCGATCGCCTCGATCGCGGCGGCATAAGCTGACAGGTATCGCAGGGCGTCGGCTTCGGTCCGGGCCGCCTCGCCCAGCATGTCATAGGAATAGGTATAGCCCTTCGCCTCCATCGCGGCGCCGCGGTCCATCGCGTCGCCAATGGCCTCGCCCAGCACGAACTGGCGGCCCATTTCCTTCATCGCGCGATTCACTGCAGCGCGGATCACCGGCTCGCCCAGACGGCGGATCGCGGCACGCAGATGGCCCACAACACCGGGCTCCTCGTCATCCAGCACCCGGCCCGTCAGCATCAGCGCCCAGGTCGAGGCATTCACCAGCGGCGACGACGAATGCCCGGCGTGGCGGCCCCAGTCCGAGGGGGCGATCTTGTCCTCGATCAGCGCATCCATGGTCAGCGGGTCGGGCACACGCAGCAGGGCCTCGGCCAGGCACATCAGGGCGATGCCTTCGTCGGTGCTCAGGCCGTATTCCGCCAGAAAAACCTCCATCAGGCCGGGTTTCGCGCTGGCACGGATTGCCGTCACAAAGCGCGTCGCCTCCTCGACGATGGCAGCGCGATCCGCGTCACTCAGGGCGGCACGATCAACAAGCTGGCGGACGGCCGCCGCTTCGTCTTGCAGGATCGGGTGCAACAGGGGGTCGGACATCGGCGCCACTCCAGGTTTTCGATACGCCCGAAGATACTGCGGTTGTTCTACCGGATTTTCCCGATTATATCGTCGCGGCAGTCTCTTTGACCTGAAAAACCAGACTTCGCAGGAAAAACGCCATGGACACCCTGGACAGCTTCGACCACGCGATCCTCCGCGAACTGTGCGAAGACGGGCGGATCAGCGTGACCGAACTGGCCAGCCGAATCAACCTGTCGAAATCGCCCACACAGGCGCGCTTGCGGCGGCTGGAACGCGACGGGTTCATCACCGGCTATCGGGCCATGGTGAACCATCGCAAGCTGGACCAAGGGCATGTCGTCTTTGTCGAAGTCCGCCTGTCGGACACGCGGGAAGCGGCGCTGTCGTCCTTTTCCCGGTCCGTTCGCGCCATGCCCGAAATCGAGGAATGCCACCTGATCGCGGGCGCGTTCGATTTCCTTCTCAAGGTCCGGTCGCGCGACATCCATGGGTATCGGGCGTTCCTTGCCGAACACATCTCGCGGTTGCCGAACGTGTCCTCGACCTCGACCCATGTCGCGATGGAGTCAGTCAAGGAAAGCGGGGGTTAACCCAGCCGCGCCCTTGCAGCGCACCAAGCGCCGGCTATGTTTGAACAGGAAACCGCAGGTCTTGCAGCATGATCCGTTACAGCCTGAAATGCGACAATGGGCATGAATTCGAAAGCTGGTTCGCGTCGGCGGCGGCGTTCGATGCCCTGCATGCATCGGGCCATGTGACCTGCGCCGTCTGCAACAGCGCATCGGTGGACAAGGCGTTGATGGTGCCGTCCGTGGCGAAACCCTTGCCGCAGGCCCCCCTGTCCGAACGCAGTGCGCTCGAAGAGCAGCTCGAGGCGCTGCGGCGTCATGTCGAGGAAACGTCCGATTATGTCGGCGATTCTTTTGCCGACGAAGCCCGCGCGATCCATCTGGGAGAGGCCCCCGAGCGCCCGATCTGGGGCGAAGCCAAACCCGACGAAGCCCGCGCCTTGATCGACGACGGTGTACCGGTCGCGCCGCTGCCCTTTGGCCGCAAACGCGCCGGTAACTGACCACCAAGTCTTATTTTAGCCGCATTGAAAGAATAATTTCGCTGGGAAAACCACCATGTGGCGAGTCCCTGATGTTGCGTGCCTTGCGTTCCTTTTTGTTCGGCGAAAGCGGTTCGACGACCGCCGACTGGATTGTGCTGACCTCCGGGGTCGTGGGGCTGGGGATCGGTGCGATCGCCATGACACATACTGGTGTCGTCGATCTGGGGATGGATGTGAGCACCTCGCTTTCTGGCAGCGTGGTCGACGAACCCGAAGAAACGCGGCCAGAGTTGCTCGGATCGCGTCAATACAGCCGTGAGGAATGGTTCTCCTATACTATCGGAGACCAGACCTTCAACGGCATGGCTTATGTCGATTCGACCGAGGAAAGCTGGCAAATGCCGGGTGGATCGGTCTGGACCAAGACAACAAGCACCTATCGGGACTCGGGCTTCTGGGAGGAACCCGTCTGGCGCAATGAGCGAGGCCAAGTGGTCAGCGCTCCCGATCTCGGGTCGGCATGAGGGACGCACGATGCTGAGAATAGTAAAAGATTTCCTGACTTCTGAAAGCGGTTCGACCACCGCGGACTGGATCGTGCTGACCGCAGGCGTCGTTGGTCTGGGGATCGGCGGCGTCAGCTTGACGCGCTTGGGCGTGAACTCATTAGGCGACGATATTGCCGCGTCGCTGCGAAACGCCGTGGTGGCTGGCGATGATTCGACGCTGGCAGGCCCCACCATTTTCGCCGTCCTCCGCGGGATGGGCACGATCCAAAGGGGCGCCTGCGATGCCAGCGGCGTTTGCGCACCGGACATCAGCCATGTGACAATGCTGTATATGATGAGCGACGGATCGACCTGGAGCAGAACCCGCAGGCAAGTCTTTGGCGAGCCCGCGACAGAAACATGGAGAGACTCGAACGGCAATGTGCAGAGCGCACCCGAGTTCAGCCCGCCGGGAACCCCGTCACCGCTTCCCCCCGGCGTGGCGATACACTGAGTGGTTGTATTCCATGGTCAGTCATCTACCCTTTCAGCGCTTCTTGCAGTCCGAGGATGGTTCGACCACCGCGGACTGGATCGTGCTGACCGCAGGCGTCGTTGGCCTGGGGATCACCGGCGTCTCGGCTACTCGTTTGGGCGTCAGTTCGCTGGCCGACGACATCGGAGCCTCATTGCGCGCGGCCAGTGTGGCAGGCGCCGAGGATCCGACTGCGGGCACCATGACCGTCATCGCTTCGGGGCGGGGCGTCGCATGGACAGACGACCCGGTGTGCGACAAATCCGGGTCCTGCACACCGGCCGTCAACCACGTCACGATGACCTATCAGGTCAGCGACGGTTCTTGGTGGACGATGTCGTCAACCGAAATCACCGGTCAGCCGGCACAGGTCACATGGACGGACGCCACCGGAAACAGTGTTCCGCCCCCGACATTCCCGCCCGGTTAACCAACGCTGACAAGAGATCGATGATGCGCAATCGATGGTCCGAATTCCTGAAAGATGATGCCGGGTCGACAACTGCCGACTGGATCGTGCTGACCGCTGGCGTCGTCGGTCTGTCGCTGGGCGCTGTTGTGGCAACACGCGGCGGGGTCGGCAGCCTTGGGCAAGACATCCTGAGTTCGCTACGCGGAACCACCGTGGCAGGCGCCGACCCGTCAGCCGTGGCGATCACCCTCGACCGCATCGCAATGACCGGCGGTGGTTGCAACATGGTGACGAACACCTGCGGCAATCCGGTCGAATACCGTCACGTCGAGTTAGAAATGTCGGACGGAAGCACATGGACACTTGACCGCACGACAGTCTGGGGATCGCCCCCGACCGACATCTGGAAGAATGGGAGCGGCGAACCGGTCGCCGCGCCCGAACTGGCACCCAACCTTCTGTGAATCACGACGATGCTGCCCAAAGGACGTTTCGCTGAATTTCTGACCTCGGACTCAGGGTCCACGACAGCCGACTGGATCGTGCTGGCTAGCGGGGTGATCGGGATATCTTTGGGCGCCATTATCGCGACCCGTTCGGGTGTCAACGACCTGGGCAGCGATATTTCGGCGTCGCTCATGAGAGTGGCGCTTCCGGAGGAAGAAGAAGAGGTTGGCCCGACTCCTGTCAGATTTGTCAATGAATACGCCAACCAGGGCCGCGATACCGTGTGCTCGTCCGAGGGCGTGTGCCTGAGACCGAGTTACTGGCGGGTCGGGATCGTCATGGATGATGGCTCTGTTTGGGCGCTCCAGCGCTGGCGGGGCGGCGGCTTCAACGACGAATTCGAGTTCGACATCTGGCGATACGCCAATACGGAAAACGCCAATATGGAAATCATGACCGAAGTCCCCCCGTCGATTTCCAGCTATGTGAACGCCCGAGACCCCTTCAGATAACCAGCGAAAGGCCACACCATGGAACGTCCTTCTCTCATGAGCTATGCGGGACCGCGTCGGGCGCTGATCGTGTTCGGTGTCGCGATTCTCCTCGGCTTTTTCGGAGCGCTGCATGCAAAGGCGCAAACACCTTCGGACAGCGGCATGTCAGCGCGGTTTGTTCGCGCCGATGGTAGTGAATCCACAAGGATGCGACGCCCTGAGACGACAACAGCTTCGACCCCGCGCTGCCACGATTCCAGTTGCGCCTCAGCCGAGGCAACCAGCCGTTCCGAAAGCGCCCGACCGGAAAGGCGAGAAGGCAGCCCCGAACGCACGGCCCGCCGTGAAGAACCCCGGCGTGAAGGCACCGGGGCGCAACGCACGGAAAGCCGCACGGAGACGCGCACAGCCCGCCGCGAACGCCCGCGCACGGAAACCTCGCCGCAAGAGCGCGAGCGCCCCAGCTTCAGCTTCGGCACCCGTGTCTCGGATGCGCGGGAACGGCGCACGCCGGAAACATCAACCCGCGAGCGACGCACATCGGAACCACGCGCGCGTGAGCAGCGTCGGTCCGAACCCGAGCGCCGGGGGACGGATCGCGAGCGGCGCTGATCGGCGCATGCATCCCGTGTAAATCCGCCGCCTGCAACGCCTTTGCGGGCCCATCCGGCCCTTGCACCACCCCCGCCCCGCGCGTAAGAGAAGCGCGCGTCGCCACTGCGGGCGGCGGGCTCGGGAACGGGGGCACGAATGCCGATTCTGGTGATGAAATTCGGCGGCACATCGGTGGCCGACCTCGACCGGATCGCGAACGCGGCCGAGAAGGTCCGGCGCGAGGTCGATCGCGGTTACAACGTGATTGTCATCGTTTCGGCGATGGCCGGCAAGACCAATGAACTGGTCAAATGGGTCAACGACACGTCGCCGTTCTATGATGCGCGCGAATACGATGCCGTCGTCGCCTCGGGCGAGAACGTCACCGCGGGTTTGATGGCCTTGCGCTTGCAGGAAATGGGAATTTCCGCGCGCAGTTGGCAAGGCTGGCAGGTGCCGATCAACACCACCTCGCAGCACAGCGCCGCACGTTTCGTGTCGATCCCGCGCGAGAACCTGGATGCGAAATTCGCCGAAGGTTTCAAGGTCGCCGTCGTCGCGGGTTTCCAAGGTGTCAGCGCCGAAGGGCGGATCACGACGCTGGGCCGGGGTGGTTCGGATACGACTGCCGTCGCCTTTGCCGCGGCTTTCGACGCCGAACGTTGCGACATCTATACCGACGTGGACGGGGTCTATACGACCGACCCGCGGATCACGTCCAAGGCGCGCAAGCTGGAAAAGATCAGCTACGAGGAAATGCTGGAACTGGCGTCATTGGGCGCCAAGGTTCTGCAGACCCGTTCGGTCGAACTGGCGATGCGCTACAAGGTGCGCCTGCGCGTGCTGTCCTCATTTGACGAAACCGATGAAACGTCCGGCACTCTGGTCTGCGACGAGGAGGAAATCATGGAATCGAAAGTCGTTTCGGGCGTCGCCTACTCGCGTGACGAAGCCAAGATCACTCTCTTCACCATCGAGGACCGCCCCGGCATCGCGGCGGCGATCTTCGGCCCATTGGCCGACGCTGGCGTGAACGTCGACATGATCGTCCAGAACATCAGCGAGAAGGATTATGACGAAGCCCATTCGGGTGCCGTTACCGACATGACCTTCTCGTGCCCGGTCGATCAGGTGGGCCGCGCGAAAAAGGCGATGGAAGAGGCGAAAGCCGCCGGCAAGATCGCCTACGACGATCTGATCATCGATACCGACGTATCGAAAGTGTCGGTGGTCGGCATCGGCATGCGCAGCCACGCGGGCGTGGCGGCAAAGATGTTCAAGGCCCTGTCGGCGGACAACGTCAACATCAAGGTCATCTCGACCTCGGAGATCAAGATTTCCGTCCTGATCGACCGCAAATACATGGAACTGGCCGTCCAGTCGCTGCACGACGCTTTCGGCCTCGAATCCGCCTGAGCCCAAGAAAACGGCACGCGCAGGCCCGTCGGCCCACGCGTGATGCGACAAGGGAACCCGACGGCGGCATGAGAGATTCACCGTTTCTTATGCCGCCCCGACGTTTATTGTCGACACAAGAGACGGCGAGTCTCGCGACGGGGACATGATGATCGAACGCAATGAAAGCGAAAGTCGCAAGCTGCTGGTCCGGCTGCGGGATACGCTGGCCGAACCGGGACGCGGGCAGGAACGCCTGGACCGTATCGTTGCGCTGATCTCGGGATCGATGCAGACGGACGTTTGCTCTATCTACCTGTTTCGCGACCGCGATACGCTGGAATTGTGCGCCACACGCGGTTTGAACCCGGAATCCGTTCACCGCACCCGCCTTCGGTTGGGTGAAGGTCTGGTCGGGCGCGTCGCGCGCACTGCGACCGCCGTGAACACCGCCGATGCCCCGAACGAACGCGGGTTCCGGTTCATGCCGGAAACAGGCGAAGAAATCTACTCCGGCTTCCTCGGCGTGCCGATCCAGCGCCTGGGCGAGAAACTGGGGGTTCTGGTCGTTCAGGCCCGCGATGCCCGCGCCTATTCCGAGGACGAGGTCTATGCCCTCGAAGTCGTGGCGATGGTTCTGGCCGAGATGACCGAACTGGGCGCCTTTGTCAGCGATGACACCACCTTCGCCGCCCCGCACAAGCACCCGGTGATGCTGCGCGGCGGGGCGGCGCAGGAAGGGACTGCCGAAGGGCAGGTCTGGCTGCACGAACCGCGCGTCGTCGTCACCAATCTTGTGAACGATGACCCCGTCGCCGAAACCGCGCGCCTGCGCGAAGCGGTGGAAAAGCTGCGCGTTTCGGTGGACGACCTTCTGCAATCCACCCCGACCGGCGACAAGGAACACCGCGAGGTGATGGAAGCCTATCGCATGTTCGCCCAGTCGCGGGGCTGGCTGCGCCGCATGGAACAGCTGATCGACAACGGGCTGTCAGCCGAAGCCGCCGTGGAAAAGGAACAGTCCGAGGCGCGCGCGCGGCTGCAACTGGCACCTGACCCCTATTTGCGCGAACGCCTGCACGACCTCGACGACCTGTCGAACAGGCTTCTGCGCATCCTGACCGGACAGGGCACCGATACCGGCGCAAAGATGCCCGAACGCCCGATCCTTGTCGCCCGCAACATCGGGCCCGGTGAACTGCTGGAATACGGGCGCGCGCTGCGGGGCGTCGTGCTCGAAGAAGGATCGGTCGGGTCGCACGCGGCCGTCGTCGCGCGCGCCTTGGCGATCCCTTGGTCGTGCACTGCGCTTCGGTCACGACCGAAGCCCTGAACGGCGACACGATCATCGTGGATGGCGACGAAGGCGTTGTTCATCTGCGTCCCGACGACGATGTCGCCGCCGCGTTCCGCGACAAGATCGCCATGCAGACCGAAGCCGCCGCGCGTTATGCCGCGCTGCGCGACCTTCCGGCGATCTCGCGCTGTGGCACGTCCGTCGACCTGCACATGAACGCGGGCGTTATGGCCGATCTGCCGTCGCTTGCGGGGTCAGGGGCGGTTGGCGTCGGCCTGTTCCGCACCGAATTGCAGTTCCTCTTGTCGAACAAGATGCCCAAGCGGTCCGAGCTGGTGCAGCTTTACACGCGCGTGCTGGCCGCCGCCGAAGGCCGGCGGGTGGCCTTCCGGACGCTGGATATCGGCTCGGACAAGGTCATGCCCTATATGAACCGGCCCGAAGAACCGAACCCCGCGATGGGCTGGCGGGCCGTGCGCGTCGGGCTGGACAAGCCCGGCGTGATGCGGATGCAGCTGCAGGCGCTGATCCGCGCCGCGGCGGGCCGGCCGCTGACGGTCATGTTCCCGCTGGTGTCCGAGATGTCGGAATTCGTCGCCTCGCGCGATATCCTCATGCGGGAACTGGAACGCGAAGATCATCTGGGCCACGCACTTCCGCGAACCGTCGAAGTCGGCGCCATGCTCGAAACACCCAGCCTTGCCTTTGCGCCGCCCGCCTTTTTCGAACTGGCCGATTTCATCTCGATCGGCGGGAATGACCTCAAGCAATTCTTCTTTGCCGCCGACCGGGAAAACGAACTGGTGCGCCGTCGCTATGATGCCCTGTCGTTAAGCTTCCTGTCCCTGATCGAACGAATCGTCGGCCAATGCGCCGATGCCGGGACGCACCTGTCCTATTGCGGCGAGGATGCAGGGCGCCCGGTCGATTCGCTGGCGCTGATCGGTGTCGGTCTGCGCAGCCTGTCCATGCGCCCGGCCTCGGTCGGGCCGGTCAAGGACCTGCTGTTGCGCAGCGACCTGTCCGAGATTCGCGCGATCATCGCCGCCGAACGCAAGCGCGGCAGTTCCAGCCTGCGCCCTGCCCTCAACGACTATGTGCAAAGCCTGCCGCCGCTGGTGGTTCAGGCCTGAAAGCGCGTTACCTCGCCGCGCACGCCCTCCCATGCCCCGTCGCGCAAGTCACGGCCCAGAACGCGTTCGGGGTTTGTCGGCGGCGGCATGATCACGCCGTCCAGCTTGGCAAAACCGAACCGCCGGTAATAGGGCGCATCCCCGACCAGCATGACCCGCGTCCAGCCCAGCGGAATGGCCCGCGCAAGGCTCTCGCGGATCAGCAGGCCAGCCAGCCCTTCGCCCTGCCGGGTCGGGTGCACGGCGACAGGGCCCAGCAGCAGCGATGGCTGCCCACCCACCAGCACCGGCCATTGCCGGATCGCGCCAGCGAGGGCCTCGGTCTCGTCCCACAGGGTCAGGCAGAGTTCGGGAACGGGGGGCACATCGTCGCGCAGACGATACGATGAAAGCGCCGTGCGGCCGGGGGCAAAACAGAGGTCATACAACGCCTCGACGTCCCACCAATCCTCGGCCAGCTCCTGTTCCAGATCCACCCGCGCCCCTCACCCGTTTCTTGTGCCGGTCCCTATGAAAACGCCGTAACATGCGTTAATTCCAAGATCAAACACAAGGAGGCCCCATGTTCTATCGCCCCGAAAACGGCCACGGGCTTCCCCATAACCCGTTCAATGCAATCATCACGCCGCGCCCGATCGGGTGGATTTCCACGCGGGCGCGCGATGGGTCCGAGAACCTCGCCCCCTATTCCTTTTTCAACGGTGTCGCCTACACACCCCCGCAGGTCATGTTCGCCACGACAGGCGGAAAGCCGGATCGCCCGAATGAAAAAGACAGCCTCGCAAATATCCGCGAAACCGGCGTGTTCTGCGTGAATGTCGTGTCGCGCGCGCTGTTCGACGCGATGAACATCTCGGCCGGGATCGAACCAAAAGAGGTCGACGAATTCACCCTCGCCGGGCTCGAGCGCGCGCCGTGCCAGACCATCGCCTGCTCGCGCGTTGCGGCCGCGCCCGCGGCACTGGAATGCCGGTTGACGCAGATCGTCCCCTTGGCCGGGGCCGCGAACACGATGGTTCTGGGCGTGGTGACGGGTGTGTATTTGCGGGATGATTGCGTGGTGAACGGCAAGTTCGACATCACGCGGTTTACCCCCGCCGCCCGCCTTGGGTACCGCGATTACTGCTATGTCGAGGCGCCGTTCGAAGTCCTGCGCCCGGGCGAAAGCTGAGCCGCTCAGCCGCGCAAGACCGCGCCGGGGTTCAGGATCCCGGCGGGATCCAGAGCGGCCTTGATCTGCCGCATCACGGCAACGGCCACCGGGTCGACATAGCGTTCCAGATCGCCGGTCTTCAGGCGCCCGACCCCGTGTTCGGCGCTGACAGAACCGTCGAACGCATGGACAAGGTCATGGATCGTCCCGCTGACAGCCTCGCGCAGCGACTCATAGTCGGACCGCGTGCGCCCTTCGGCGGGAAACACGTTATAGTGCAGGTTGCCGTCGCCGACATGGCCAAAGCAGTTCACCCGCATATCGCCCAAGGCCGCGACCGACGTGTCGGCCCGTTCGATGAACTCCGCCAATGCGGACAGCGGCACCGAGACGTCATGGCTGGCGATCGCGCCGACCAGCCGGTTTGCCTCGGGGATGGTTTCGCGCATGGTCCAGAACTCGGCACGCTGCGCCTCGCTTTGGGCGATCACGCCATCGCTGACCAACCCCGCATCGAAGGCAGCCTCGAACAGGGTTGCCAGCGCCTCGAGCGGGTCTTGTGCCTGTGACAGTCCCAGATCGACCAGCACCATCCACGCAGGCGGATCGTCGAAAGGCCGCCTCACCTGCGGCAGTTTCGCCGCCAGAAAGTGCAGGCCCATGCCGCTGATCAATTCAAAGCCCGACACCCCTTCGCCCAGTTGCGCCTGCGCCATGGCCAGCAGCGCCAGCGCCGCCGCGGGATCCGGCACGACCATGAGAGCGGCGCCCGTCCGGCGCGGCGCGGCGACAAGGCGCAGACTCGCAGCCGTGATCACGCCCAATGTCCCTTCGGACCCGATCATCAGGTGCCGCAGATCATAACCCATGTTGTTCTTCCGCAGCCGTTTCAGCCCGTGGATCGTCCGGCCATCGGCCAGCACCACCTCGAGGCCCAGACACAGATCGCGCATGTTTCCCCAGCGCAGCACGCCGGTCCCGCCCGCGTTTGTCCCCAGAAGCCCGCCGATCCGCGCCGACCCTTCGGACGCCAGCGACAGGGGGAACATCCTGCCCGCATTCAGGGCCGCGGCCTGCACGTCGGCCAGCACACAGCCCGCCTCGGCGACAAGAACATTGCCTTCGGCCTCGATCAGGCGGATGCGGTTCATCCGTTCCAGCGACAGGATCAGCGGCAGCGGCCCTTGCGGCATCACTTGCCCACCGACCAGCCCGGTGCCACCGCCGTAGGGAACAACCCCTACACGCGCCGCCGACGCATGGCGCAGGATCAGGGCGACCTCGTCCGGGGTTGACGGGCAGGCGACGGCAGCCGCACGCCCATGATACCGCCCGCGTGGCTCTTCGCAGTAGCGCGCCTCGACCGGGCGAAGGGTGCCGGCCGGCAACTCTGCCCCGAGGCTGTCCAGAAATCCCGCGTCGACGTCCCTCAGCATGGCCTATCCTGCGTCCGTGCGCCCGCGGCGATCCGCGCGCAGGTTGGAATAAAGCACATGGTTGCGCCAGCGCCCGTTGATCTGCAGGTAGGCTTGCGCCACCCCTTCATATTTGAACCCGGATTTTTCCAGCACCGTGCGCGAGGCCGCGTTTTCGGGCAGGCACGCCGCCTCGATCCGGCTGAGGCCCAACTCACTGAACGCGTGATTCACCACGGCCCGCACCGCTTCGCGCATGAAACCGTGGCTGGCATAGGGCTGCCCGATCCAGTATCCGATCGTCCCGGTCTGCGTCGGCCCCCGGCGGATGTTGTCCAGCGTGATGGCCCCCAGCAGATGCCCGCTTCCTTTGGTCACCAACAACAGGGGCACACCGCTGCCCTGCTGATAAAGCCGCCGCGCCCATTGCACCCGGGCGGTAAATGCGCGCCGGGTCAGATGATCTTCCGACCATGTCGGCTCCCATGGGGTCAGGAAGCTGGCGCTTGCCTCGCGCAACGAGGCCCATTGCCGATAATCCGCATGTTCCGGCAGCCTGAGGATCATCCTCTCGGTCTCGATCGCCAGTCGGGGCCTTCTCCACCGCGACAGGCCCATCATCAGGCAACCAGCCTTTGTCTCAGCTCCTCGGCGCTGGGAGCATGCGAGGCCGGCCCATACAGCGCCATCGCAAATCGCGCCTGTTCCGCAAGCCGTTCGGCATAGGCGCGGATCCCCTGAAGGTTCACCGCTTCGATCTTCTCGATCGCCTCGTCGACACTGGGCACGCGGTCCCATATCGCCAGCAGACGCGCCAGCCTTTCGGCCCGGCTGGACGGACCTTCAAGCCCCATCAGCAGTCCGGCCTTCATCTGCGCCCGTGCACGCGCAACCTCTGCCTCGGTCATGTCTGTGGTCGCGCGGCGCAGTTCCTCGACGATCAGGCGCGACAGTTCGGCCACGTCATCGGCCCCGGTGCCGGCATAGATCGTGATCGACCCGGTATCGTCATGCGCGCCCGCCTGCGCGAAGGTGGTATAGCACAGGCCCTTTTCCTCGCGCAGTTTCTGGAACAGGCGCGAGGACATGCCACCGCCCATGATCCCCGCATACACCTGCGCGGTGTAAAGATCCGGGTCGCGGAAACTGGGCCCTTCGAAGGCCAGCGCGACATGCACTTGTTCCAGATCCTTGACCTCGCGACGTTCGCCGCAGTGGAATGCCGCAGGCGCCGCCGCAGGCATCACAAGGGGCGACAACCCGCCGAAAATCGCTTCGGCCAATCGAACGATCTGGTCATGATCGACCGCGCCCGCCGCCGACAGGATCATCTGCCCCGGTCCATAATGGCTGGCGACGAACCCGCGAAAATCGACCGCGTCGTAGCGTTCGATCCGGTCGGATGGGCCGAGGATCGGACGCCCCAGCGGCTGGTCCGGATAGGCAGCCTCTTGCAGCCAATCAAAGATCACGTCGTCCGGTGTATCCAGCGCCTGGCCGATTTCCTGCAGGATCACGTGACGCTCGACCTCGATCTCGCGGCCATCGAACGCCGGGTTCAGCACAATGTCGCCGATCACATCCAGCGCCAGCGGCACGTCGGCCTGCAAGACGCGGGCGTAATAAGCCGTCATCTCGCGCGAGGTATAGGCATTGATATAGCCACCGACGTCCTCGATCTCTTCGGCAATCTGCAACGCCGTGCGCCGCGCCGTGCCCTTGAAGGCCATGTGTTCGAGGAAATGCGCGATACCGTTCTGGTCGGCCCGTTCGTGGCGCGCGCCGGCCATGACCCAGACACCGATCGCCGCCGACGCAAGGCCGGGCATGGTTTCGGTGACGATGCGGAACCCGTTCGACAGGGTAGTGAGGCGCTGCATCAGGCCCCCGTGCGTTCAAGAACCAGCGCTTGCAGCGCGGCGCGGTCGTTGGCCATGCGCGTCACCCGCTCGGGTCGGTCGAACAGATCGGCCATGCGCGGCGGCAAGCCGGGGCGCAGGCCGGTTGCGGCCTCGACCGCGTCGGGGAACTTGGCGGGGTGCGCGGTCGCCAGCGTCACCATCGGGTTCGTGCCCAGATGCTCCTCGGCCACGGCAACGCCAACCGCCGAATGCGGGCACAGCAGTTCCGCCGAATTGGCCAGCGTGCGCGTGATCGACGCCGAGGTCTCCTCCTCGCTGACACGGCCCGAGGCGAAAACCTCGCGCAGCGCCTGCAACGCGCCTTGGCTGACGGTGAACTTGCCGGTGGCCTTCAGTTCGTCCATGGCCTGCGCCACCGCTGCACCATCGCGCCCATAGGCGTCGAACAAGGCGCGTTCAAAGTTGGACGACACCTGAATATCCATCGATGGCGAGATCGAGGGGTGCACGGTATCGGTCTGATAGACGCCCGTCGTCAAGCACCGGTGCAGGATGTCGTTCTGGTTGGTGGCGATGACCAGCCGGCCGATCGGAAGACCCATCTGGCGCGCGATATAGCCCGCAAAGATGTCACCGAAGTTTCCTGTCGGAACGGTGAAATCCACCGCGCGATGCGGCGCGCCCAGCGACACGGCGGCGCTGAAATAATAAACCACCTGCGCCAGAACGCGCGCCCAGTTGATGCTGTTCACCCCCGCCAGCCGCACGCGGTCGCGGAAGGCAAAGTCGTTGAACATGTCTTTCAGCAGGCCCTGGCAGGTGTCGAAATCACCGTCGACCGCAAGGGCATGAACGTTGGATTCGACAGGCGTCGTCATCTGGCGGCGCTGCACCTCGGACACGCGGCCGTGCGGGAACAGGATGAACACGTCCACGTTCGAAAGGCCCTTGAACGCCTCGATCGCGGCCGACCCGGTATCGCCCGAGGTCGCCCCGACGATGGTCACCCGGTCGCCCGAGCGGCTCAGCGACGCTTGGAACAATTGCCCGATCAGTTGCATGGCGAAGTCCTTGAACGCCAGCGTCGGGCCGTGGAACAGTTCCAGCAGGAAATGATTCGGCGCCAGTTGCTTCAACGGCGCGCGGGCGGCATGGCCAAAACCGGCATAGGCCTTGGCGATCAGCCCCTTGAACTCGTCATCGGTGAAGGTTTCGCCGATAAACGGCTTCATCACGCGAAAGGCGATTTCCTCGTAGGGCAAGCCCGCCATCGCGGCGATTTCAGCCTGCGACAACGTCGGCACCGACTGGGGCACATACAACCCGCCATCCCGGGCCAGCCCTGTCAGCATGGCTTGTTCGAAGGTCAGGACGGGTGCGGCACCCCGGGTCGAAAGATAGTGCATCGGGCTTTTCCTCAGTCTTCGCTTCGCCTGATACGCCACAGCAGGGCGGTTGTCATCACCGCCCAGACAGCCGCCAGCATAAACCAAGTGATCGCATATTCGAGGTGGTCGTTCTTGAGGGCGGCGGTATCCATCGGCTGGGTCAGCAGGTCCGGTGGCGCGGCGCTGTCTTCCCGTGCGACAACAAGGAACGGCTCCGCGCCAAGCTGTGCGGCAATTGGCGCCGCCTCGCGCGAGAACCACAGGTTCCGGGCCATGTCAGGCGCAGGGGTGAAGCTGTCGCTGTCGGCTGGCCAATCCATGTTGCCGACAACCTCGACCGATCCGGCGGTCAATTCGACAGACCCGCGCCGGGCCTCGAGGACAAAGCCACGATCCACCAGAATGCGTCGGCCGTCGTCGGTTTCGAGCACGGCAATGATGCGCACGCCGGGTCCGGCATCGCGAAGGCTCGACAAGACGGCGACATGTTCGCCGGTGAATCGACCGCTGGCCACCACGGGGCGAAACCGGTCATCCTGCGGCGATGGGTCCTGCGGCAACGGGCCGGGGGCATTCTGCATCTGCGCGTTGATCCGGTCGATCAGGTCCAGCTTCCACTCCAGCCGGCTGACTTGCCAGAAACCCAGCCATAGCAGGATCGCCAGACCCGTGACCCCAAAGACAGCGGCGCTGAGAAACCGGAACGACACGCGAAACCCCCTTTTTCAACGGATACGGGGGGCGCGTTCGGCCCCCCGCACAATACGTTTCAATCGCGGTCAGGGATCAGCCCTGACCCCAGACGTAGACGGCGGCAAACAGGAACAGCCAGACCACGTCAACGAAGTGCCAGTACCAAGCGGCAGCCTCGAAGCCGACATGGCGCTCCGGGGTGAAGTGCCCGGCATTCGCGCGCAGATAGCAGATCGCCAGGAAGATCGTGCCGATCACGACATGCGCACCGTGGAAGCCGGTCGCCATGAAGAAGTTCGCGCCATAGATGTTGCCGGCAAAGCCAAAGGCCGCATGGCTGTATTCATAGGCCTGAAGCACGGTGAAGATCATGCCCAGAACGACGGCGATCAGCAGGCCCGACTTGATGTCCTTGCGGTTGTTCTCGTGCACCAGGGCATGGTGCGCCCAAGTGGCGGCACAACCCGACAGCAGCAGGATCAGCGTGTTGATCAACGGCAGGTGCCAAGGATCGAACGTTTCGACACCGGCGGGCGGGAACACGCCGTCGATAGCCGGGCTTTCCGGGCCCATCGGGTACAGCGCGTGCTTGAAGAACGACCAGAACCATGCCGAGAAGAACATCACTTCGGACATGATGAACAGGATGAAGCCATAACGCAGACCGATCACCACGACGGGGGTGTGGTCGCCCGAGTGGCTTTCACTGACAACATCCGACCACCACACGAACATGGTGTAAAGAACGCCCAAGAGCCCCGCGAGGAAGATGAACGGGGTGGAATCATGCATCCACAACACCGCTCCGGTGAGCATCACGAATGCCGACACCGCGCCGATGAACGGCCAGACGGACGGCGGAAGGATGTGGTAGTCATGGTTCTTTTCGTGCGCCATGGTGTGTTCCCTTTGTCTTCCCGTAAGGAGCCGCTTTGCGCGGCGTTGTCGTTAGGCCCGCGTTCGGGCCGGAATTCAGTTCGTGGTCTGTGTCACCGCATCGCTGCGCAACGCCAGATCGCCCGGCAGCTCGGTTTCATAGAAGGTATAGGACAGCGTGATCGTGTTGTAGAAATTCGCTTCGGGATCGCCGACGATCTCGGGATCGACGAAGAAGGTCACCGGCATCAGCACGCGTTCGCCCGGCTGAAGGATCTGTTCGGTAAAACAGAAGCACGCGATCTTGGTGAAATAGGCCCCCGCCGAAAACGGCGCGACATTATACGCGGCCGTGCCTGCGATCGGGCGGTCTGTGGGGTTATAGGCCTCGTAATACGCGATGCCGGTCTCGCCGATACGCAGGGTCATGGTGCGTTCGACGGGACGGAATTCCCATTCCATCCCCGGCTCCAACCCGGCATCGGCGGATCTGGATCGTCCGGTCCAGAATGACATCCGACCCGTGACGAGGCAACCTGCGTGGTGCCACCATATCCGGTCACACGGCAGAACCAGTTATAGGCCGGCACCGCCAACCACCCGAGGCTGGCCATCACCACGACAACGCCCACCGTCTGGGTCAGCGTCTTGTGCTTGTCATCCAGCGAGCGCCACCAGCGAAGCATCAGCGATCTCCCTGCGTCGTGCGCGGCAGCGTGGTGTCGATGCTGGTGCGATAGGTATGGTCAAACGCCTCGACCGATTCGCCGCGTTGTGCCTTGGCGATCGTCAGGCCGAAAACCAGCGCGACAAAGGCGGCAAGGGTCAGCAGGACCCCCATGTTCCGGCCGAAGCGGCGACGGTGAAGCTCGTGTTCATGGGCGATTGGCATCGATCAGGCCCCCAGCCCGAAGATCTGCGCGACACGGTCAGCGAGGGGGAGCCCCTCGAACAGGATCGCGGCGAAATGGCCAAACAGATAAGCCAGCGACAGGGCAAAGAACTTTTTCTCGACAGCGTATTTGTCGGCCTCGGCGGCTTCTTCGCTGCGGCGCCAGATCCGCCATGCCCCGATCAGGAACAGCGCGTTCAGCACAACGGCGACAGCCAGATAAACGGGTCCGCCAATCGCCGTGAAACCGGTGCCCACGGCCAGCGGGGCCAGCAGCAACGTATAGACAAGGATGTGCGCGCGCGTGACCTTGCGGCCATGCGTCACCGTCAGCATCGGCACCTTGACCTTGGTATAGTCGTCGTTCATGAACAGGGCGAGCGCCCAGAAATGCGGCGGTGTCCACATGAAGATCAAGGCGAACATCAGAACCGATTCCAGATCGATGCTGCCGGTCGCGGCGACCCAGCCGACCATCGGCGGGAAGGCCCCCGCCGCGCCGCCGATCACGATGTTCTGGGGCGTCGAACGCTTGAGCCACATCGTATAGATCACGGCATAGAAAAAGATGGTGAAAGCCAGCAGCCCTGCCGCAACCCAGTTGGCCGCAAGCCCCAGCATGACGACCGAGATCCCCGAAAGCGCGACGCCCAGCGCCAGCGCCTCGCCCGGTTGCACCGCGCCCGATGGCACGGGGCGTTTGGCCGTGCGGCGCATCACCGCGTCGATATCGGCGTCCCACCACATGTTCAGCGCGCCCGAGGCCCCTGCACCCAACGCGATGAAGATGATGGAGGCCAGCGCCTCGATCGGATGCAGGCGATCAGGCGCGACCAGCAGGCCGACCATGGCCGTGAATACGACCAGCGACATGACGCGCGGTTTGAGCAGCTGGACATAGTCGCCGAAACCGGCGTCCCCCTGCCCTGCTTGCCCGTTCAAGTCTGCGCGAATGTCGGTCATTCCGTTCCCGTCCGTGGTCGAAGATGGACCGCCGCACCCCGCATCCCGGTTGCGGCGGCTCTGTCAGGGTCAGTTGTTGGCGGCCAGTTGAACCGGCGCTTCGTAGCCCGGCGCAGCCGCCAGATTGGTCGCGCCCTGCTCTTGCAGCCACGCGACATAGTCAGCCTCGGGGACAGCGCGGATCACGATCGGCATATAGGCGTGGTTGGTGCCGCACAGTTCCGAGCACTGGCCGAAATAGATGCCCGGTTCGTCGACGTTGAACCACAGCTGCGCAAGGCGGCCCGGAACAGCGTCCTGCTTCACGCCGAAGGCAGGCAGCGCCCACGAGTGGATCACGTCGGCACCGGTGACCTGCATCACAACGTTGCGGCCGACCGGAACCACGACCTGCGTGTCGGTCGCCAGCAGATAGTGACGGGGTTCATAGCCAAAGTCGGCCAGTTCGTCGCGCTGCAGCATGTACGAGGCGAATTCGACCTCGTGGTCGACGTATTCATAGCCCCAATACCACTGATAGCCGGTCACCTTGATGGTCACATCGGCCTCGGGCATGATCTGCTGGTGGCGCAGTGCCGGCACGGTGAACACGCCGATACCGATCAGGATGAAGATCGGGATCGCGGTCCATGCGATTTCCAGCGGCGAGTTGTGGGTAAAGCGCGCCGGCGTCGGGTTGGCCCGACGGTTGTGGAACACGATCACCCAGACCAGCAGGATGCACACGAAGATCGTGATCGCGGTGATCAGATACATCAGGCCCGCGTCGATCATGTGCACGTCATCGGCCAGCGAGGTCGCGGCAGCCTGCAGGGCGATGCCCTCGGGGTGCGGTTCACCGATGAAAGGCACGCTCTGTGCGAGGGCCTGCCCCGCGACGAACAGCGACAGCGCCGATCCGCCGGCAGTGGCGGCAAGGCGGGTAAGGTCCTTGAAAAGATGCATCTTGTGTTCCCGTTTTCTTGTCAGGCCGCGAGGCCCCTTATCAACACCGCCGCACTGACATGCAGCACGAACGCACGGGGCGGGCCCGCGCGGATTTCCGCGGTTTCACACCCGTTAAAATCATATTAGCATCGACAGAACAAGCCAAAGCATGCGTCCAATTGACGCCAATTGATCTGCGTCAAAGACGCGCAATCGCAAAAAAGAGGTTTCCGATGCCCGCATCCGACGCGGCCCCGGCCCACGCCGACACCTTCCGCCCCTTCGAGACCAGTCTGGACCAAGACCGGAGTCTTGCCATTTTGCGTGAAGCGGTTAGCGGTGCCGACGATGGCGAGCTGTTTCTCGAACGTCGCCGCAGCGAGTCGCTGGTCCTCGACGATGGCCGCATCCGTAACGCCGCCTATGACTCGTCCGAGGGGTTCGGCCTGAGGGCCGTGCGCCAAGATGTCGCAGGCTATGCACACTCGAGCCACCTGACCGAAGGCGCCTTGCGCCGCGCCGCGGCAACGGTTCGCCTTGCGGTGGCTGACGGCGGCGGCATTCCGGCACTGGCGCCGGCGCCGACCAACCGGCGCTTGTATGGCGACTTCGACGTTCTCGGCGACGCCGGCTTTGCCCGCAAGATCGACACATTGCGCGAGATCGACGCCTATGCCCGCGCCACCGATCCGCGTGTCGTGCAAGTCAGCGCCTCGCTGATGGCCGCGATGCAAGAGGTCACAATCCTGCGCCCCGAAGGCACACTGTTGACGGACACGCGTCCGATGGTGCGCATTCATGTGTCGGTGATCCTCGAACGGGACGGTCGGCGCGAATCGGGGCAGGCCGGCGGCGGCGGCCGGATCCATCTGACCGGCCTTCTGGAACCCGGTCATTGGCAGCCGCTGGTCCACGAGGCGATCCGCATTGCGACCGTGAACCTCGACGCACGCCCCGCGCCCGCCGGCACACTCGACATCGTTCTGGGCAACGGCTGGCCCGGCATCCTGCTGCACGAGGCCGTGGGCCACGGCCTTGAAGGCGATTTCAATCGCAAGGGAACCTCGGCCTTTGCCGGGTTGATGGGCCAGCAGGTCGCGGCCAAGGGTGTGACCGTGCTGGACGACGGCACCATCCCGGATCGCCGCGGGTCGCTCAGCTTCGATGACGAGGGGACGCCGACGAATCGCACCGTATTGATCGAGGACGGTATCCTCGTGGGTTATATGCAGGATCGGCAAAACGCCCGGCTGATGGGCGTTCCCGCCACCGGCAATGGCCGCCGCGAAAGCTATGCCCATGCGCCGATGCCCCGCATGACCAACACGATCATGCTGGGCGGCGATGCCGATCCGGCCTCGCTGGTCGCGGACCTCAAGGACGGGATCTGGGCCGTGGGCTTTGGCGGTGGTCAGGTCGATATCACCTCGGGCAAGTTCGTGTTCAGTTGCACCGAGGCCTACCGCGTGCGCGACGGCAAGATCGGTGAGCCGGTGAAAGGCGCGACCCTGATCGGCGATGGCCCGACCGCCTTGCGCAACATCCGCGGCATCGGCAACGACATGGCCATGGATCCGGGCATCGGCACCTGTGGCAAGGCCGGGCAATCGGTGCCCGTCGGCGTGGGCCAGCCGTCGATGATGATCGGCGGACTGACCGTCGGCGGGGTCGCGTGAATTTTTCTTGAAAGCCGTTTATTCGGCGGTTTCCTTCACGCCTTGTTAACCGTTCCATCGCAATCTTTACCTTGAATGAGGCGAGGCTGCGATGGACGGGAACACATATTCTTCTCCCACACCCTTCACCCCACCCACCACGGAAGAAGACCGGCTGGCGTGGCTTCGTCTCATTCGCTCGCGTCGGGTCGGGCCAGCGACATTCCTGCGCCTGATGGCCGAATACGGCACAGCGCAAGCCGCGATCGAGGCCCTGCCCGCCATCGCACGGGCTGCCGGGGTTGACGATTACGCCCCCTGCACCACCGACAATGCCGCGCGCGAGATCGACGCTGGCCGCCGCAAATCGGCGCATCTATTGTGCCTGGGCGAACCGGGATATCCCGCCGAACTGGCCGCCTTGGCCGACCCGCCGCCGGTGCTGTGGGTCAAGGGTCGCGGACGCGCGCTCTTGAAGCAACCTGCCATTGCTCTGGTGGGGTCGCGCAACGCCTCAAGCCTGGGCCACCGCACCGCCCGCCACCTGTCCGAGGGGTTGGGGGCGCAGGGCTATGTCATCGTTTCGGGCTTGGCGCGCGGGATCGACACGACCGCCCACCAAGCCGCCCTGAAAACCGGCACGATTGCCGTCATGGCGGGGGGTATCGACGTTCTCTATCCGCCTGAGAATGCGCCTCTGGCCGCCGCGATTGCCGATCAGGGGCTCTGGATTTCAGAACAGCCTGTCGGCCTGCAACCGCAAGCCCGGCATTTCCCCCGGCGCAACCGCCTGATCGCCGGGCTGTCGCGCGCGGTCGTCGTGGTCGAGGCGGCCGAAGGGTCGGGCAGCCTCATCACGGCGCGCGACGCCCTCGATCAGGGGCGCGACGTGATGGCGGTGCCGGGCCATCCACTGGACGCCCGTGCCGCCGGGTGCAACCTGCTGATCCGCGACGGGGCGCGCCTCGTGCGTAACGCCTGCGACGTGATCGAGGCCTTGCAGCCCCTTGTCGCCCCGCCGCCGCCTGCCCGCCGACCCGCCGTCGATGCGGTAACGCCCGCCCCTGTCGCCGAAGCGCGGCCCGACACGCTGGTGCTGCACGGCGCGATTCTCGACCGTTTGTCACAAGCGCCCTTGGCCGAGGACCAGTTGATCCGCGACCTTGGCTATCCGGCGTCGGTCGTGGCCCCTGCCCTGCTGTTTCTGGAACTGGACGGGCGCGTCCTGCGCCATGCCGGGGGCCTGTTGTCGCGCGCCTGACCACGCCGCGATCTGGGCAACAAACCGGGCCTGAACATCAGGCCAGATTGACAATGCCCCCCGTTCCACCCCATCTAGGCGGCGCATCACATCACGCCGCACCCGGTCGGGGTTCTGAAAAGGCGTTGAAAATCCGAGGTTTGCATGGCTGTTGTCGTCGTCGAGTCCCCCGCGAAAGCCAAGACCATCAACAAGTACCTGGGTTCAGGCTACACGGTTCTGGCCTCGTTCGGGCATGTGCGCGACCTTCCGGCGAAGGATGGCTCGGTCGATCCCGAACACGATTTCGAGATGACTTGGGAAGTCGCAACAGATTCGAAAAAGCACCTCAAGGCGATCAGCGACGCCCTCAAGGCCGATAATGACCTGATCCTCGCAACCGACCCTGACCGCGAGGGCGAGGCGATCAGCTGGCACCTGACCGAGGCCCTGCAGAAGGCCCGCGCGATCAAGAAGGACACGCCGGTCAAACGCGTGGTGTTCAACGCGATCACCAAGACCGCGGTGACCGAGGCGATGAAATCGCCGCGCGACGTCGACATGGAATTGGTGCGCGCCTATCTCGCGCGGCGCGCGCTGGATTATCTGGTGGGCTTCAACCTCTCGCCGGTTCTGTGGCGCAAACTGCCGGGCGCACGGTCGGCGGGCCGGGTGCAATCGGTCTGCCTGCGCCTGATCGTCGAGCGCGAGATGGAGGTGGAGGCCTTCCGCGCCCAGGAATACTGGAGCGTAACCGCCGCCCTGAAAACCCCGCGCGGGGCGGAATTCACCGCGCGCCTGACCAGCCTTGCGGGCAAGCGGCTGGACAAGTTCGACCTCGGCACCGAAACCAGCGCGGAAATGGCCGTGCAGGCGGTCCGTTCCCGCGATCTGTTCGTGCAATCGGTCGAGGCCAAGCCAGCCAGCCGCAACCCCTCGGCGCCGTTCATGACCTCGACCCTGCAACAAGAGGCCAGCCGCAAATTCGGCATGGGCGCCAAGCAAACGATGAGCGCGGCGCAGCGCCTCTATGAGGCCGGTTACATCACCTATATGCGAACCGACGGCATCGACATGGCGCCCGAGGCCGTGCAGGCCGCCCGCGCCGAGATCGAGAAGCGTTTCGGCAAGGATTACGTGCCGGGCAGCCCGCGGATCTACAAGAACAAGGCCAAGAATGCGCAGGAAGCGCATGAATGTATCCGACCGACCGACATGTCGGCCGACCCTGACAGCCTGCGGCTGACCGAATCCGACCAGCGCAAACTGTATGAACTGATCTGGAAGCGCACCATCGCCTGCCAGATGGAAAGCGCACGGCTGGAACGCACGACAGCCGAGATCGGCAGCAAGGACGGTCAGGTCGGTCTTCGGGCGACGGGGCAGGTCGTGCTGTTCGACGGGTTCATGAAGGTTTACGAAGAGGGCCGCGACGAGGATGGCGACGAAGACGGACGCCTGCCGCAACTGGCGCAAGGCGACGCAACGCCCAAGCAATCGGTGACGCCCGAGCAGCATTTCACCCAGCCGCCCGCGCGCTATACCGAGGCTACGCTGGTCAAGCGGATGGAAGAACTGGGCATCGGTCGCCCCTCGACCTATGCGTCGATCGTCACGACGATCCAGGAGCGCGGTTATGTCCGCAAGGACAAGAACCGCCTGTTCCCCGAGGACAAGGGCCGGTTGGTGACGATCTTCCTTGTCAACTATTTCCGCAAATATCTGGAATACGATTTCACTGCCGACCTCGAAGAGCAGCTTGATGACATCTCGGCCGGAGAGCGCGACTACAAGGATGTGCTGTCACGCTTCTGGCGCGACTTCTCGGCGGCGATTGCCGAAACCTCGGACCTTCGCATCACCGAGGTGCTGGAGAAGATCGACGAGGTTCTCGCCCCGCATCTGTATCCGCCGCGCGCGGATGGCAGCGATCCGCGCGTCTGCCCGACCTGCGGCAAAGGCCGCTTGAACCTGAAGACCGCGCGCTCGGGCGGGGCCTTTATCGGCTGCAACAACTACCCCGAATGCCGCTATACCCGCCCCCTGTCGGGGGACGAAGGCGACGGCGAGTTGTCGGGCGACGGCAAGCTTCTGGGCCATGAACAAGGCGACCCGATCTATCTGCGGGCGGGGCGATTTGGCCCCTATGTGCAGCGCGGTCTTGCCAGCACCGAAAACCCCAAGCCACCGCGCGCCAGCCTGCCCAAGTCCTGGGCGCCCGAGGCTGTCGACCTGCCGCGCGCCGTCAGCCTGCTGACCCTGCCGCGCCTTGTCGGCCAGCACCCTGAGGACGGCGAACCGGTCGAAACGAATATCGGTCGCTTCGGCCCCTACGTGAAACACAACAGCACCTATGCGAACCTCCCCGATGTCGAAGAGGTCTTTACCATCGGCATGAACCGCGCGGTCGAGCTGATCGCCCAGAAGGCATCCCGCGGGCCCGGACGCGGCGCCGCGGCACAGCCCCTGCGCGAGTTGGGCGAACATCCAGATGGCGGCGCGGTGCAGGTGATGCCCGGACGCTATGGGCCCTATGTCAAATGGGGCAAGATCAATGCCACCCTGCCCAAGGACATGGAGCCCGAGGCCGTCACGTTGGAGCAGGCGCTGGAACTGATCACCGCCAAAGCTGGCACCAAGGGCAAGAAGGCAGCAGCGCCGAAAAAGGCAGCCGCCAAGCCCGCCGTGAAGAAGCCCGCCGCCAAGAAACCGGCGGCAAAGGCAAAAGCAAAGAAAGACGCCCCGGCGACCGAGTAACCCGGGTGGTCAGGGATCGCGTGGTTCAGAAGGCCCGGTCGATCACCCCGATCCGATCAAGGGCGCGGACCAGCCCCGACACGGGCCGCCCGGGCGTGAAAGGTTCGGCCCCATCGATATAGCGCTGGATCACCCGGTCGATCTGCCGGGCGATTGCGCGGTCTTGGAACACCAGACCGTTTTCCAGATCGTGATAGAAACTGCGCTGGTTCAGATTGGTCGATGCCACCAGCGCCACGCGCCCATCGATCACGAACAGTTTCGAATGCAGCAGGGCTTCGGGTGGGTCGTAATCGTAAAAGGCGACCTGCCCGGCAAATCGGTTCCCGAACAGGACATTTTGCCCGGTAATCATGAATTCCGCCGCTTCGCGCGATTCGACGGTCGTGACCACTTCGACCCGGACGCCCCGCGCCACGGCCCGACCCAGCGCCTGCTCCAGCGGTTCGGGCAGGTTCAGATAGGGAACCGCGATCCGGATCGACGTTTGCGCCGCGTCGAACAGCCCGACGAAATACTGCAATTGCGCGGTCCCGTCGGCGAAAGGCACCGACAGGAAGTGCCGCATTTGCCCCTCGCGCATCGGGCGAAGCAGGGGAGGCCGAGCATCGACCACAGGCGCCTGCGTGATCGAATCGCGGTTCCACAACTGGCCCATATGCTGAACAACTGTCCGAACCGCCTGATCGTCATGCAGCGCGAGTTCGAAATCGTCGAACGCGGTAAATCCACCGGTCAAGCGCGTATCGGCCGGGTCGTATTGTTCCAGCGCGGGATAGGCCGACAAATCGCGCGGCGTCGGAAAGAAATACCCCTCGTGCAGATTGCGCCCGCCAATGATCGCGACCGACCGCCCGGGATCCCGCGCCAGTGTCGCGAAAAGCTTGACGTGTGCGATCCGGTGCAGCCTTGCCACCTGCGCCTCGCCATCGGTCGCGGCCAGCGCCGGGAATCGATAGGACTGGATCTGCACCGACGGATACCGCGCGGCGAGCCCCTCGAACAACGCCCGGTCGGCATCGGTCAACATGATGTCGGACAAAAGCAACCGAACCGCCGTCCCGCGCGCAGCGTGCCACGCCAACATGCGTGCCGTCAGGTAGCCGACAAAATCAGCGTTTATATTCAGATAGTTGACATAAATAAGTTCGAGGTCTGGCGCGCGCGAAAAGTCCAACGCCATGTCCGGATCGCCGCGTTCGAGGGCGGCGCGCGACACCCGGGTGCCGGTCAGGGCCTCGACCCTCAGCGCCAGCGCGTCAAGCCCGTCAACAAGGATCTCGACGCGTCCCGCGGCTACCGGGCAGGTCATCGACAACCCACCCGACGCCATGATCCCCCCGCTCAGAGAAGGGCCATCGCCATCGCCCGCACAACGTTGCAGGGGTCTATCGACCGCCAGCGCCTGCCGCTGCACCGTCACCCCCCATGCAGGATACCCGCCGGGTGTCACCGTCAGGTGGCACTGCGCCGTGTCGGGGGCCAGCGATATCCGCTGTTGCCACCGCTCGCCCGGCCCGAGGTCGAGCATGACCGGCGTATCCGGCGCGGACCATCCCGGCGGCGACAGCACGAACCCCTCGGGCATGGCCCTCGCGCGGCCATCGCATCGGGCAACCACGCGCATGCGCCCGCGATCACGGACGACAAACCGCAGGTCGACCGGCCCATCCGCCACGATTGAAACGGTGGATCGCGGATCGGCCGGGCCATCGGTGGCCAGATAGATTGTCGTCGTGGCAAGGCGCTCCGCAGGTTCAGGCAACGGCAGTCGATTGGCCGGCGCAGCGCAACCGGCCAGCCAGACCACCACCAACCCAACCATGATCCGGCGCATCGCTTTCATACGGCCGCACATTACCCGCGCACCGGGCTTTGGCAAGCACAGCGCCCGCTGCCGTCGATTGACTTCGCTGCGCTGCCGCGCGAAAACACCCTCGACCATGAAACCGGGGGACATGATGAAGAAGATCTATGGCTCGGCCGCCGAGGCGTTGGACGGGGTTCTGTTCGACGGCATGACCATTGCGTCGGGGGGCTTCGGACTGTGCGGGATTCCCGAACTGCTGATCGCGGCGATCCGCGACGCCGGAACCCGGAACCTGACGGTGGCGTCGAACAACGCCGGGGTGGACGATTTCGGGCTGGGCATCCTGCTGCAAACGCGGCAGGTGAAAAAGATGATCTCGTCCTACGTTGGCGAGAACGCGGAATTCATGCGCCAGTATCTGTCGGGCGAGTTGGAGCTGGAATTCAACCCCCAAGGCACCTTGGCCGAGCGCATGCGCGCAGGCGGCGCGGGCATCCCCGGTTTCTATACCAAGACGGGCGTGGGCACCGTGATCGCCGAAGGCAAGGAACACAAGGATTTCAACGGCGAGACCTGTATCCTTGAAACCGGGCTGCGGCTGATCTGTCCATCGTCAAGGCGCGTGAAAGCGACACCACCGGGAACGCGATTTTCCGCAAGACGGCGCGCAACTTCAACCCGCCGGCGGCGACCTGCGGCAAGATCTGCATCATGGAGGTCGAGGAAATCGTGCCAGCCGGCACGCTGGACCCCGATCATATCCACCTGCCGGGCATCTATGTGCACCGCCTGATTCAGGGCGAGCACGAAAAGCGCATCGAACAGCGCACTGTGCGCAAGGCTTGAGGGAGGGCAGAGATCATGGCTTGGGATCGTAACCAAATGGCCGCCCGCGCGGCACAGGAACTGCAAGACGGCATGTATGTGAACCTCGGCATCGGGATTCCGACGCTGGTCGCGAACTATATCCCTGAGGGAATGACCGTCACGCTGCAATCGGAAAACGGGATGCTGGGTATCGGCCCCTTCCCGACGGAAGACGCCGTTGACCCCGATCTGATCAACGCGGGCAAGCAGACGGTGACCGCGCTGCCGCACACCGCCTATTTCGACAGCGCGACCTCGTTCGCGATGATCCGGGGCGGCAAGATCGCCATGGCGATCCTGGGCGCGATGGAAGTGGCCGAAAACGGCGATCTGGCGAACTGGATGATCCCCGGCAAGCTGGTCAAGGGCATGGGCGGCGCGATGGATCTGGTCGCGGGCGTCAAGCGTGTGATCGTCGTCATGGACCACACGTCGAAGCACGGCGAGTCCAAGGTGCTGAAAACCTGCGCCCTGCCGCTGACCGGCCAGAAGGTCGTGAACCGCATCATCACCAATCTGGGTGTGCTGGATGTGGTCGAAGGCGGCCTTAAGATCGTCGAATGCGCCGAGGGCGTGACCGAGGCCGAACTGCGCGCCGCGACCGAGGCGACCATCGTCGGCTGACCCCGACTGCATTCACAAAAAGGGCGGCCCTTGGGCCGCCCTTTTGCGTTGTCAGGCTTTGTTCGGGCTTGGCTCGGCATCCGTCACGGGCTTCTCGGGCGCGGGCGCATCAAGGATACTGCCCAGCCCGCCGTCGAAGTTCATGCCCAGTTCCTCGCCCAGTTTTTTCATCGCCGGCAATTGAAGCGCGGCGCCCAGCATCGCGTCGAAGGCTTGGTTCACCGGGGCCTTGCCTTCGCCCGAACCGCCCCCGGCACCACCGCCCAGACCGCTGATCTGGTTGATGCGGATCGAGTCGATCTTTTCAGCCGGCTTGACCATTTCAGCGACGATTTTCGGCATCGCTTCCAGTTTCGCCAAGGCGATCCGCATCTCGACGATGGCTTCGGACAGGGCGTTTTCGGATTTCACCAAGGCCTCTCGGCCCTCGGCCTCGGCCAGAAGGTCCAGCTTCTTGGCTTCGGCGCGGATCGTGATCGAATCCGCATCGGCGCGTGCCTCTTCACGCAGCGCGGCGGCGCGGTCCTCGGCGGCTTGGCGTTCGGCCAAGGCGGCAACCTTGATCCGCGTCGCCTCGCGCTCGGCCTCGCGCGTGGCCTCGATGATGGCGATCTGCTTGGCCCGTTCGGCCTCGGCGACGGCGCGGGCGGTTTCGATCGCCTCGGCGGCCTTGGTGGCCTCGGCCAGAGCGGTGTCGGCAGAGGCCTGCGCGCGGCTCTGTTCCTCGGACTTCTGCGCGATGACAATCTGGCGGTCTTGATTGGCAACCTCGATCTCGCGCTCCTTGGCGATCTGCGCCTCTTCCAGTTCGCGCTCGCGCTGGATTTCAGCCGCGCGCAATTCGCGTTCGCGCTGGATCTCGGCGGCGCGGATGTCCTGCTCGCGGCGGATGCGGGCGCGTTCCTTCTCGGATTGCGCGGCTTCGTGGTTGCGCGCGATTTCGGCCTGCTGGGCGGATTTCAGCACCTCGACTTCTTGCGTACGCGCGATGCGGGCCTCCTCCTCGTCGCGCTCGATCTGCATTTTCAGCTTCTCGGCCTCCATGGCCGAGCGGCGCACCGAAACATCGGCTTCAGCGTCGATGGCGGCGCGTTCCTTCTTGGACTTGGCGATCACTTCGGCCAGCTTGCGCATACCCACCGCGTTGAACGCGTTGTTTTCATCAAGGGCCGAGAACGGCGTCTGATCCAGCGCGGTCAGCGACACGGATTCCAGTTCCAGACCGTTCTTGAGCAGGTCGTTCGACACGGTGTTCTGCACTTCTTGAACGAAGTTCGCACGGTTCTCGTGCAGTTCGTCCATCGTCATGCGCGCGGCAACTGCCCGCAAACTGTCGATCAGCTTGCCTTCGATCATCTCGCGCAGGGCATCGACGTTGAAGGTCTTTTCGCCCAAGGTCTGCGCGGCGCGGGAAATCCCGTCCTCGGTCGCCTGCACCGACACATAGAATTCGACCCCGACATCGACGCGCATCCGGTCCTTGGTGATCAAGGCCGCATCGGCAGCACGCTTCACCTCCAGCCGCAGGGTCTTCATGTTGACCGGGCTCACCTCGTGCAGCAGGGGCACGACGATGGTGCCGCCATCCATGATGACGCGCTTGCCACCTGCACCGGTCTTGACCAGCGAGATTTCGCGCGTGGCGCGCCGGTAAAGCCTGCCAAGAACAAGCCCCAC